>DASPKT010000296.1:0-29178 GCA_035627915.1 Azospirillaceae bacterium
CACTCCCGCTTCCGCAAGCGGTTCGTGGAGAAGGGCCGCATGCGCGACTACCTCGGCCCCGTCCCCACCTACGTCGTCACCCACCCGCTGCCGGCCTTCCTGGGCCTGCGGGCGCAGCTGAAGCGGCCGGCGGGGTAAGGACGTTCCCTCTCCCTCCCGCGATCCCCTCTCCCCTTGAGGGAGAGGGAGGGACCCGCCGCCGCAAGGCGGTGGGAGGGTGAGGGGTCCTGGACTCGGGACGCCTGGTGCCCGGGCGCGGCTGAGAGGCTGTGCGTGCTTCTGACCGAGCTCAGCAAGAGGAAGGGTGGATGCCAGGCCCGGTGTGCGGGGAGCAGCTACCTCCCTTTGAAGCAGCAATACATCCCTCAGCCTGAGCCTGTCGAAGGCCGCACCACGCGACCGCTGCCCCACGGCCGGGCCCCCTCACCCTTCCCGCGGCTGCGCCGCGGGCCCCTTCCCTCTCCCTCAAGGGGAGAGGGATATCCACAGGGGGAGAAGGAAACCGGCGGAGAGGCCCCTCAGGCCCGCACCACGCCCACGCCGGCCTTCTCGATGCCCAGGGCCTGCAGCGCCTTGGCGACGATGTGGCGGGCGGTCAGGCCGGCCTCCTCGTACTGTTTGGCGGGGCTGTCGTGGTCCTGGAAGGTGTCGGGCAGCACCATCGGGCGGATCTTCACGCCCTGGTCCAGCAGCCCCTCGTTCGCCAGGAAGTGCAGCACGAAGCTGCCGAACCCGCCGACCGAGCCCTCCTCGACCGTGATCAGCACCTCGTGCTCGGTCGCGAGGCGCCGCACCAGCTCCTCGTCCAGCGGCTTGGCGAAGCGGGCGTCGGCCACGGTCGCAGGCAGGCCGCGCGCGGCCAAATCCTCCGCCGCGACCAGGCATTCCGCCAGCCGGGTGCCGTAGGACAGCAGCGCCACCTTGGTGCCCTCGCGCAGCACGCGGCCCTTGCCGATGGGCAGGACCCGGCCGCGCTCCGGCATCTCCAGCCCCACGCCCTCGCCGCGCGGGTAGCGGAAGGCCGAGGGGCGGTCGTCGATGGCGGCGGCGGTCGCTACCATGTGCATCAGCTCCGCCTCGTCGGCGGCGGCCATCAGCACCATGTTGGGCAGGCAGCCCAGGAAGGCGGTGTCGAAGCTGCCGGCATGGGTGGCGCCGTCGGCCCCGACCAGCCCGGCGCGGTCGATGGCGAAGCGCACCGGCAGGTTCTGGATGGCGACGTCGTGCACGACCTGGTCGTAGCCGCGCTGCAGGAAGGTCGAGTAGATCGCGCAGAAGGGCTTGAACCCCTCCGTCGCCAGGCCGGCGGCGAAGGTGACGGCGTGCTGCTCGGCGATGCCGACGTCGAAGGTGCGGCCGGGGAAGCGCTTGCCGAACAGGTCCAGGCCGGTGCCCGACGGCATGGCGGCGGTGATGGCGACGATGCGCTCGTCGTCCTCCGCCTCGCGGATGAGGGCGTCGGCGAAGACCTTGGTGTAGGTCGGCGCGTTCGCCTTGGCCTTGGCCTGGGTGCCGGTGATGACGTCGAACTTGGCGACGGCGTGCAGCTTGTCCGCCGACGCCTCCGCCGGCGCGTAGCCGCGGCCCTTCTGGGTGACGACGTGGATCAGGACCGGGCCCGCCCCCTCGTCGTCGCGCACGTTCTCCAGCACCGGCAACAAATGGTCGAGGTTGTGCCCGTCGATGGGGCCGACATAGTAGAAGCCCAGCTCCTCGAACAGGGTGCCGCCGGTCACGAAGCCGCGCGCATACTCCTCCGCCCGGCGGGCGGCGGTCATCAGCGGCTTCGGGAAGTGCTCGGCGATGTCCTTGGCGAGACCGCGCAGGCCCCGGTACTGCTTGGAGGAGATGAGGCGCGACAGGTAGCCCGACAGCGCGCCCACGGGCGGCGCGATCGACATGTCGTTGTCGTTCAGGATGACGATCAGCCGGCTCGACATGCCGCCGGCGTTGTTCATCGCCTCGTACGCCATGCCGGCGCTCATGGCGCCGTCGCCGATGACCGCGATGACGTTGTTGCGCCCGCCCTTCAGGTCGCGCGCCACCGCCATGCCGAGTCCGGCGGAGATGGAGGTGGAGCTGTGCGCCGTGCCGAACGGGTCGTACTCGCTCTCCGAGCGCTTGGTGAATCCGGACAGGCCGCCGCCCTGGCGCAGCGTGCGGATGCGGTCGCGCCGGCCGGTCAGGATCTTGTGCGGGTAGGCCTGGTGGCCGACGTCCCAGACGATGCGGTCGCCCGGCGTGTCGAACACGTAGTGCAGCGCCACCGTCAGCTCGACCACGCCCAGGCCCGCGCCGAGGTGCCCGCCGGTGACGGACACCGCGTCGATCGTCTCGGTCCTGAGTTCGTCGGCGAGCTGGCGCAGCTGGCCGGGCTGCAGCCGCCGGAGGTCGGCCGGGATGCGCACCAGGTCCAGCAGCGGGGTCTTGGTTGCCGCCATGTCGTCGTCTCCCCTCGGTGATCCCGTCAAGACCGGCGCTCGACCACGAAGGACGCGACGGCCTTAAGCATATCGGCGCGGTCCTCGAAGATGTCGAGGTGGGCGGAGGCCTGGGCGGCCAGCCGCCTTGCCTGGTCGCGGGCCCGGTCGATGCCCAGGATGGATACGAAAGTGGCCTTGCCCGCCTGCTCGTCGCGGCCCACGGGCTTGCCCGTCTCGGCCTCCGTGCCCTCGGCGTCCAGCAAATCGTCCACGATCTGGAAGGCCAGCCCCAGGTCGTGGGCGTACGCCTGAAGAGCATGGTGCTGGGGCGGGGACGCCCGTCCGAGGATGGCGCCGGCGCAGGCGGAGAAGGCGATCATGTCGCCCGTCTTCATGCGCTGCAGCCGGGTGATGGCGCCGATGTCGAACTCGGTCGTCTCGGCGATCAGGTCCATCATCTGCCCGCCCACCATGCCGCGCGGGCCGGCGGCCTTAGCCAGGGCAGCCACCAGGTTGCAGCGCACCCGCGCGTCCTCGTGCGTCTCGGGGTCGGACAGGATCTCGAAGGCCGCGGTCAGCAGCCCGTCGCCGGCCAGGATGGCGGTCGCCTCGTCGAACTGGCGGTGCACGGTCGGCCGGCCCCGGCGCAGCTCGGCATTGTCCATCGCCGGCAGATCGTCGTGGATGAGGGAGTAGCAGTGGACGAACTCCACCGCCGCCGCGGTGCGCAGCGCGCAGGCCGGGTTCACGCCGAACAGGCGCGCGCTCTCCATCACCAGGAAGGGGCGCAGCCGCTTGCCGCCGCCGAGGCAGCCGTAGCGCATGGCCTCGTACAGCCGCTCCTCGGCAAGGTCGGAGCGGGGCAGCAGCACCTCGATGGCGGCCTCGACCTGCTCGACGGTGTCCGCCATGGCGGCGGTCAGGGACTTCGGGAGATTGGGCATGGCGGTCAGTCGATGCGGGCGGGTTCGAGGGTGACCGACCCGTCGCCGGAAATGGCGATGCGGTCGACCTTGGCCTGGGCCTCGCGCAGCTTCAGCTCGCAATGCCGCTTCAGCAGCGTGCCGCGCTCGTAGAAGCGGATCGCGTCGTCCAGCTTGGCCTTGCCCTCCTCCAGCTGGCGCACGATGCGCTCCAGCTCGCCAAGGGCGTCCTCGAAGCTGAGGGACGCGATGTCGGGGGGCAGGCTCTGGTCGGTCATGTCTATCCGCGCGTTCTGAGGACCGGGGACTTTAAGGGCGCCCGGGGCCTTACCGCAAGCGCGGCCTGCCCCCGGAAGCGGAGCCCTGCCGGAGTAGCCCGCAAGCCAGCAGCCCTCACGCCATCAGCACCTTCACATGCGCCGCGGCGGAGGCCGCCAGCGCCTGCAGGTCGTAGCCGCCCTCCAGCGCGGAGACGACGCGGCCGCGGGCGTGGCGGTCGGCGACCTCCAGCAGCTTGCGGGTGACCCAGGCGTAGTCGTCCTCGTTCAGGTAGACCTGCGAGAGCGGGTCGCGGGCATGGGCGTCGAAGCCGGCGCTGATGATCAGCAGCTCCGGCGCGAAGGCGTCCAGCTTCGGCAGCAGCTGCGTGGTGACGGCGTGGCGGAACTCCGGGCTGCCGGAGCGTGGCCCCAGCGGCACGTTCACCACGTTGCCGAAGTCGCCCGTCTCCCGCGTGGAGCCGGTGCCGGGATAGAGCGGCCACTGGTGGGTGGAGCCGTAGAACAGATCGGCGTCGTGCTCCGCCACCGTCTGGCTGCCGTTGCCGTGGTGCACGTCGAAATCGACGATGGCGACGCGGCGGATGCCGTGCTCCGCGCGGGCATGGGCGGCGCCGACGGCGACGTTGTTGAACAGGCAGAAGCCCATGGCCTGGGCCGGTTCGGCATGGTGCCCGGGCGGGCGCACGGCGCAGAAGGCGTTGCGCACCTCGCCGCCCATGACCGCGTCCACCGCCGCGACGACGGCGCCCGCCGCCCTGAGCGCCGCCTCGCCCGAGCCGGGGGAGACGACCGTGTCGGCGTCGATGGCGGCGTGGCCCGCGGTCGGGATGCCGGCCAGCACGGCCTCCACGTGGGCGCGGGGATGGATGCGGGCCAGCTGGTCCACCGTGGCGCGCGGCGCCTCCCGCCGGTCCAGCAGGTGGAAGCTCTCGGCCTCCAGCGCGGACAGCACGGCGCGCAGCCGGTCGGCGCACTCCGGGTGGTCCTCCCCGGTGTCGTGGCCGAGACAGGCCGAATGGGTGAAGAGCGCCGTGTTCATGGCCGCCGTCCGGTTGTTTCCTCCGGGGCGCATCTTCCCAGAGAATTGCGGCGGTTTCATGGGGAATTTCAGGTGGATGACAGCCGCTTCCGCCTTGTGGGCCGCGCCCGGAGGGCGGAGAGCCCGGCCCCTCAGGCGTCCGGCGCCCGCTCGATGACGAAGGCGAAGACGCCGTCGGCGTCCTCCCGCCGCAGCAGCCGGTTGCCCGAGGCCTCGCAGAAGGCGTCGAAGTCGCGCGGCGCCCCCTTGTCGGTGGCGGTGACGCGCAGCACCTGCCCCGGCGCCATCCCCTTCAGCGCCTTGCGGGCGCGCAGCACCGGAAGCGGGCAGATCAGGCCGGTGCAGTCGAGCTCCAGGTCCGGATTCATGGTCCCTCCAGCCCCGGTTTCGGCACCGCCGGGGGCACTCGGAAAAAATTAGCGGACGACGCTTGACGCCCGCGGGACGCGGACGATGTCGCTGTCATGGACATCGACGCCCTCAAAGTCAACGCACGCAAGGCCAGCTCCCTGCTCAAGGTCATGGGCAATGAGCGGCGCCTCCTCATCCTCTGCCACCTCGCGGAAGGCGAGCGCTCCGTGGGCGAGCTGGAGGATCTGGTCGGCCTCAGCCAGAGCGCCCTGTCCCAGCACCTCGCCAAGCTCCGGCGGGAGAAGCTGGTGCGCACCCGGCGCAGCGCCCAGACCATCTACTACTCGCTGAACGGGCGGGAGGCGATGGCGGTCATGGCGGTGCTGCACGAGCTGCACTGCACGGAGGCCAAGTCCGACGGCTCCGGCCTGCGCGGGCCGACCAGCCCGGCGCCAGTGCCGGCCTGACGGCTCCTCGGCCAGGCCTCAGCGCCGGCCCGCCACGGCCGCCGCCGCCAGCCCCAGCCAGCCCAGGATGAAGCAGAGGCCGCCCAGCGGCGCCACGGCGCCGAGCGCGCTGGGACCCCACCAGCCCAGCCCGTAGAGGGCGCCCGGGAACAGCACGCATCCCGCGGCGAAGGCCGTGCCCGCCGCCGCCAGCAGCCCCCCACCCCGCCCCGCCCGCTCGCGCAGCAGCACCGCGCCCACGATGGCGAGCGCGTGGACCATCTGGTACTGGCTGGCAGTCGCCCAGAGCTCCGCCGCACGCTCCCCGCGCACGGCCGCCAGCCTGTGGGAGGCGTAGGCGCCCGCCGCGACGGCGAGGGCGCCGAACAGCCCGGCGAGGGCCAGCAGCACGGACCCGGTGCGGTCGGTCATGGCAGGACTCCCGTGAAAACGGCGACGGGGGCGGAGCTTCGCAGCCCCGCCCCCGTCCCGGCAAGTCCGGCCGCGTGCCGCGGCGTCAGGCCGCGCGCGGCAGGTCGGCCAGCAGGATCTCCGCCTCCTCCAGCGCCTCGATGGTGAGGCTGGGCTCGGCCTGGATGGCGGCGCCGTCGCGGGCGTCCACCTCCACCCCGTTCACCCGCACCCGGCCGCGCGCCGGCACCAGGTAGGCCAGCCGGTCGCCCAGCTGGTGGGTGACGGTGGTGCCGGCCGGGAGCGTGGCGCCCAGCAGGGCGGCGTCCTGGTGGATGACCGGCGCGTCGGTGCCGCGGTCGGCCTCGCGGCCGGAGGCGAGAACCACCAGTTTTCCCGCGCTCTCGCCCTTGGGGAAGGCGCGGTTCTCCCAGCGCGGGGCGTGGCCGCGGCGGTCGGGGATGATCCAGATCTGGAAGATCTGCGTCTCACCGGGCTCGCGGTTGTACTCGGCATGCACGATCCCGGTGCCGGCCGACATCACCTGGACGTCGCCCGCCTCGGTGCGGCCGCGGTTGCCCAGATGGTCCTCGTGGCTGATGGCGCCCTTCCGGACATAGGTGATGATCTCCATGTCGCGGTGCGGGTGGGGATCGAAGCCGCTGGCCGGGCGGATGGTGTCGTCGTTCCACACCCGCAGCGGGCCCCAGCTGGTGCGCGCCGGCTCGTTGTAGTGGCCGAAGCTGAAATGGTGCTTGGCGTCCAGCCAGCCGATGCGGAACGCGCCCAGCGTGTCGAAGCGGCGCAACTCGATCATGACCTGGTCCCTCCGGCGGGGGCCGGTCCATGTGCCGGCCGCCGCCCTGTCCGTGTACTCTCTCTATACTGTGCCCGGTGGATCAGCCCGCCAGCTTGGCGGCGATGCGGGCCACGTGGGCGCCCTGGAAGCGCGCGCCGTCCAGCTCGGTCTCCGAGGGCTGGCGCGAGCCGTCGCCGCCGGCGATGGTGGAGGCGCCGTAGGGGCTGCCGCCGACGACCTCGTCCATGCGCGTCTGGCCGGCGAAGCTGTAGGGCAGGCCCACGATCACCATGCCGTGGTGCAGCAGCATGGTGTGGGTGGAGAGGATCGTGCTCTCCTGCCCGCCGTGCTGCGTGGCGGTCGAGGCGAAGACGCTGCCGACCTTGCCGATCAGGGCGCCCTTGGCCCACAGGCCGCCGGTCTGGTCCCAGAAGTTCGACATCTGCGCGGCCATGCGGCCGTAGCGGGTGGGCACGCCCAGGATGATGGCGTCGTAGTCGCCCAGCTCCTGCGGGCTGGCGATGGGGGCGTCCTGGTCCAGCTTCAGGCCGGACTTGCGGGCGATCTCCTCCGGCACCAGCTCGGGCACGCGCTTGACCACGACCTCGGTGCCGGCGACCGAGCGGGCGCCGTCGGCCACCGCCTTCGCCATCGTCTCGATGTGGCCGTAGCTGCTGTAGTAGAGGACCAGAACCTTCGCCATCTTTCCCTCCTAGGGGTCTCTCGGGGTTGCCGCCCTTCAACCGGGGCGGTGCGCGTCTTGTCGTGAAGAGAGATAGCGCGTTGCGGTCCTGTCGATAATCCACCAAACTCGAACATGATTGTTGTGGATAGGGGGACAATCATGGACCGGGTGGAGGAGATGTGCCTGTTCGTCCGGGTGGCGGAGGCGCGCAGCTTCACCGCCGCGGCGGCCAGGCTGAACCTCTCCAAGTCGGTGGTCAGCCGGCGGGTGGCGGAGCTGGAGGCGCGGCTGGGCGCCCGGCTGCTGAACCGCACCACCCGCCACATCAGCCTGACGGAGGTGGGCGAGGCCTTCTACCGCCGCGTGGTGCAGATCCTGTCCGACATCGGCGAGGCGGAGCGGGCGGTGGCCGACATGCACGGCGCCCCGCGCGGCGTGCTGAAGGTGGCGGCGCCGATGTCCTTCGGCATGCTGCACCTGGCCAGGGCGGTCGCCGCCTTCATGGACACCTACCCGGAGATCCGGGTGGAGATGGACCTGAACGACCGCTTCGTCGACCTGGTGGAGGAGGGCTACGACGTGGCGGTGCGCATTGCCCGGCTGAAGGACAGCTCGCTGGTGGCGCGGCGGCTGTGCGGGGCGCGCATGGTCTACTGCGCCAGCCCCGCCTATCTGCGCCGCCGCGGCACGCCGGCCCTGCCCGAGGAGGTGGCGGGGCACGACTGCCTGCTCTACGCCAACGCGCCGCAGCCCGACCACTGGCCGTTCCGGGTCGCCCCCGCCTCGCCCGAGCTGCGCACGGTGCGGGTGGGATCGCGCCTGTGCGCCAACAACGGCGACGTGCTGCGCGAGGCGGCGGTGGCCGGCCAGGGCATCGCCCACCTGCCCACCTTCATCGTCGGCGAGGAGCTGGCGTCCGGCCGGCTGGACCCCGTGCTGCAGGAGTGGACGGTGTCGGAGGGCGCCATCCACTGCGTCTACCCCGCCAACCGGCACCTCAGCCCCAAGGTGCGCGTCTTCGTCGACTTCCTGGCCGGCCGCTTCGGGCCGGTGCCCTACTGGGACGCCGGGCTGACGATCCTCAAAGGGGGGTGATCCGCCCCATTCGCGCCCCAACTCCGCCCCGGTACCGCCCCTTGCCCCAGGGGGGCCCGGCCCGCTAGCCTGTCGCCCGCCGACCGCCACCGCCGCCGGAGACCATGGACAGCATCGTCCTTCCCCTGTTCGCCCTCGCCGGGCTGCTGGCGCTGGTCAGCCTGCTGCCGCCGCTGGCGCAGCAGCTGAAGCTGCCCTACACGGTGCTGCTGGCCGGCGTCGGCACGGCGCTGGGCCTGGTGGTGCACCTGGGCGGGCGCACCATCGACGGCATGGGCGGGCCGATGGGGGACTTCCTGTCGGCGCTGGACGGGCTGGACCTGACGTCGGCCGCCTTCCTCTACATCTTCCTGCCGGTCCTGCTGTTCGAGACGGCGCTGGCGATCGACGTGCGGCGCCTGCTGGACGACCTCGCCCCCATCCTGGTCCTGGCCGTGGTGGCGGTGCTGGTCTGCACCTTCATGGCCGGCTTCGGCGTCTGGTGGGCGGCCAGCCTGTGGTACGGCAACACCACGACGGTGGGGCTGCTGGCCTGCCTGCTGCTGGGCGCCAT
Source organism: Azospirillaceae bacterium (assembly GCA_035627915.1). Classification (GTDB taxonomy): domain Bacteria; phylum Pseudomonadota; class Alphaproteobacteria; order Azospirillales; family Azospirillaceae; genus DASPKT01. The sequence continues at coordinate 9,007 of DASPKT010000296.1, forward strand.
CATCGCCACCACCGACCCGGCGGCGGTGGTCGGCATCTTCCGCGACCTGGGCGCGCCGCGCCGCCTCTCCATCCTGGTCGAGGGGGAGAGCCTGTTCAACGACGCCGCCGCCATCGCGCTCTTCACCCTGCTGCTGGCGATGCTGCTGGGCCGCGGCTCCGCCGACCCGGCCGCGGCTGCGCTGAGCTTCCTGGTGAAGTTCGCGGGCGGGCTGGCGGTCGGCTGGGGCCTGGGATACCTCGCCTGCGTGGCGGTGGCGCCGTTGCGCAACATGCCGCTGTCGGAGATCACGCTGACGGTGGCGCTGGCCTATCTCTGCTTCATCCTGGGGGAGCATTACCTGCACGTCTCCGGCGTGGTGGCGGTGGTGACGGCGGCCCTTGTGGTGGGCTCGGTCGGGCGCACCCGCATCTCGCCGGACAGCTGGCAGGGGCTGGAGCACGTCTGGACCCAGCTGGGGTTCTGGGCCAACTCCCTGATCTTCATCCTGGCCTCCATGCTGATCCCGCGCACCCTGTCGGACGTGACGGTGGGCGACATGGTGCTGCTGGCGGCGCTGGTCGCCTCCGCCCTGGTGGCGCGCGCCATCGCCGTCTACGGCTTCATCCCGGCCCTGGTGGCGGTGGGGGCGGCCGACCGCATCAGCCGGCAGTACCGGGCGGTGATGCTGTGGGGCGGGCTGCGCGGTGCGGTCTCCCTGGCGCTGGCGCTGGCGGTGACGGAGAACCGGCGCCTGCCCGACCAGGTGCAGGACCTGGTGGCGGTGCTGGCGACCGGCTTCGTGCTGTTCACCCTGTTCGTGAACGGGCTGACCCTGCGCCCGCTGATCCGGCTGCTGGGGCTGGACCGGCTGTCGCCGGTGGAGCAGTCGCTGCGCAACCGGGCGCTGGGCCTGTCGCTGTCGTCGGTGCGCGCGGGCGTGGAGACGGTGGCGAAGAGCCTGGACATGGACCCCTCCGGCGCCATCGACCCGCTGCTGGAGCGCGGCGCCCAGCTGGCGCAGGACGAGCTGGACCTGGAGGCGCGCTCCGGCGGCCTGTCGCTGGACGACCGGGTCTATATCGGCCTCACCACCATGGCCCGGCGCGAGGAGGAGCTGTACCTGGAGTATTTCCGGGACGGCCTGATCTCCCGCTTCATCGCCCAGCGCGTCTTCGCCGTCGCCGGCCGCCTGCAGGACGGCGCCAAGACCGGCCGGCGCGCCGGCTACGAGAAGGCGGCGCGCAAGGTGCTGCGCTTCACCCGCGGGACCCGGCTGGCGCTGCGCCTGCAGCGCACCCTGGCCTGGGAGCGGCCGCTGGCCGGCGCCCTGTCGCAGCGCTTCGGCCTGCTGATCGTCATGCGCCTGGCGTTGCGCGACCTGGAGCACTTCACGGCGGAGCGGCTTAGCCCGCTGCTGGGCCGGCAGGCGGGGGCGGCGCTGGCCGAGGTGCTGCGCGCCCGGCTGGCGGCGGTGGAGGAGGCGCTGGAGGCGCTGCGGCTCCAGTATCCCGGCTACGTGCACGAGGTGCAGTCCCGCTACCTCGCCCGTGCCGGCCTGCGCATCGAGGAGCGCCAGGCCCGCACCATGTTCGAGGAAGCCATCATCAGCCGCGAGATCCTGAACGACTTGGAGCGCGACATCCGCCGCCGCTGGGCCGAGCTGGAGCGGCCGCCGCAGCTGGACCTGGGCCTGTCCACCCGCGACCTCCTGGGCCGCGTCTCCCTGTTCCAGGGGCTGCCGGCCGACCGGCTGGCGCAGCTGGCCCGCCTCGCCAAGCCGCGCCTCGCGGTGCCGGGGGAGCTGCTGGTCCGCCGCGGCGAGCGGGGCGACGCCATGTACTTCATCTCCTCCGGCGCCGTGGCGGTGCGGGTGCCGGGGCTGGAGCAGCCGATCCGCCTCGGCACCGGCGACTTCTTCGGGGAGATGGCGCTGGTGCTGGACCAGCCGCGCAATGCCGACGTGGAGGCGCTGGGCTACTGCCGGCTGCTGGTGCTGGACCGGCGCGACTTCCGCCGGCTCTACCAGGCCGACCCCAACCTGCGCACCCACATCGACCGCGCCGTGGCCGCGCGCCTGTCCCCCGCCCCGGCGTCCGCCGCGGGGCTGGCGGCGCCGGCGGCGGGGTAGGAGGAGCCTACCCGCGTCCCTGGGCGATGCCCCAGCCGACCTCGGCGGTGGCCCGGGCGACCTCGCCATAGGCGTGCGCCCGCCGGTCCGAGGCGTTGCCCTGCAGCGCACGTGCGTAGACGCCCTGGCAGATCGAGGCGATGCGGAAGAAAGCGAAGGCCAGGAAGAAGTTCCAGTCGGGGATGCCGTCCCGGCCGGTGCGCCGGCAATAGGCCGCCACGTACTCCTCCTCCGTGGGGATGCCCAGCGCCTTCAGGTCCAGCCCCTTCAGCCCGCCGAAATCCTTCATCTCGTGCGGGATGCGGTAGGACATGCAGTTGTAGGCGAGGTCGCCCAGCGGGTGGCCCAGCGTCGCCAGCTCCCAGTCCAGGATGGCGATCACCCGGGGCTCCTGCGGGTGCAGCATCAGGTTGCCGAGCCGGTAGTCGCCGTGGGCGATGGCCGTCTCGTCGCCGGCCGGGATGTTGGCCGGCAGCCACTCGATCAGCCGGTCCATGGCCGGGATGTCCCCGGTCTTGGCCGCCACGTACTGCTTGGTCCAGCGCTCCACCTGGCGGGCGACGTACTGCTCCGGACGGCCGAAGCCCTCCAGCCCGGCGCTCCGGTAGTCCACCTGGTGCAGCGCCGCCAGCGTGGCGTTCATGGCGTCGTAGACGGCCGCGCGCTGCGCCGGCTCCATGCCGGGAAGGCTGGTGTCGGCGAACACCCGGCCCTCCAGGAAGTCCATGACGTAGAAGGGCGTGCCGATGACCTCGGCGTCCTCGCACAGGAGCCGCGCCGCCGGCACCGGCGCCGCGGTGCCGGCCAGCGCCCGCATGGCCTGGTACTCCCGCTCCACCATGTGGGCGGAGGGGAGCAGCTTGCCCGGCGGCTTCTTGCGCAGCACGTAGCGGGCGTCCGGCGTCTCCACCAGGAAGGTCGGGTTGGACTGCCCGCCCTGGAACTGGCGCAGCGTCGCCGGCCCGCGGAAGCCCGGCAGGCTTGCCTCCAGGTAGCGCCACAGGGCCGCCTCGTCGAAGCGGTGCTGCGGCAGGACCTCGATGAGGGCGACCATGGGCCGGCCTCAGGTGCTGAGCGGGTCGGAGATGGTGGCGCCGCCGTCGGCGACGATCACCTGCCCCGTCATGAACCGGCCCATGGGAGAGGCCAGGAACAGCGCCACGCCGGCGATGTCCACGGGGTCGCCGATGCGCGCCAGCGGCGTGCGCTTCTCCAGCGAGCGGATCAGCTGCGGCTGCTCCCACAGCGCCTTGGCGAAGTCGGTCTTGATGAGGCCGGGGGCGATGGCGTTGACGCGGACGTTGCTGGGTCCCCACTCCACCGCCAGGTTGCGGGCCAGCTGCGCCTCGGCGGCCTTGGAGATGCCGTAGGCGCCGATGACGCCGTTGCCGCGGATGGCGGTGATGCTGGAGAGCAGGATGACGGTGCCGTCCTTGCGCTCCGCCATCTGCGGGATGACCATGTTCGCGAGCCACCAGGTGGAGCGCAGGTTGGTCCCCATGATCTTGTCCCAGGCCTCGTCCCCGACGTTGCCGAGCGGGCCGTAGACCGGGTTGATGGCGGCGTTGGCCACCAGGCTGTCGATGCGCCCCCACTTGTCGAGCGTGGCGTCGACGAGGGCCTGGAGGTCCTCCTTGCGGCCGACGTTGGCGGCGACGGCGATGGCCTCGCCGCCGGCGGCCACGATCTCGTCCCGCACGGCTTCGCAGGCGTCCAGCTTGCGGCTGGAGATGACGACCTTGGCGCCGGCGCGGGCGAACTCCTCGGCGATGGACTTGCCGATCCCGCGCGAGGAACCGGTGATGAGGGCGACCTTGCCGGTCATGTCGACGAGCGGATGCTGGGCCATGTGATTTTCCTCCCTGGATTCTTGCTGGTGCCGGCCGTTCTCAGCGCGCCGTGGTGCCGCCGTCGACGACCATCTCCGCCCCGGTGATGAAGCGGCTCTCGTCCGACAGCAGGAAGAGGATCATGTAGGCGGCGTCCTCCGCCTGCCCCATGCGGCCCAGCGCGGCCGTGCTCTCCAGCGCCTTGCGCATGCGGGCGGGGTCGCCCGCCCCGTCGATCATGGCGCCGACCATGGCCGTCTCCAGGAAGGAGGGGTGCACGGAGTTGCAGCGGATGTCGTACTTGAAGTGCGCGCACTCGATGGCGACCGACTTGGTCAGCAGGCGCACGGCACCCTTGGACGAGCAGTAGGCGCCCAGGTTCACGCCGCCGATCAGGCCGGCGACGGAGGAGAGGTTCACGATGGAGCCGCCGCCCGTCTTCTTCATGGCGCCGATGGCGGCCTTGCAGCCCAGGAACACGCCCTCGGTGTTCACCGCGTGGACGAAGCGCCAGTCCTCCAGCGTCGTCTGCTCCAGCGGCTTGTGCACGCCGCAGCCGGCGTTGTTCACCAGCCCGTCCAGGCGGCCGTAGCGGCCGAGCGTCTCGCCGATCACCTCGGCCCAGCGCTCCTCGCTGGTGACGTCCTGCGCCATATGGTGGACGGTGCCGTGGATGCCGGCCGCCGCCTCCTCCAGCCCTGCCACGTTGCGGTCGGTCATGACCACCCTGGCGCCCTGCTCGGCGCACAGCCTGGCCGTCGCCAGCCCGATGCCCGACGCCGCCCCGGTGATGAGGATCACCTTGTCCTGTACGCGCCCCGCCATCTCTTCCTCCCCGGCTTCGTTGATTGATAATGGACCCCAGCGGGGTCAGCGCGCCCCGTCCGGGGACACCCGGACCAGCAGCTTCCCGAAATTCTTGCCCTGCAGCAGGCCGAGGAAGGCGCGCGGCGCGTTCTCCAGCCCGTCGACCACGTCCTCACGGTAGCGCAGCCGCCCCTCGCGCACGAGGGCGCCGACCTCGCGGATGAAGTCGGGGTAGCGGTTCCAGCGCTCGGTCACGATGAAGCCCTGGATCTTCAGGCGCCGCACCAGCACCTGCCCCATGAGGGCCGGCAGCCGGTCGGGCCCGTCCGGCAGGGCGGTGTCGTTGTAGTTGGCGATGCGGCCGCAGACCGGCACGCGGGCGAAGGGGTTCAGCAGCTCGAAGCAGGCGTCGCCCACCTCGCCGCCGACATTCTCGAAATAGACGTCGATGCCGGCCGGGCACGCCTCGCGCAGGCGCGCCTTGAAGTCCGGCGCGCGGTAGTCGACGCAGGCGTCGAAGCCCAGCTCGCCCGTGACGTAGTCGCACTTGGCCTTGCCGCCGGCGATGCCGACCGCCCGGCAGCCCCGCGCCTTGGCGAGCTGGCCGACGACGGAGCCGACGGCGCCGCTGGCGGCGGAGACGACCACCGTCTCCCCCTCCTTGGGCTCGCCGATGTCGATCAGGCCGACATAGGCGGTCATGCCCGGCATGCCGAGCGTGCCCAGCGCCAGGCTGACCGGGAAGGCGGCGGGGTCCAGCTTCTGCACCGCCTTCGGCCCGGCGACGGCGTATTCCTGCCAGCCGGACTGGGACAGCACCAGGTCGCCCGGCGCGAAGCCGTCGGCGTTGCTCTCCACCACCCGGGCCACCGTGCCGGCGACCATGACGCCGCCGATCTCCACCGGCTGGGCGTAGGACTTGGCCGTGCTCATGCGGCCGCGCATGTAGGGATCGAGCGACAGCCAGACCGTCCTCAGCAGCATCTCGCCCGGGCCGGGTGCCGGCACCGGCGCCTCCTCCAGGCGGAAATTCTCCTCCGTCGGCGCGCCCACCGGCCTCGACGCCAGCACGATCCTGCGGTTAACCGCCATGGCTTGTTCCTCCCCGCTTGCCGCCTTCCCGGCGGCGGAGACGCACCATAGCGCAGACAAACAAGCGTTTGAACCGGGGATTTCGGCAGCGCCGAAGATTGCCGCTCACAGGGTGGTGAGCGGGCTTCCCGGGCCGTGCCCGATATCTGCGGCGCGCGCATAGGCGGCACACGCGCGGCCGAAGGCGGCGCGGTCGGGTGGTGGGGACAGGCGGGGTGCGGGTGGGGGCAGCGGGGGATGCGCGGCGGGCGCCGGGGCGTCCACCTCCCACCACTCCGCCTCGACCGGCTCGCCGGACGGCAGCGGGGAGTGGACAGGGCCGGCCGGGACCGGCGGGTGGAAGGATGCCTCCATGCCGCCAGTCTAGGCGGCGGCCGCGGGCGCCGCCCGGGCGCTTGGGGCGAGGACGGGGGCGCGGGCGCGGCACGGCGGCGGGGGCGGGCAGCCTGCCCGCTACCCCGCGCGGAAGTGTCAGAGGGCGCTCACTCGCCCTTGCGCTTCGTCAGGCCTTCCAGCTGGTGCTGCAGCTCGTCCAGGCGCTTCTGCAGGTCGTTCAGCTTGTCGTCGGCGCCGCGCGGGGCGGCGGCCGGCTTCTGCGGCTCGACGCCCGCGGCGCCCTCCCCGAAGGGGGAGAACATGCGCATCGCACGCTCGAACATCGCGATGTTCTGCTTGCTGACCTCCTCCAGCGAGCCGAAGGGGAACATGCCCCCCAGCGTGTTCTGGAAGTAGTCGCGCATCTTCTCCTGGTTGCGGGTGAAGGACTGCATGCTGTGCTCGAGGTACCGCGGCACCATCCACTGCATGTTGTCGCCGTAGAAGGAGATGAGCTGGCGCAGGAAGCCGATAGGCAGCAGGTTCTGCCCGCCCTTGGACTCCTCCTCCACGATGATCTGGGTGAGGACCGACCGGGTGATGTCGTCGCCCGTCTTGGCGTCGTAGACGACGAAGTCCTGCCCCTCCTTGACCATCTGGCAGAGATGGTCGAGCGTGACGTAGGAGCTGGTGGCCGTGTTGTAGAGACGCCGGTTGGCGTACTTCTTGATGGTGATCGGCGCGGGCTTGCTGTCTTCCTGTGCGGCCATCTGGCGGTTCCCGGCGATGGGGCCGGCCTCCCCTTCCCCGGGGGGATGCCTACCCTTGTTTGTTGCAGGTGCTAGAAGTACGCGATGCAGTGCGGCAGGCGCAAGCATCCTGCCGCGTGGAAACCGGAGCGTTTCGCACGGCGGACGGTTTACCGCCCCGGGCACCCCTGTATACTGAAGGCGCCATGCCCCCGACCGACCCGCAGAACCCCGCCCCGGAGCCGCCCTCGATCGAGGAGCTGGCCCGCCGCTACCTGGACCTCTGGCAGGACCAGTGGGCCGCCGTCTCCACCGACCCCGAGATGGCCGACGCCATGGCGCGGCTGCTGCAGGCGATGGGCCAGGGGGCGATGATGATGGCGCCGTTCCTGCCGCAGGCGCCGGGGACGCCGCCCATGGGCGGCATGTCCATGCCGGGCGGCTTCGGCTTCCCCTTCGCGCAGGGGTTCGCCCAGCCCTTCGCCAACCCCTTCGCATTCGGCTTCCCCTCCCCCGCCACCCCGGGTGACCGCCATGCCCATTCCCAGCCGAGCCCCCCGCCGGCAGGGGCCGCGCCCGCTGGCGCTGCACCTGGCGGCGAGCCTGAGCGTGCTGCTGACCTCGCCCGCCGGCTTGCCCTTCTCGAGGAGCGGCTCGCTGCCCTGGCGCCCGGACCTGGCGGAACGGGCGGAGAGCCTCCGCCGCGACCTCGCCGCCGCCGACCCTGAGGCGCTGTCCCGCGCCGTCGACCGCGAGATGCGGCGCCGGCTGGACCGGCTGCTGACCGGGCTGGAGCGCTACCGCCGCCACCCCTACCGCCGCGACCTGGAGGACCCGCCCCCGGTCTGGACGGAGGGGCGCGCCCGCGTCACCGCCTTCGGGCCGGAGGACGGGCCGCCGGTCCTGTTCGTGCCCTCGCTCATCAACCGCGGCTACATCCTGGACCTCTCCGCCCGCAAGAGCCTGGTGCGCTGGCTGGCCGGGCGGGGCCTGCGCTGCTACCTGATCGACTGGGGCGCGCCGGGGCCGGTGGAGCGCACCTTCACCCTGACCGACTACGTAGCCGGGCGGCTGCAGCGCGCGATCCGCGCCGTGCGGGGCCTGTCCGGCGGGCGCCGGGTGGGGCTGGTCGGCTACTGCATGGGCGGCATCCTGGCGACCGGTGCCGCGCTGCGCCAGCCGGACGACGTGGCCTGCCTGGGGCTGATGGCGACGCCCTGGGACTTCCACGGCGACGACAAGGCCGGGGCGCTGCGCACCGCCGCCTTCCTGGGCCCGGCCGAGCCGATGCTGCGCGCCTTCTCCGAGCTGCCGGTCGACGTGATCCAGGCGCTGTTCGCCGGGCTGGACCCGCAGCTGGTGCTGAAGAAGTTCTCCAGCTTCGCCCGCAAGGACCCCGACGGCGACGACGCCCGCGACTTCGTGGCGCTGGAGGACTGGCTGAACGACGGCGTCACCCTGCCGGCCGCCGTGGCGCGGGAGTGCATCGGCGGCTGGTACGGCCGCAACGAGACGGCGCGGCGCGAATGGCGCGTGGCCGGCGAGGCGATGGACCCCGGGCGGCTTTCCATGCCGGCCCTGGCCCTCATCCCCGCCGCCGACCGTATCGTGCCCCCGGCGTCGGCCCGCGCGCTGGCCGACGCCATCCCGGGCTGCCGCACGATGGAGCCGCCGCTGGGCCATATCGGCATGATCGTCAGCGGCGGTGCGGCGCCGAAGGTATGGGAGCCGCTGGAGGGCTGGCTGCGCGAAGCGCTGGCCTGAGGGGGCCCCTGGCGCCGGCCGCCCGCTTTGGCTAGCTTGGGGCCCCCCGGCCCGCAAGCAGGCGACGAGAGCCCCCATGCGCATCAGCAGCAACTTCGACTCCGGCAACATCGAGGTCATCGAGGCCGCCGACCCCGCCGACATCCGGCTGGCGATCCGCAAGGACAAGGACAGCGACTTCTACCAGTGGTTCCACTTCCGCCTGACGGGTGCGAAGGGCACGCCCTGCACGCTGCGGATCGTGAACGCCGGCGGCGCCGCCTACCCGGGCGGCTGGCCCGGCTACCGGGCGCGCGCCTCCTACGACCGGGAGACCTGGTTCCAGGTGCCGACCGAGTACCGGGACGGGGTGCTGAGCATCACCCTGACGCCGGAGCGGGACAGCGTCCACTTCGCCTACTTCGCCCCCTACTCCATGGAGCGGCACCACGACCTGATCGCCCGCTGCCAGCTGTCGCCGCTGGTGCGGCTGGAGGTGGCCGGCACGACGCTGGACGGGCAGGACATCGACCTGCTGCAGGTCGGCACGCCCGGTGCCGGGAAGAAGCGCTGCTGGGTCATCGCCCGCCAGCACCCCGGCGAGACCATGGCGGAATGGTGGATGGAGGGCTTCCTGGAGCGGCTGCTGGACCCCGCCGACCCGGTGGCCCGCGCCGTGCTGGACCGCGCCGTTCTCTACGTCGTGCCCAACATGAACCCGGACGGCAGCCGCCGCGGCCATCTGCGCACCAACGCCGCCGGCGCCAACCTGAACCGGGAGTGGCTGGAGCCGACGGCGGAGCGCAGCCCCGAGGTGCTGCACGTCCGCGCCGCGATGGCGGAGCGCGGCATCGACTTCTGCCTGGACGTCCACGGCGACGAGGCGATCCCGGCCAATTTCCTCGCCAACTGCTTCGGCATCCCGTCCCTGACGCCGAAGCAGAAGGCACTGCACCACGACTTCTCCGACGCGCTGCTGAAGGCCAGCCCCGACTTCCAGGACAAGCTCGGCTACGAGGAGAATCCGCCGGGCAAGGCCAACCTCACCATGTGCACCAACTACCTGGCGGAGACGCACGGCTGCCTCGCCATGACGCTGGAGATGCCCTTCAAGGACAATGACGGGCTGCCCGACCCCGCCCACGGCTGGTCCCCCGCCCGCTGCAAGCTGTTCGGCCGGGCCAACCTGGACGCGCTGCTGCAGGTGGTGGAGGGGCTCTGAGGCGTAGAGCGGCGGGCATGGCATAGGGCCGTTCCCGTCGCATTCCGCTGCGCTGCATGCGACGGCATTGACCGGGAGCCGTCGCCTGAACTGCCGTCCCCTCTCCCAGGGGGAGAGGGTCAGGGTGAGGGGGTACGGGCCTGCGGAGCGACGCGCCGAGGCCGAGGACAGGCGCCCTTCCCTGAGGCGTCTTACCCCCTCTCCCGGCCCTTCGGGCCACCCTCCCCCCATGGGGGAGGGGAACACTGGCCTACTCCGCCACCAGCCCCGCCAGCCGCGCCGCCAGCGCCTCGGCCTCCCCCTCCCCGTAGGCTCTAACGTGGCCGGAGCCCCAGACGGGGCCGGGCCAGGCGGGGTCGCCGCGGTAGCGGGCGATCACGTGGACGTGGAGCTGCGGCACCAGGTTGCCGAGCGCCCCGACGTTCAGCTTGTCCGGCCGGAACACCCGCTCCAGCACGCCGGATACCTGGGCGATCTCCTCCATCAGCGCCGCCCGGTCGGCCGGGTCCAGCCGGTGGACCTCAACCACGCCCGGGCGCCGCGGCACCAGGATCAGCCAGGGCCACAGGGCGTTGCGCATCAGCAGCAGCCTGGACAGGCCGAGGTCGGCGACGAAGGCGGTGTCGGCCTCCAGCCGCTCGTGCAGGCGGAACTCCGTCGCGCTCATGTCTCCTCCTCCTCCCGCCGTCCCGGGAACCTCCGGGCCGTGTCCCGCGTCCTCTACCGGACGCCGCCGGCCGCGACATCACAAGAAGTACCACTGGACGGCAAGGGGGCTTCCGGATGTACTAGTCGGCCGAAGGTCCGGGTGCGGAAAACCGCCAGCCATGCGCTGGACGGGATGCCGACGCCCGGTCCGGACGGGGCCAATCCATAAAAATGCCAAAGACGGTCCCCATATAGCCCACGATCCCGCCGAAGCCGAACCGGCACGGGCGGGTCCGGGCCTTACGGGGCCGCACGGCAAGGGGCAAGACGGGGTATCCATGCGCAAGATCCTGAGCATGCGCAAGTCCGCATGGGCGGTGCTGCTGCTGCTGATCCTGGGCAACATCGGGGCTTGGGCATTCTCCAACCGCCCGGCGAGCGAGCGGGCGTGGGCCGGCATCATCGCCGGCGTGGCCTTCTCCCCCTACCAGGCGGACCAGGACCCGCAGCGCGGGCTCCACCCCGGCGAGGACGACATCCGCCGCGACCTGGAGGTCGTGGCCGACCACGTGCAGGCGATCCGCACCTACACGGCGCTGAACGGCGTCGACCGGGTGCCGGGGCTGGCGTCGGAGTACGGGCTGAAGGTCACGGCGGGCGCCTGGATCAGCGGCGACCTCTCCGCCAACGAGGCGGAGATCAACAGCCTGGTGCGCCTGGCCCGCAGCCACAAGAACATCGAGCGGCTGATGGTCGGCAACGAGGTCGTCCTGCGCGACGACATCGAGGTGCCCGCCCTCATCGACTACATCCAGCGCGTGAAGCGGCAGGTGGAGCAGCCCGTCTCCACCGCGGAGCCCTGGCACGTCTGGCTGAAGCACCCGGAGCTGGCCGATGCGGTGGACTTCATCACCATCCACCTGCTGCCCTACTGGGAGAAGCTGCCGATCGACGAGGCCATCCCCTACGCGATGGACCGCTACAACGAGGTCAAGGCGCGCTTCCCCAACAAGCACATCCTGATCGGCGAGGCCGGCTGGCCGTCCGACGGCGCCTACCGCGGCGGCTCGGAGGCGAGCCTGGTGAACCAGGCGAAGTTCATCCGCACCTTCCTGAACATCGCCGGCCAGCAGCGCCTGGACTACTTCATCATGGAGGCGTTCGACCAGCCCTGGAAGAAGGCCATCGGCGGCATCGCCGAGGCGAACTGGGGCATCTGGGACGCCTACCGCAACCCGAAGTTCCCGATGGAGGGCGGCATCCTGGAGGTGCCGAGCTGGCCCGTCCTGTGCGCCTTCGCCACCGGCTTCGCCTTCCTGCCCCTGTTCTGGTTCGTGCTGCGGCGCGACGACCTGAAGCCCGGCGGCCAGCTGTTCTACGGCGCCCTCATCCAGACCGTCTTCTCGGTCCTGGTGTGGACCGCGGCCGAGGCGATGACGGTCGGCATGGGCACCCTGTCGCTGGTCGCCTTCACCATCCTTATGGCGGCGCAGGTGATCCTGCTGGCGGTCATGCTGATCGACGGCATGGAGCTGACCGAGGTGGTGTGGACCAACCGCTGGCGCCGGAAGTTCGAGCCGGTGCGCGGCGACCTCTCGGGCTACACGCCCAAGGTCTCGATCCACGTGCCCTGCTACAACGAGCCGCCGCACATGGTCATCGAGACCCTGAACGCGCTGGCGGCCATGGGCTACCCGAACTTCGAGGTCCTGGTCATCGACAACAACACCAAGGACGAGGCGGTGTGGAAGCCGCTGGAGGAGCACTGCCGCAAGCTGGGCCCCCGCTTCCGCTTCTTCCACCTGGCGAAGTGGCCGGGCTACAAGGCCGGCGCCCTGAACTTCGCCCTGTCGGTGACGGCGCCGGACGCCGAGGTGGTGGGCGTCATCGACAGCGACTACCAGGTCACGCCGGACTGGCTGTGCGCCACGGTGCCGTACTTCAAGCGGGCCGAGGTCGGCTTCGTCCAGTCGCCCCAGGACTACCGGGAGTGGCAGGGCGACGCCTTCAAGCAGATGATCAACTGGGAATACCAGGGCTTCTTCCACATCGGCATGGTCCAGCGCAACGAGCGCAACGCCATCATCCAGCACGGCACCATGACGCTGATCCGCAAGGCGGCGCTGATGGACACCGGCCGCTGGGCCGAGTGGTGCATCTGCGAGGACGCGGAGCTCGGCCTGCGCCTGTTCGAGCAGCGCTACGAGGCCGTCTACATGCCGGACAGCTTCGGCCAGGGCCTCGTGCCCGACAGCTTCGCCGGCTACAAGACGCAGCGCTTCCGCTGGGCCTACGGCGCGGTGCAGATCCTGAAGCGGCACTGGCGGGAGATGCTGCCCAAGGCCAGCAAGCTGACCTTCGGGCAGAAGTACCATTTCATCACCGGCTGGCTGCCCTGGTTCGCCGACGCCGCGCACATGGCCTTCGTCATCGGCGGCATCATCTGGTCGATCGGCCTGCTGCTGCTGCCGCGCTGGATCGAGTTCCCGCCGACCGTCTTCATCCTGCCGACCCTCAGCGTCTTCTTCTTCAAGGTGCTGGTGGGGCTGTGGCTGTACGAGGCGCGGGTGCGCTGCCGCTTCGTGGACAAGATGGGGGCGGCGGTGGCCGGCATGGCGCTGACCCACACTGTCGGCCGCGCCGTCTGGGTCGGCATGTTCACCCAGGGCCGCCCCTTCGTCCGCACGCCGAAGTGCGAGGACCAGCCGGCGCTGATCCAGGGCTTCCTGCACGCCCGCGAGGAGGTGGCCCTGATGCTGGGCCTGTGGATCTGCGCCGCCGTCATCGCCCTGCTGAAGGGCGGCGACAACCGCGACGCCTACATGTGGTCGATCATGCTGGTCGTGCAGTCCTTCCCCTACATCGCGGCGCTGTTCGTCAGCACCCTGAACGCCCTGCCCAAGAACCAGGACGAGCAGCCGGTGCCGGTCGCCGCCCCTGAGAAGAAGGAGGCCGCGGCGGCCTGACCCGCCCGGCCCTTCCCGCCCTCCGGGAACCCCCGCGCGCCGCCCGGCCCGCGGGGGTTTCTTTTGGTGCTGATCGGACGGGCATGAGCTACCCCGCCCGGGGCCGCCCGATCCCTGGAAGCGTGATGGCACCCTTTGCCGCCACTGCCGTTGAATGATCCCGGAGGCGGCTCCCTCTCCGCACGAACGGGGAGCGGCCGGGGGATCGGAAACCAGGGGGCGTGGCATGATCGAGCTGAGGCCGGAACTTCCGGGTAATCCGGGTGGAGCGGGGCAGTCAGGCGTCCGGGCCGACCTGCGGGCGACCCTGGCCGGCCGCTTCCGCCGCATCCGCAGCGTGACCGGGGCGCTGGCGGCGCGGCTGACGGTGGAGGACCAGCAGGTCCAGTCGTCGCCGGAGACCAGCCCGGTCAAGTGGCACCTGGCCCATACCTCCTGGTTCCTGGAGCGGCACGTGCTGGAGCGGCTGGTGCCGGGCTACCGCGCCTACGACGACCGCTACGCCTACATCTTCAACGACCAGGCCAGCCATGGCGGGACCTGCCTGCCGGCCGCCCAGCGCGGCGTGCTGAGCCGCCCCTCGCACGACGAGGTGTCGCGCTACCGCGACCACGTCAACGCCGCCGTCCTGCGCCTGGTCATGGACTGCCCGGACGAGGCCTGGACCCAGGTGGCGCGGCTGGTGGAGCTGGCGCTCCAGCACGAGCAGCAGCACCAGGAGCTGGTCCTGGCCGACGTGAAGCACGCGCTCTGGTCCAACCCGATGCAGCCGGCCTACCAGGCGCCGGTGCCGACGCCGCTCCAGACCTCGGCCGGGCAGAGCTGGTTCGACCATCCGGGCGGGCTGGCGGCGGTGGGCCACGAGGGGCCCGGCTTCGCCTTCGACTTCGAGCGGCCGCGCCACAAGGTGGTGGTGGAGCCGTTCCGCTTCGCCGGACGCCTGGTCACCTGCGGCGAGTACATGGAGTTCATGGAGGACGGCGGCTACGACACGCCGTCGCTGTGGCTGGCCGACGGCTGGGCGGCGGTGCAGGCCGGCGGCTGGCGCAGCCCGCTCTATTGGCAGAAGCTGGGCGGCCTCTGGCACCAGTTCACCCTGGCCGGGCTGAAGCTGGTCGACGAGGAGGAGCCGGTCGTCCATGTCAGCTTCTTCGAGGCCGCCGCCTTCGCCCGCTGGGCCGGCAAGCGGCTGCCGACCGAGGTGGAGTGGGAGCTGGTGGCCGAGGGGCGCCGGCGCACCGGCAACCTGCTGGAGTACGGCCGCCTGCATCCCGGCACCGTCGCCTGCGCCGGCGAGGGGCCCTGGCAGCTCTACGGCGACGCCTGGGAATGGACATCCAGCCCGATGCAGCCCTATCCGCGCTACGCGCCGTCCGACCTGGCGGTGGGCTGCTACGCCGACCTGCCGCCGGCGACCGACCGGGTGCTGAGGGGCGGCAGCTGCGCCACCCCGGGCGACCTGGTGCGGGCGACCTACCGCCACCATCTGGGCCCCACGGCGCGCTGGCACTTCACCGGCATCAGGCTGGCGCAGGACGCCTGAGCGGCGTCCCGGCCCGCCCCCGATACGGGACCGCGTGATTCCGGGCGCCGGCGGCTGTTGGCGTCGCGATACCGCAGACGTGAGGCTGCCGCCATGCCCGCCCGCACGCCCTTCTTCGCCCGCTCGCTCCAGGACGCCGACACCTGGCTGGCCGACCTCGGCCACCATCTCGGCACAGAGGACGAATCGGTGCTGTACGCCGTCCTGAAGGCGGTGCTGCACGCGCTGCGCGACCGGCTGCCGGTGGAGGATGCCGCCCGCCTGGCCGCGGCCATGCCGATGCTGATGCGCGGCCTCTACTTCGAGGGGTGGGAGCCCGGCCCGGCCGCCCAGCCCGCCGCCCCGCCTGCTGCGGACGAGGCCGACCTGCTGGCGGAGGTGGAGCGGCGCCTGGGCGGGCGCGGCGGCATCGCGGCGGAGGCGGCGCTGCGCGGCGTGCTGCGGGTTCTGGCCCGCCACCTCGACGCGGGCGGGCTGGACGGGGCGGCGAAGGTGCTGCCGGAGGGCCTGATCGACGCGGACGGCCGCCGCGCCGCCTGAGCTTCCCGCCGCCCTCCCCGGCGCCCTTCCCGCTGGGGCCCCGCCTGCTATAGTGGCCGCCAACCAAGAACGGCGGGAGGGATGGGAATGCTGCGCGGGCTGATGATGGACCGGCCGCTGCTGGTGTCGTCGCTGATCGAGCATGCGGCGGCCTGGCACGGCGACGCGGAGATCGTGACCCGCACGGTGGAAGGGCCGATCCACCGCTACACCTACGCCGACGCCGCCCGCCGCATCGCCAGGCTCGCCAACGCGCTGGTGCGCCTGGGGGTGAAGCCCGGCGACCGGGTGGCGACGCTGGCCTGGAACACGCACCGGCACTTCGAGCTGTACTTCGCCATCTCGGGCATCGGGGCGGTGCTGCACACCGTCAACCCGCGCCTGCACCCCGATCAGATCGCCTACATCGTCGAGCATGCCGGGGACACGGTCCTGCTGTTCGACCTGACCTATGGGGAGCTGGTCCGCCAGGTGGCGCCGCGGGTCCCCGGCGTCGCCCACTGGATCGCGCTGACCGACGCGGCGCACCGGCCGGACCTGGACCTGCCCGGCCTGCGCACCTACGAGGAGTTCATCGCCCCGGAGGAGGACCGGTTCGACTGGCCGGAGTTCGACGAGAACACCGCCTCCAGCCTCTGCTATACCTCCGGCACGACCGGCAACCCCAAGGGGGCGCTGTACGCGCACCGCTCCACCGTGCTGCACGCCATGTCGGTCTGCATGGCCGACGTGCTGGGCCTGTCCAACCGCGACACGGTGCTGCCCATCGTGCCGATGTTCCACGTCAACGCCTGGGGCATCCCCTACGCCGCCGCCATGGCGGGCGCGAAGCTGATCCTGCCCGGCCCCGGCATGGACGGCGCCTCCCTGCACGCCCTGGTGGAGGGCGAGGGCGTGACCCTGGCGCTGGGCGTGCCGACGGTCTGGCTGGGCCTGCTCTGCCATGTCCGCGACAACGGGCTGGGGTTCGGCCGGCTGGAGCGGATCGTCGTCGGCGGCTCCGCCCTGCCGCCCTCTCTGCTGGAGGCGTACGAGGGCCACGGCGTCACCGTCATGCAGGCCTGGGGCATGACGGAGACCAGCCCCGTCGGCGTGGTCAACCGGCCGAAGCCCAAGCACGACGCCCTGCCCCCCGACGGGAAGACCGCGCTGAAGCTGAAGGCCGGCCGCGCCATCTACGGGGTGGAGCTGCGCACCGTGGCGGAGGACGGTACGACCCTGCCACGCGACGGGAAGAGTGCGGGCCACCTGCAGGTGCGCGGCCCCTGGATCATCGGCTCCTACTTCCGGCGCGACGACGACCCGGCCTTCACCGCGGACGGCTGGTTCGACACCGGCGACGTCGCCACGCTGGACGCCGACGGCTACATGCAGATCACCGACCGGGCCAAGGACGTCATCAAGTCGGGCGGCGAGTGGATCAGCTCCATCGACCTGGAGAACGCCGCCATGCTGCATCCCGGCGTGCTCCAGGCCGCCGTCATCGGCATCGCGCACGCCCGCTGGCAGGAGCGCCCGCTCCTGGTCGTCGTGCCCCGGCCCGGGCACGCGCCGGACGCGGAGGGCCTCCGGCACTTCCTGGAGGGGAAGGTGGCGAAGTGGTGGCTGCCCGACGCGGTGGAGTTCGTCGACGCGCTGCCGATCGGCGGCACCGGCAAGGTGCTGAAGACGGCCCTGCGCGAGCGGTTCCGCGACTACCGGCTGCCGGACTGCCCGGACAACAGGCGCTGATGGGGGCGCCGACGGGGACGCCGACGGCGCGGCTCAGCCTGCGCGTCGACCTCGCCAACGGCGCCGCGGTGGGGCCGGGCAAGGTGCGGCTGCTGGAGCTGGTGCGCGACACCGGCTCCATCGCGGAGGCCGCGCGGGCGATGGGCATGTCCTACCGGCGCGCCTGGCTGCTGGTGGACGAGGTCAACCGCAGCCTGGAGTCCCCCGCCGTGGCGGGCAGCGCCGGCGGCCGGCGCGGCGGCGGCGCCCGCCTCACCCCCGCCGGCGAACGGCTGGTCGCCCTCTACCGCGCCGTGGAGGCCGCGGCGGCGGCCGCCGCCGGGCCGGAACTGGACGCGCTGGACGGGATGGCGGCGGCGGGTTTCCGCGCGGGGGCGCCGGAGGACATCGGGTAGGGATGCGGGCGGGCGGAACCCTATGGGAGCAGCTACGGATGCCTCGGCCTGAGCCCGGTCAGCAGGCCGCACCGCACCGTCGCTGCCCGGCCCTCTCGCCCTCCCCGCGGCGTCGCCGCGGCCCGCTACTCCCGCCGCAGGATGCGCTCGTAGAAGACGTTGGCCCACCACTGGGCCATGAAGCGCGACTTCAGCGCCGGCGGGTCGTAGACGCTGTCGACCCAGGTGTAGAAGTCCACCGGCTCCTTCGCCGCATGGTCCCGGTAGGCCTCGAAGAAATAGTCGAGGATGCCGGTCTTGGCCTGCCGGACATGGCCGTAGCGCCAGCAGAGCTGCCGCATGGCGCGCTCCAGAGGCTCGCCCTCGTGGACGTGCAGGTAGAGCGCCGCCATGAAGCCGACGCGGTCGGACCCGGCCTTGCAGTGCATCAGGGCGGGGTACTCGATCTCCGCGAACATGGCCCTGGCGGCGTGCAGCATCTCCTTCTTCGGCACGTCGCGGGAATTCACGGGGAAGTCCACCAGCGTCAGCCCGTGGCGCCGGCAGGCCTCGGCCTCCAGCACGTAGGAGCCGCAATTGTCCCGGCGGCCCCGCAGGTTGACGATCGTGCGGATGCCGCGCTCCGCCGCCAGCCGGATGTGCGCCGGGGTCGGCTGGCTGGAGCGGTGCATGCGCGGCGAGATCTGGAAGGCGTTCCGGTAGATCATGCGGATGAACGCATGATCCTTGAACAGCGAGTTCAGGTAGCGGTCGAGCAGGCCCCAGCGCCCGGCGGAGGAGGCGTCCCCTTCGCGTGCGGCAAGCTTGACGCCTTCGTTCTCGAACCGGTCCTGAAACATGCCCCTGCCCAAGGCGAAGCCCCGTCCGGGAAGTACCCCGAAGCCGGAAGGGCTGTCCATCAATTTAGACACGGCCGCGGCGCCCGCATAGGCCGTGAAAGGGGAACCGCCCCCTTTTCCTGGCGTGCAGCTACTGCGGCGGGAGGAAGTGGTGGCGGCGGAAGATTTCAAGCGCCTCCGGCCCCGCCAGGAAGGCGCGCAGGGCCCGCACCGCCGGCCGGTCGCGCCCGGCCACCACGGCCAGCGGGTAGGTGATGGGCGCGTGGCTGCCGGCCGGGAACTCCGCCGCGACGGCCACCCGCGGGTTGCCGGCGGCGTCCGTGCGGTAGACGATGCCGGCCGCCGCCTCCCCCCGTTCCACGAAGCCCAGCGCCGCCCGGACGTTGTCCGCCCGCGCCAGCAGCGGCTCCGCCTGCGACCACAGGCCGAGCGAGGTCAGCGCCTGGCGGGCGTAGCGGCCGACCGGCACGTGGTCGGGGTCGCCCGTGGCGATGCGGCCCCCGCCCAGCAGCGCTGTCAGGTCCGGCGCGCGGTCCAGCGCCACCGGCCGCGCCGTCGCCGCCGGCATGACCAGCACCAGCCGGTTGCCGACCGGGCTCACCCGCGTCTCCGGCAGGATCAGCCGCCGCTCCGCCAAATAGTCCATCCAGGGCTCGTCGGCGGAGAAGAAGAGGTCGGCCGGCGCCCCGTTCTCGATCTGCTTGGCAAGGGCCGAGCTGGCGGCGAAGGACAGCCGCACCCGGGTGCCCGTCCGCGCCTCGTAGGCGGCGCCGACCTCGGTCAGCGCGGCCGTGAGGCTGGACGCCGCCAGCAGGGTGACCTCCTCCGCCCGCGCCGGCGCCACGCTCAGCACCAGCGCTACCAGCAGCCCCGCCAACCAGCGCATGGCACCCCTCCGTCCCGATGAAGCGCTATGTTCACCGGGATATAGCGCCGTGGCAAGGGGCGGGGACGGGCGCGGCGCATTTCCCCTTGCCCGTCATTCCCGCCTCCGCGGGGGTGACGGTGGAGAATGGGGGGGGACGGCGCGACGTCGCCGAACCGCGGCGCGTTCCGTCCCCCTTTTGCGGGAACGGTTTACCGTCCCACCGCCACCCGGGCCCGGCCGCGCGCGGCGATGGCGCCGGTCAGGTGGTCCTCCAGCTCGGCGGCGCGGTGGGCGGCGGTGTGGCCGTCCAGCACGCGGGCGCGGGCGCGGCGGCCGATGGCCTTGGCCTCGTCGGGGGAGATCTCCGTCAGGGCCGCCACCGCGTCGGCGGTGGAGCGGGCGATGACGATCTCCAGGCCCGGCCGGAACAGGCTGTCCAGGCCGGCCCAGGCGTCGCTGACGATGGGGGTGCCGCAGGCCGCCGCCTCGAACAGGCGCACGCTGGGCGACCAGCCGGCCCGGATCATGTCGGCCCGGGTCACGTTCAGGGTGAAGCGCTGGCCGTTGTAGAAGCCGCGGTGCTCGGCCGGCGGCAGGTGCTCGATCCGCTCGACGTTCACGCCCCAGGAGAGGCCGGCCGGGTATTGCGGTCCGGCGACGACGAAGCGGCTGTCCGGCAGCTCCCGCGCCGGGACGACCAGCAGCCGGTCCAGGGTCGGCTGGCGGTCGGGGCTGTAGGTGCCGAGATAGCCCAGGTCCCAGCGCTTCTCCACCG
>DASPKT010000297.1:0-7184 GCA_035627915.1 Azospirillaceae bacterium
CGGCGGGCCGACACACTGAGGGGGCGGGGCCCGCCCCCCCCCTCACGCCGCCTGCGCCGCCCCCGATACGGCGCCGACGACGCGGCCGCGCAGGCCCTCTACCGAGGCGGCCGCCTCCCCGGCGGCGGAGAGCAGCGTGCGGGCGCGGTCCAGGGTGCCGCGGGCGAGGTCCTCCACCGCGGCGATGCGGCCGGCAGCGTGGCGGGCGGCCGCGGTGGCGTCGGCGGCGTTGCGGGCGATGGCGGACGTCGCGGCGCGCTGCCCGTCCATGCGGCCGGCGATGGCCGCCGCGATCCCGTCGAGCGCCGCCACGTCCTCCACCACCGAGCGCACCGCCGACACGGTGTCGGCCGCCGACCGGGAGATCTGCCGCACCCGCTCCCGGATCTCCTCGCTGGAGCGGGCGGTCTGGCCGGACAGGGCGCGGACCTCCGCCGCGACGACGGCGAAGCCCCTGCCGGCCTCGCCCGCCCGCGCCGCCTCGATGGTGGCGTTCAGCGCCAGCAGGTTGGTCTGGCGGGCGATCTCGCCGATCATGCCCGCCACCTCGCCGATGCCGGCCACGGCGGCCTCCAGCCCGGCCGTGCCCGCCTGGCCGCGGCGCCCGTCCTCGGCGGAGCGGCTGACCAACCCGGCCATGCGCGCGACCTCGTCGGCGAGGCCGTCGATGGCCCCCGCCAGCTCCGCCGCCGCGGCCGAGACGCCCTCGGTGCCGGCCAGCGCCCGGGCGCTGTCGCCGGCCAGGTCGGAGGCAGCACCCAGCACCAGCCGCGCGTCCGCCGCCACCTGCTCGGCGGTGCGGCGCATGCGGGCGCCGCGGTCCGACGCCTCGCGCGCGGCGGCCGAGGTCGCCTCGTCCACGGTGCGCGCCATCTCGTCCAGCGCCGCCGCCTTCTCCCGCTCCGCGGCGCGGCGGCGTTCCTCCTGGCGGGCGCGCAGCAGCTCGGCCTCGCCCAGCCCGTGGCGGAAGCGCTCCAGCGCCCGCGCCATGGAGGCGATCTCGGTCGCGGGCGCCTCGTGGCCGATGGCGGCCGGGGCGGAGAGGTCGCCCGCCGCCATGCGCTCCATCGCGGCGGTCAGCGCGCCCAGCGGCCGCACGATGCTGCGCGCCACCGCCAGCACCGCGGCCCCCGCCGCGACCGCGATCAGCAGGCAGACGCCCAGCGCCGCGAGGCCGCCCCGGCGCGAGGCGGCGGCGAAGGCCGACAGGCCGCCGCGCTGCGCCTCGCCCAGCCGGGCGCGCTCCTCCACCACGAAGGCGCGGAGCGTGCCGCGGGCCGCCTCGAACCGGTCGAAGAACTCCCGCGCCTGCACCGACGCGGCGGCCAGCGTCACCAGCCCGCCCCTGACCACGTCGCGGTCGGCGCGCACCGCCGTGGCGATCTTGCGCACCGCCCGCTCCTGCCCCTCCATCAGGACCAGCACCTCGTCGATGACGGCCAGCATGGCGGCGGCGGACGCCTCCGCGGCGGCCTGCGCCTCGGGCGTGCGGCGGACCAGCAGGTCGAGGCTGCGCGCCGACAGCTCGTGCCGGGTGCGCTCCAGCTCCGCCGACAGCTCCGCCGGCCGGGTGCCGCCGCGGGCGGCCAGCCATTCCCGCAGCGCCGCGGCCGAAATCTCCAGCTCCGCCAGCCCGCCGGCCATCATCTCCGCCCCCTCCGCCACGTTCAGGGACTTGCGCAGCCCCTCCTCGATGGGGGCGTCGAAGGCCTGGTGCAGGGTGCGCAGCCGCTCGGCATGGTCGGCACGGCCGTGCCCGGCCAGCAGCGCCAGCGCCTGGTCCAGCCGCCCGGCGGCCTCCGCCCGCGCCGCCAGCACCGCCGCCATGCCCGACGGCGTGGGCGCGCCGGTGAAGGAGAGCATGCGGCCCTCCACCGCCTCCAGCCCGGCGGAGTAGGCGTTGAACGCCTCCCCCAGCGCCGCCAGCCCCGCCGCCCCCTCCGCCTCGCGCACGGCCGAGGCGGTGGAGACGGCCAGGTGCAGCCCGGTGCCGGCCATGGCGGCCAGCAGGATGCCGCCCAGCAGCACGATGCGCCCGCGCACCGTCAGCCGCCCCAGCGCCGCTGCCCCGCCGCCGGCAAGCAGCCCGCGCAGTCCGGGGGGCGGGCCGTCGGCCCCGCGCCCGCCGGTGCGGGCCATGGCGGCGAGGCGGCTGGAGACGCGGGCGGGAAAAGCGAGGATGGCGGCCATGGGGCGGGTCCCTCCGGTGGTCCTGGGTCGGCTCGCCCGGGACCCTAGCGGCCCTCCGTGACGCCCCGATGACACCGGGTTCCCCGGTCCCATGCCGCGGCGGCGGGGCGGCCATGCGGGCGATGGGTGGGGGATGCCGGGTGCGGGGCAGCGCGAGCCGGCGGGCCGTCGCCGCTCTCCTGCCCGTCGGACCGTCAAATCCAGGCGCGCCCCGGGCGCCCTCTCCCCTTGCGGGAGAGGGAGGGAACCAAGCCGTCAGGCTTGGGAGGGTGAGGGGGTGAATCGGGACGCCGAGCGCGAGACCGGAACCCTGTGCGGTCGAAAGGGTGCGTGCTTGGCCCAGATCGCACGGTGTCCCGGCCGGAGCGCCGCGCCCCGCACCGCCGTCCCCTCTCCCAGGGGGAGAGGGTCAGGGTGAGGGGGTACGGGCCTGCGGAGCAGCGCGTGTCCGTGGAGGACAGTCGCCCTTTCCTGCGGCGTCTTACCCCCCTCCCGGCCCTCCGGGCCACCCTCCCCCCCATGGGGGAGGGGAAACACATGCTTCGGCCCATTTCGAAATGCTCCCCCATGGGGGGGGGAGGGATTCCGGGCCGGAAAGCACGACGGTGCCCCCGCCGTCCCTCAGGCGGGGCCTGCCGACGCCCCCGCGCCGCCGTTGCGACGTCCTGCCCCCTCACCCTTCCCACGGCTTCGCCGCGGGCCCCTTCCCTCTCCCGCGGGGGGAGAGGGAGGGCGGGCGCGCGCGGCCCGGTTGGGCGGCGCCGATGCGCGCCCGCTTTTCTTCCCGAACGCCTTGTCGAGCAGGCGCCCGGCCTCCTCGGCCGTCAACTCGGCGGCGGCGCGGCCCTTCAGGTCCAGCCTGCCCTCCGCCGCCAGCCGCTCCAGCCATTCCGCCTGCTTGGCGCTGGCCCTGCGTGGGCCGGCGGGGGCGCCGCCCTCCACCCCGCCGGCTCCTAACGCCGGGGGCGCGCCGGGCGACAACTGCGTCGCGCCGGGCGACGACTGCGTCGCGCCGGGATACCGGTCGAGGAAGGCGCGGCAGGCGTCGAAGCTCTTGGTGTAGCCCCTGGGCGGGGGCACGCGGTTGCGGCGGGCGGTGGCGAGCACGGCGGCGACCATCGGCTTGGTCGGCGGCCGGCCCGGCCCCTTCGCACCGCCCCCGGGCAGCCCACTCCCGGGCAGGGCGCCGACGGCGCCGGGGTCGAGCGCCAGCGGCCCCGCCCCCTTCAGCGCCGCCACCAGCTCCGCCACCTTGGCATGGATGCGGGCGACGAAGGCGCGCTCCGCCTCCACGGCGGCGCGGCGGCCGGGCGCCTGGCCGATGGCGGCGAGGTCGGCCTCCAGCAGGGCGCGGGCGACCGGGTCGGCGTCCACGGGATAGACCGCGCGCAGCCGCCGGATCAGTTCCATCCCGATGGCGGTCACCTGCAGCGGCGGATCGTTGCGCCGGCCGAGCGTGGCGACGTAGCCGCGCTTCATCAGCCGCTCCACCACGTCCTTGCGGGTGGCGGCCGTGCCCAGCCCCTTGGGCTGGTCCGGGTTGGCGGGGTTCTGCAGGGCCTTCTTCAGCGCGGGGTCGTCGACCAGGTCGACCAGCCGCTTCATGACGGTGGGCAGCTCGCCCAGGGTGATGCGGGGCGGCGGCTTGGTCTGGCGGGTCTCCACCCTGGCCTCGCGCGCGCTGGCGCCCTCCCCGTCGGCGACCGGCGGCAGGCGGGTGCCCTCGCCCGGCCCGTCCTCCTCCTCCGCCGCCTTGCGCACCGGCGCGTCCTCGCGCTCGTCGGCGGCGCGGTCGGCGGCGCGCCAGCCGGCGACCCGCTCGATCCGGCCGCGGGCCACGAACCTGTCAGCGGGGCCCGGGCCTGCGGGCGGCACCAGCGCCGTGACGGTGGTCACGTCGTCCACCGCGTCGGGCAGGTGGTGGGCGAGGAAGCGGCGGGCCACCAGCTCGTACACCTCCGCCGCCCCGCGCACGCGGGCGCCGCCGTCGAAGGGCTTGCGGGTGGGCACGATGGCGAAGTGCTCGGCGTCGGCGTCGCGGTAGGTGTGGCCCATGCGGATGGTGGGCCGCTCCGGCACCAGCCCCGCCACCTCCGGAAGGGCGCGGGCGACCGCCGCCAGGACTGCCGCCGCCGACCCCGCCTCCGACGCCTTGAGGAAGGACGCCTCGGTGCGCGGGTAGGTCAGCGCGCCGGCGTCGTAGCAGGCCTGCGCCGCCTTCTCCGTCTCCGCCGGCGACAGGCCCAGGCGCTTGGCCGCGACCTTCTGCAGGCTGTCCAGGCTGAACAGCTTGGGCGGCTTGGAGCGCCGCTCCGCCTTCACCACCTTCAGCGGCCCGGCCCAGGCGGCGGCCCGCTCGCGCAGCGCCTCGGCGACCTCCTTGTCGAAGATGCGCTCCCCCTGGTGCCAGAGGGTCAGCTCAGGGCCCGACTCCAGCAGGACGGTCAGCGCCACGGCGAAGAAGTCGCGCGGCTTGAAGTCGGCGATGGCGGCCTCGCGGTCGGCCAGCAGGGCCAGCGTCGGGATCTGCACCCCGCCGTAGCTCCACACGCCGGGCACGGCGGCGGGCTTCAGCAGCAGGCTGACGGCGCGGGTCCCGGTCATGCCGAGGTGCCAGTCCGACGTCTGGCGCGCCCGCGCCTCCACCGCGTTGGCGAAGTCCCGCTCGCCCGAGGCGGGATCGGCCCGCCAGGCGGCGAGTGCCCGCGACAGCCCCTCCTCGTCCGTCGCCTCCAGCCGCAGGCGGCTGATGCGGCCCTTCCAGCCCAGGTGCTTGGCGATCTCCCAGCCGATCAGCGAGCCCTCGCGCCCCGAATCGGTGGCGATCACCAGCTCGTCCGCGCCGTCCAGCGCGGCGGCGATGGCGTCCAGCTTGGGCTGGTGGCTCTTGCCGCCGCGGTCCTGCGCCACCTTCAGCGGCAGCTCCTCCACCAGGATGGGCAGGCTGTCGGCGGTCCAGCGCGACCAGCGGGCGGGGTCGATCTCCTCCGGCTCCGCGGGACGCAGCAGGTGCCCCTCGGCCGCCACCACCCGGTCGCCCGCCGGCACCCGCGGGCGCAGCGCCCGTGCGGTGGAGGGTTTCTCGGTGAGCCAGACCCTGGGCATCGCGTTCCCGTGAACAAGCCGTGAACGCCACTATGCCACCGCCCGGGGCGGCTGCCAAGCGGGGGAAAGCGGGGCGCCCGCGCAGGGAGCGCCCCGCTTTCCCCCGAGGTCCGTCAGGCGGCCGCGCCGGGCAGGGCCGACAGCGCCTCGACCCGCCCCTCCACCGCGCGGCGGCGGTCGCGGTTGACCCTGGCGATGAACCAGCCCAGCAGCAGCACCGCGCCGGCGCCGAGGGCGGCGCGCAGGGGCAGGCCGCGGTTCATCCCGAACACGATGAAGTTGGTGATGAGCCCGGCGAAGACCGGCACGAACCAGAACCACCACATGACCCGGCGCAGCCGGTCCTGGCGGGCGAGTTCCGCGCCGTACAGGGCGCAGGCCTCCTCCAGCCCCGCCTCCTCCCGCAGGGGCCGGGCGGCGCCGCGCACCGACAGGTAGGCGACGGTGAGGATATAGCCGGCGACGAAGCTCCAGCCGAAGGGCGCCACGACCGGCTTGGTGAGCCAGAGGATGTAGGAGGAGAGCGCGATGATGACGCCCAGCGCCAGCATCTCCGCCCGGTTGCGCATCAGGACCCCGCGGGCGAAGCGGGCGTAGTGGCGCCGCACGGCCTCCAGCGCCCCCTCGCCCGCCTCCTGCAGCCGGTGCCGGGCGTCGAGCCCCGCCTCCGCGGCGCCCAGGATGCTGAGGATCGGCAGGGCCAGGATGCCCATGACGTAGGCGAAGCGAGGCAGCAGCCAGACCGGCTCGATCAGGCCGGCGGACACCAGGCCGGAGAGCATCGCCTGCGAGGCCAGCATGAAGGCGGCCGCGGTCAGCGCGTCCAGCACCCCGCGGCGCACCGGCGCCTCCTCCCCCCGGTAGATGTTGCGCAGCACCAGCCCCAGCAGCGCCGCCGCCGACGCCACCGCCCCCGGCGCCCAGTCCGGCACCGCCACGCGGCGGCCGAGGTCGGGGTCGAGCCCGCCCAGGCAGGCCATCAGGATGAAGATCTGCAGCCCGATGACGGGCACGCTGGAGGTCCGGCGCGCCTGGCTGGCGATCAGGTAGGGGACGGCGCGGATCCCCTCCGACGCGAACTGGCCGGGGGAGCGGTAGCGCTCCTCCAGGTCGCCCATCACCGCCTCGCGCGCCGGGGGCGGGATCAGCAGGTGCAGCAGGCGCCCGATCAGCGCGGGCGGACGGGCTTCCACAGCCCCGGACTGGCGTTCCATACTCCCCCTCCCCAGGTTTCCTCGATGACGTCGCAGACGCGCTTGGCGGTCACGGCGGCCTCGTGCAGCGCACGCTCCCCCGCCGCCTCCAGCCGGTAGTGCCGCTTGGCGCGGCCGCCCCGCTCCGGCGTCGGGTCGGACAGCCAGGAGGCCAGCAGCCCCTTGTCCTCCAGCCGGTCCAGCGTGGCATAGACGGCGCCCAAGGCCGCCTTCTTCGGCCGCAGCAGCTCCTCCACCTTGGCGTGGATGGTGACGCCGTAGGCATTCTCGCCCAGCGTGAGGATGGCCGTGAGGACGAGCTGCTCGAACTGGCCGAGGGAGGATTGTGCCGCCATTTGTCCTACGGTGTAGAATAAATCGGCGCGCGTCAAGCGGGGATCAGCGACCCCGGGGAGCGGGCGCGCCGGAGAGGACGGCGCGCCCGGGTTTACCGCCTACTTGGCCGGGGTGTCGGCCTTCCCGGCGGGCGCCTCGGCACCGGCGTCCGCGCCCTCCTCCTCCTCCTCAGCCTCCGCGACCGGCTCGACCGGCAGCACGACCGGCTGCTCGTTCAGCTGGCGGAGCGCGTCGGCGGCGCGGCCCAGCGCGGTGGAGACCTTGCCGTCGGGCTCCAGCGCGAACATCAGCACGGAGCGGCCGGTGACCTGGTAGGTGTCGCCCGTCTCGAACCGGCCG
>DASPKT010000298.1:0-13715 GCA_035627915.1 Azospirillaceae bacterium
CCACGAATTCGGGTAGGGAGGAGGGGTCGGGCGTCCGGTCCGGGGTAATCAGGCGCGCGGGGCGTGCTTGTTCAGGATGCGCTGCAGGGTCCGGCGGTGCATCTTCAGCCGGCGCGCGGTCTCCGACACGTTGCGCTCGCATTGCTCGAACACGCGCTGGATATGCTCCCAGCGCACCCGGTCGGCGGACATCGGGTTCTCCGGCGGCGGCGGCAGCGGACCGTCGGCCAGCAGCGCGCTCTCCACCGCGTCGGCGTCGGAGGGCTTGGGCAGGTAGTCCACCGCCCCCGCCTTCACGGCGGCGACCGCGGTGGCGATGTTGCCGTAGCCGGTCAGCATGACGATGCGGGACTCCGGACGGGCGTCGCGCAGCGCCTTCACCACGTCGAGCCCGCTGCCGTCGGCCAGCCGCAGATCCACCACGGCGTAGCGCGGCGCGCTCTCGTGCGCGACCTCGATGCCGAGCTGGACGCTGTCCACCGCCACCACGTCGAAGCCGCGGCGCTCCATGGCGCGGGCGAGGCGGGTGCGGAAGGGCGCGTCGTCGTCGACCAGGAGCAGGCTGCGCGAGGCGTCGCCCGTGAAGGTCAGTTTCACCGTCTCCGGCGTCGTGGTGTCCGCGCTCGTCATGGTGTTCCCGTCTGCACTCTGCCTGGGTCGATTCTACAGGGTGAATCTAGGCATTTGCCAGCGTACGACAACCAACGCGCCGCCAGCCCTGCCATTCGCGTACGTCACGGCGGCGCCGGTGCGCTCCAGCAGCGTCTGCGCGATGAACAGGCCCAGGCCCATGTTGCCGCCGGCGTCGCGCTGGCCGGCCGTGCGCCCCGAGACGTAAGGCTCGCCCAGCCGGTCGATCAGCGTCGGGGGGAAGCCGGGCCCGTCGTCCTCGATGGTGAGGGTCAGGCCGGGCGGGGCGCAGTCGATCTCCACCAGCACCCGCCCGCGGGCGAACTGCATGGCGTTCTGGAGGTAGTTGCCGAGCCCGTGCAGCACCTCCGGGCTGTGGCGCACCGACGGGGCCACGCCTTCGGGCGCGTTCAGCACGCGGATGTCGAGCGCCACGCCGGCGCGGCGGTAGGGCTCCGCCGCCTCCTCCACCAGGGCCGGCAGGGGCAGCGGCGCGTAGGGCTCGGTGTCGGGGCGGCGGGCCAGCTCGGCCAGGATGTCGCGGCAGCGGGCGGTCTGGCTCTGCAGCAGCTGGATGTCCTCGGCCCAGGGGCTGTCGGCCGGCACGTCGCGCGCCAGCTCCTTGGCGACCACGGCGATGGTGCCGAGCGGGCTGCCCAGCTCGTGCGCGGCGGCGGCGGCCAGCGCGCCCACGGCCGACACGCGCTGGGCCCGCGCCAGCGCCATCTGGCTCTCCGCCAAGGCGCCCGACAGGTTGCGGGCGGCCGCCGCGACCTGGAACACGTAGGCCGCGATGAAGATGGCCGACAGGGTCAGCGCCGACCAGATGCCGAGCCGGTACAGCGGCGGCAGGTGCACCGCGCTGTCCGACGGCCAGTTCAGCGGCAGCGCCGCCGCCGCCAGGGTCGACAGGCACAGCACCGCCCAGCCGGTCAGGGCGATGACGGCGTTGCGCGACAGGGCGCTGGCCGCCACCGTCAGCGGCGCCAGCATCAGCACCGCGAAGGGGTTCTCCAGCCCACCGGTCAGGAACAGCAGCAGGGTCAGCTGCGCCGTGTCGTAGCCGAGGTACAGCGCCGCGTCCCGCTCCCCCAGGAAGGGCCGGCGGGCGCGGCGGCGGCCGGCCGCCAGGTTGACCGCGACGGAGGCCGCGATGGCCGCCAGCGCCGGCCACAGCGGCAGGTCGACGCCGACCAGCGCCTCCACCGCCAGCAGGGTCAGGGCCTGCCCGCAGACCGCGATCCAGCGGATGGCGATCAGGGTGCGGGCGCTGACGCGCCCCGCCGGGGCGGGGGCCGCCGGCTCGGCCAAGGCGGGTTCCTGCATGCGCGCGACCTCCCCGGAAAACTCGGGCGGTACCCAAAAAGGGTGCACCCCGGCGGATTTTGAACGGCCGCATACTAGGCAGTCCGTCCCCCCGCGGCCATATCGGTTCCATGCATCCCAGTTCCATGCATCCCAGTCCCATGCAGTCCGGCTCCAGCGCGCCCGCCATCCGGGTTGCCGACCTCGTCAAGCGGTACGGCCCCGTCACCGCCGTCGACGGCATCGCCTTCGAGGTGCCCGCCGGCGCGACCGTGGCGCTGCTGGGCGGCAACGGCGCCGGCAAGACCACGACGCTGTCCATCCTGCTGGGCCTGCTGCTGCCCTCCGCCGGCCGGGTGGAGGTGCTGGGCCACGACATGCTGCGCGAGCGCTACCGCGTGCTGCCGCGCATGAACTTCTCCTCGCCCTACGTCGACCTGCCCCACCGGCTGACGGTGGAGGAGAACCTGACCGTCTACGCCCACCTCTACGGCCTCACCGGCGTGAAGCGGCGCATCCTGGCGCTGGCGGAGGAGTTGGACGTCGCCCGCTTCCTGTCGCGCCCGTCGGGTGCCCTGTCGGCGGGGCAGAAGACGCGGGTGGCGCTGGCCAAGGCGCTGCTGAACGAGCCGCAGGTGCTGCTGCTGGACGAGCCGACGGCCAGCCTGGACCCCGACACCGGCGACTGGATCCGCACCTACCTGGAGGCCTACCGGGCCCGCACCGGCGCTACCATCCTGCTCGCCTCGCACAACATGGCGGAGGTGGAGCGGCTGTGCGACGGGGTGCTGATGATGAAGGGCGGGCGCATCGTCGACCGCGGCGCCCCGGCGGAGCTGCTGGAGCGCTATGGCCGCGCCACGCTGGAGGAGGTGTTCCTCGACATCGCCCGCGGCGAGCCGGTGCGCGCCGCCGCCGAGTAGGCACCCCCGCCCTCCGCATAGGGCTTCCGGCCAGGACGGACGGCGCGCTTGCCCCGCTTCCCGATCCGGTCTACCTGACGGGGCATGCGCGACCAGCCCGCCGCCCCGTTCCAGCCGCCCGTGCTCGCCCCCTCCTCGGCGCGCCGGGTCGGGGCCATGGTGCTGCGCCACTGGTACCTGCTGCGCGGTTCCTGGCCGCGGCTGCTGGAGCTGGCCTACTGGCCGACCGTCAACATGCTGCTGTGGGGCTTCACCTCGCAGTTCCTGTCCACCGACAGCGGCTGGCTGGCGCAGGCCGCCGGGGTGCTTGTCGCGGGCGTGCTGCTGTGGGACGCCGTCGTGCGCAGCCAGATCGGCTTTTCCATCTCCTTCCTGGAGGAGCTGTGGAGCCGCAACCTCGGCAACCTGTTCGTCAGCCCGTTGCGCCCCGCCGAATGGGCCCTGGCGCTGGCGGTCATGGCCGGCATCCGCATGGTGCTGGGCCTCTCCGTGCCGGTCCTGCTGGCCATCCCCGTCTTCGGCTTCAACCTGGCCGCCACCTTCGGCCTGCCGCTGGCCGCCTTCTTCGCCAACCTGATGCTGATGGGCGTGTCGGTCGGCCTCGTCGCCAACGCCGTGGTCCTGCGCCACGGGCTGGGGGCGGAGAGCTTCGCCTGGATGGCGGTGTTCGTGCTGGCGCCGCTGTCGGCCGTCTACTATCCCGTGACCGCGCTGCCCGACTGGCTGGAGCCGGTGGCGCTGGCCCTGCCGTCCACGCACGTGTTCGAGGGGATGCGGGCGGTGCTGCTCGACGGCACGGTGCGCTGGGACCGGCTGGCGGCGGCGCTGGGCTTGAACCTTTTCTACGGCGTCCTGGCCGGCCTATTCTTCGCCCGCACCTTCCGCGGCGCGCGGGAGCGGGGGGCGCTGCTGCAGACCGGGGAGTGAGGCGTGGCCGGCAACCGAAAATACGCAGTCCAGAAGCCCAAGGGCAAGGCGTGGGAGACGCTGTCGCTGGTCGACGACCTCGGCAGCGGCAAGCACGAGTTCACGGAAGCCGTGCGCCAGCACGGCAAGGGCTATGTCCGCCTGATCCAGGTCGACTTCGAGAGCGAGGAGCCGCTGTCCAACTACGACTGGCGGCTGGTGGAGCTGCACGACCCCTTCAAGGGCCAGGGCGGCTTCAAGCCGACCGTCATCGCCGGCTCGGAGAAGGCCCGCCCGCCGAAGAAGAAGGCCCCGCCCGCCACCCGGCCCGGCAAGCCGCGCGGCCCCGGCGACAAGGTGCCGGTCCCGGTCACCACCTACATGGCCGCTTTGCTGTTCGGCGCGCTGGCGGTGCTGCTCTGGGCGTTCTTCTACGAGTTCTGAGGGCGGGTCCTTGTGGGTCGCCGACGTCGGTCCTATTGTAGTGACATGTGAGACTACAGGCTCCCGGCCATGAAGACCGTCTCCGCGCGCGAGGCCAACCAGCGCTTCTCCCAGCTCCTCGCCGAGGCGCAGGACGGCGAGCACATCGTCATCACCAAGCACGACCGGCCCGTCGCCGTCCTGAGGCCCTACAGCCAGGAGGCGGAAGACCTGCGCCGCGCCGCCGTGGACGAACTGGTCGCGTTCATGAAGACCGGCGTCACGACCGGACTGGGCCCGACCCGCATCTCCCGGGACGAGATGCACGAACGGTGACCATCGGCTTCGACACGAACATCCTGATCTATTCGGCCCATGCCGATGAAGGCGAGAAGCACCGGCAGGCCGTGGCGCTGATCGCCCGCGCCGTCATCGCCGGCCGCTGCATCCTGACGCTTCAGGCTCTCGGCGAATTCTATCACGCAACGACGCGGAAGCTCCGTTTCCCTCCGGAAACCGCCTACGGCTATGTCAGCCGATGGCAGGCGGCGGTTCCCGTCCAGCAGGCGTCGCCCGAGGACCTTGCGGCCGCCCACGCGGCGGTGACCGGCCACGGGCTCAGCTTCTGGGACGCCCTGATCTGGGCCACGAGCCGCCGGGCCGGCGTCTCGCTCCTCTTGTCGGAAGACTTCCAGCACGGCCGCACCCTGGACGGGGTGACGTTCGCCAACCCCTTCCAGCCGGAAACAGCCGCCCTCATCGACCGCGAGATCGGCGTCTGAGCCCGCCTCAGTGCACCGACCCCACCGGCCCGGCGTCGGTGCGGTCGCTGACGCCGGCCTCGGCGAAGGTGGCCATGCCG
This sequence comes from Azospirillaceae bacterium, assembly GCA_035627915.1. GTDB lineage: Bacteria > Pseudomonadota > Alphaproteobacteria > Azospirillales > Azospirillaceae > DASPKT01. The sequence goes on from DASPKT010000298.1 coordinate 5,050, forward strand.
GTGTGGCAGGCGAGAGCGCCCTTCAGCAGCGGGATCGCCAGGGCCGCACCCGAGCCCTCGCCCAGGCGCATGCCGAAGTCGAACAGCGGCTCCTTGCCGATGGCGCGCAGCAGCCGGGCGTGCCCGGGCTCGGCGGAGCGGTGGGCGACGATGCAGTGGTCGAGCGCCCGGGGATCGGCCCGGTACAGCACGGCCGCCGCCGCGGTGCAGGCGAAGCCGTCCAGCACGACCGGCACGCGGGCCAGCCGCGCCGCCATGACGGCGCCGACGATGGCGGCCAGCTCGTACCCGCCGAGGCGGCGCAGCGCCTCGAACGGCTCGTCCGCCGCCTGCGGGTTGGCGGCGAGCCCGCCCGCCACGACGGCCGCCTTGCGGGCGACGCCGGCGGCGTCCAGCCCGGTCCCGGGGCCGGCCCAGTCCGCCGCCTCGCCGCCGAACAAGGCGAGGCACAGGGCGGAGGCGGAGGTAGTGTTGGCGATGCCCATCTCGCCCAGGCACAGCAGGTCCAGCCCGGGCTCCACGGCCATCATGCCGTAGGCGACGGCGCGGGCGCACTCGCCCTCCTCCATCGCCGGGCCGGCGGTGAAGTCGGCGGTGGGGTTGTCGAGGTCCAGCTCGTAGACGCGCAGGTCGGCGTCCGCCTCGCGGCAGAGCTGGTTCACCGCGGCGCCGCCGTCGATGAAGTTGCGCACCATCTGCGCCGTGACCTCCTGCGGGAAGGCCGAGACGCCCAGCGCCGCCACGCCGTGGTTGCCGGCGAAGACGGCGACGCGGGGATGGCGGATCGAGGGCGGGGTGCGCCCCTGCCAGGCGGCCAGCCACTCCGACAGCTGCTCCAGCCGGCCCAGCGCGCCGCGCGGCTTGGTCAGCTGGTTCTCCCGCTGGACGGCGGCGGTGGTGGCCTCCAGGTCGGGGCCGGGCAGGTCGCGCAGCAGGCGGCGGATCTCGTCGAGGGAGGCGGGCTCGGTCATGGCACGTCCGGAAAGCGGGTGGGGCCCGTGCAACAGGCGGGCGGCGAAGCGGTCCCCCGGCGCCGCACCGGAACGGCGCTGGCGGGCTGGGGCGTCTTCCCGTATACCGGAACCATGACAGACGCAACCGGCCCGCGGCGTCCCACCCCCTGGATGGAGTTCGCCGCCGCCGTCATCTTCCTGACCCGCGTCCCGATCCCCTGGCGCAAGGACTGGCCGGCGGACCTGGACCAGCGGGCGATGTCCTGGTTCCCCATCGTGGGCGCGCTGATCGGCGGCGCCGGCGGGGCGCTCTACTGGGCGGCCGCGCAGGCCGGGCTGCCGCCCGTCCTCTCCGGGCTGGTGGCGCTGGCCGGGCTGATCTGGCTGACCGGCGCCCTGCACGAGGACGGGCTGGCCGACGTCGCCGACGGCTTCGGCGGCGGGCGCGACCGGGCGGCCAAGCTGGAGATCATGAAGGACAGCCGCGTCGGCACCTACGGGGCGGCGGCTTTGGTCCTGTCGGTGCTGGCGCGCGGCGCCGCCCTGTCCGCCATCGGCGCCCCGCGCGAGGTGGCGCTGGCGCTGATCGGGGCGCACGCCTGGTCGCGCGGGCTGCTGCCGGCGCTGAAATACGCCCTGCCCTCCGCCCGGCCCGGCGGCGTCGCCGACCGCCAGGGCCGGCCCAACAGCGCCCGCGCCGTAGCCGCCTTCGTGGTCGGGCTGACGCTCGCCGCCACCGCCATCGGGGAGATGAACCTCGGCTCCGGCGCCGCGGGCCTGTCGATCCTGCTGCTGTCGGGCGCCGGCGTGGCGGTGCTGGCGCGGCTGGCGACGCGGCAGGTGGGCGGGGTCACCGGCGACGTGCTGGGCGCCGCCCAGCAGGTGGCGGAGACGCTGTTCCTGGTCGCCGCCGTGGCCGCGCTGGGGAGTGCCGCTTGATCCCTCCCGTGCGCTGGTGGTGGGTGCGCCACGCGCCCCTGGCCGAGCCCGCGCGCCTGTCCGGCCGCCTGGACGTGGACTGCCCGGACCCCGACCCCGCCGCGCTGGCGGCCCTGCGGTCGCGGTTGCCGGCGGAAGCCGCTTGGCTGTCCAGTCCCCTGCGGCGGACCCGGCGCACGGCCGCGCTGCTGGGGGCTGCGGAGCCGGTTCTGGACGACAGGCTGGCGGAGCAGGATTTCGGCGCTTGGCAGGGCGCCACCTTCGCCGGGCTGGAGGCCGCGCGCGACCCGCACCTGGCGGCCTTCTGGGCCGACCCCGCCGGCACCGCCCCGCCGGGCGGGGAGAGCTTCACGGAGCTGGCCGCGCGCGTGGCGGCCTGCGTGGCGGAGCGGTCGGGCGAGCTGGCGGGGCGCGACGTGGTCGCCGTGGCCCATGCCGGCCCCGTCCGCGCCGCCCTGGCCGACGCGCTGGGGCTGGCGCCGGCGGCGGCGCTGGCGTTCGAGGTGGCGCCGCTGTCGCTGACGAGGCTGGACCGCTTCGCCCCGGCGGAGCCGGGCGGGCGGGCATCCTGGCGCGTGGCCTTCGTGAACTGGCACGCGCCCTGAAATCGCCCACCTTGGCCGCCATGCTGGCGGGCATCCTGGGCGGGGTTGGGGACGGGTCCCCGCCTATGGTAAGGAACTTTCCCGGACCCGGACGCGAATGGCCGCGCACGCATGCGCGGCGCACTTGAGGCGGAGGCATTGGATGATTGCTCGGCGGACGATCCTGGCGGCGGCGCTCCTGGGGGCGGTGGGGCTGGCCCTGCCCGCATTCCCGGTCCGGGCGCAGAGCCCGTCGGAGCCTGAGCTGCTGGTGGAACGGGCGCGGGTGACGGCCCTGTCGCTGCTGGGCGACCCCAACTATTCCAACCTGAAGAACCTGCTGAAGCGCGCCCGCGGCGTGCTGATCCTGCCCAACGTCATCCAGGCCGGCTTCTTCCTGGGCGGCGGCGGCGGCACCGGCGTGCTGGTCGCCAAGGGGTCCGACGGCGCCTGGAGCGGCCCGGCCTTCTACACCATGGCGGAGGCCAGCCTGGGCCTGCAGTTCGGCGGCCAGAGCTCGCAGATGATGCTGGTCATCATGACCGAGCGCGGCCTGGACGCCGTCATCGAGCGCAAGGTGAAGCTGGGCGCCGACGCCAACGTCGCCATCGGCGAGCTGGGCTCCTCGGTCGGCGCCAGCTACGGCGTCGGGCTGGACGCCGACATGTACGTCTACGCCAAGAGCTCCGGCCTGTTCGGCGGCATGGCGGTGGAGGGCTCGGTCATCGCGCCGCGCGGGGAGTGGAACGACCGCTTCTACGGCCAGCGCACCAGCCCCAAGGGCATCCTGCTGGAACGCACCTTCTACCGGCCCGAGGCGCAGGGGCTGGCGCAGGCGCTGACGGTGCAGTGAGGCTTCAGCGTTCCTTCGGTCCCTCGCGCTCCCTGAAGTAGTCGTCGGAGGTGCGCGGGCGCGGGCGCGGCGGGCCGGCATAGGGGTCGACCGCCGTCTCCGAATGCGCGATGACGCGGCAGTCCGCGCACATGCGCACCCGGTCTATGGGCGAGTTGGCGCCCGTGTACATCCAGTGCTGGCCCTCCAGCCGGGCGACGATGCGGTCCACCGTGGACTTCACCCCGAAGGCGGTGCCGCAGCGGATGCACAGCGCCGGCTCCTCCTCCTTCAGCACCCGCGGCGTGCGCGCCGCCTCGGTGAAGTCGAGGCGCGGGTGCAGGCTGATCACCCGCTCCGGGCAGGTGTTGCGGCAGAGGCCGCACTGCACGCAGGCATCCTCGGTGAAGGAGAGCTGCGGCCGGTCCGGGTTGTCCGACAGGGCGCCGGTGGGGCAGACCGTGGTGCAGGAGAAGCAGAGCGTGCAGCCCGCCGCGTCCACCTCCACCCGGCCAAAGGGGGCGTCCGGCGGCAGCGGCAGCACGTCGACAGGCGCGGGCGCCGCCGCGTGCAGCCGGCGCACCGACAGCTTCATCAGGTCGCGCTTGCCGCCCATCGGCAGGAAGGGCTGCGGCCGCGCGGCACCCTCGCGGGCGGGCAGGGCGGCCAGCACGGCGGCCAGCGCGTCGGGATCGTCCGCCTCCACCACCCGGCAGCGGCCGGGCCCGAAGCCGAGGCCGGCGGACAGCGTCTCCGCCAGCGCCAGCGACCGCGCCAGCCCCTCGCGCTCCGCCGCGTTGCGGGAGGGGGCCAGCACCAGCACCTCCGCCGCCCCGTTGGCGAGCGCGGCGGCGAAGAACTCGATCCCCAGCTGCCCGGCTTCCGAGACGGAGAACGGGATGACCCGGGCCGGCAGCCCGTCGCCCCAGCGCGCCAGCGCGTCCAGCAGCGGGGTCCCGTGCGCCGCGTCGTGGGCCAGCAGGACGGGCCGCTCGCCGCCGGCGCGGCGGTAGGTCTCCAGCATCACCCGTGCCCGCTCCAGCAGCGCGTCCGGCGCCGGCAGGGCGTAGGTGGCGGCGCCCGTCGGGCAGACCGCGTGGCAGCCGCCGCAGCCGTTGCAGACGTGCGGGTCCAAGGCGACGTGGTCGCCGGCGGGCGTGACGGCGCCGGCCGGGCAGACCTCCAGGCAGCGGGTACAGCCGGTCCGCCGGTTGCGGGAATGGGCGCAGAGGTCGGGGCGGTAGGCGACGTAGCGCGGCTTGTCGAACTCCCCCACCAGGTCGGCGGCGCCCAGCACCGCCTCCAGCACCGCGGCCGGGCTGCCGGGGTCGGCGCGCAGGTAGCCGTCGCGCCGGTGCGGGAACAGGGCCGGCCCGCCGCCGAGGTCCAGGATCAGGTCGCAGTGCGACACCGCCCCGTCGCGCGCCGGCCCGAAGACGAGCGCCCGGCGGGAGGAGGGATCGGGCACGGCGTAGCCGTCCACCGTCACCTCGAAGGCGCCGAGATGGCCCCGCGCCGCGCGGATGGTGCCGCGCAGGACGGGGAAGTCGGTGCTGCGCGGCGGCGCCACCTCCGCCGGCCCGGTCAGCAGCACGGTGACGTCCAGGTGGGCGGAGAGGCGGCGGGCCGCCTCGATCGCCGTCTCATCCCGGCCGTAGACCAGCGCCACGCCCTCCGAGCGCATCGGCACGATGGGCACCGGCGCAACGGGCAGCGCCGCCTCCGCCAGCAGGGCGGCGATCTTGGGCGCGGCGGCGGCGGCTTCCGCGGACCAGCCCGCGCGCTCCCGGATGTTGGTGACGGACAGGCGGGCGGCGGCCCCCTCCCCGTGGGCGTCCTCCAGCGCCTCGGCGAAGACGGCGCGCTCCTGCGTGCAGGCGACCAGCACGGGGCCGTCCGCCCCGGCGGCGGCGACGCGGTCCAGCTCGGCCCGGCAGAGCTGGCGGGAGATGCGGGGGGGCTCGGCGCCCAGCGCGCGGCCGATCGCGGCGGCGTCCAGCGGCATGGTGCCGCCGCAGTCGCACAGCAGGCAGGTGCGTCCGTCCAGCTTCATCTCGCCTCGCCCGTAATGTGGCCTCACCCGTTCGCGCCCGGGACCTATCCGTTCCGGCACTTCGTTTAGTAGCGCGGGCGCGGGACACTGCGTGTCCGCCCTTAAGGCGAAGGGATGGCTTTTCCGGATGGTCCATGACCCAGTGCGGCTGTGACGGCATCCCCGGCGCCGGGTGCGGCGCCCCCGACTTCCCGCCCCTGTTCGAGGTGGAGGAGGCGTCCGGCGACGCCTTCACCCGCGCCGTGGAGGCCGCCGCGGCCGGCGCCGGGGCGGGCACCCTGGTCTGGGCCCGGCCCGACGGCGCGCTGGACGTCGCCGTGGTGTTCGAGCCCGACCGCCCCCTGGTCCATGCCTGGCCGGCGGTGCTGGTCGCCATGCTGGCGGCGGCCGACGCGCTGGCCGCCGCCGCGCCGCCGCAGAAGCCCATCGGCTTCGCCTGGCCGGACCGCATCCTGGTGGACGGCGGCGAGGTCGGGCGCGTGCGCGCCGCCGCCCCGCCCGGCGCGGTGCCGGCGGAGACGGCGGACTGGCTGGTGGTCGGCCTGACCCTGCGGCTGCGTCACGACGGGACCCTGGAGCCGGGCCACGACCCCGGCCGGACCAGCCTGGCCGAGGAGGGCTTCGACACGGTCGATCCCGCCCTGCTGGCCGGGGCCTTCGCGCGGCACCTGCTGCACTGGGTCTCGGGCTGGCAGACGGCCGGCCTGGCGGAGGCGGCGGAGCACTGGCTGGCCCACCTGCCGCAGGCCGGGCCGGAGGGGCCCGGCCACGGGCTGGACCCCGCCACCGGCGACCTGCTGGTGCTGCGGCCGGGCGCCCTGGCGCCCGAGCGGCATAACTTGGCGGACGCGCTGGCGCGTGGGGCCGACACGCTGGCGCGGGGGGCCTGAGCCATGGCGGCGGTGGAGCGCATGCCCGTGGGCGTGGTGGTGGAGCGGCAGCCGGCGCGCAGCCGCTGGCTGGACCATGTCTGGCGGGTCGCCGCGGTGCTGCCGGGCGACCCGGAGACGCCGCCCTGGACCCTGCTGGCGGAGGAGGACGGGACCGTCCGCTACTACGCCGGCACCGCCCCGCTGGAGGCGCATTCCGCCGACACCAAGGTCTACAAGCACAATCTGGAGGCGCCGGAGCCGGCGGTCTACGTCGTGCTGCGGCCGGGCGGCGGCCCCGGCAGCGGGCCCGGCGGCTGGCGCCTGCTGCTGGCGACCGTGGACCCGGCGGAGGCGCACGCCCATTCGGACTGCGGCGACGACCTGGTGGAGGCGCTGCCCATGCCGCAGGCGGTGCGGGACTGGCTGGCCGCCTTCGTCGCCCGCCACCATGTCGAGCGGCAGGAGTGGCGGCGCAAGCGCGACCGCGCCGATCCCGAGATACTGGCCGCCCGCCGCGCCCGCCGGCTGGAGGACGGGGATGGCTGAGCGCGACGCGGGGGAGGGAGGCTTCCTCGGCCGCTGGTCGCGGCTGAAGCGGCGGGCCCGCGAGGAGCCGCCGGCCGACGCCGCACCAGCTTCTGTCGCCGGCCCGGAACCCGCGGTGCCGGAGCCGGTGGTTCCTGAGGAGGAACTGCCGCCGCTGGACACGCTGGGTCCGGACAGCGACTACACCGTCTTCCTGCGCAAGGGCGTGCCGGCGGCCCTGCGCGCCGCCGCCCTGCGCCAGGCCTGGGCCAGCGATCCCGCCATCGCCGGGCACCGGCCGCTGGTGGACTACGACTGGGACTGCAACGCGCCGGGCTACGGCCGGCTGCTGCCGACGGACGATCCGGGCAAGATGGTCGCAGACCTGTTCCGCCACCTGACCAGGCCGCGCCCCGGGGAGGACAAGGCCGGGGAGCCGCCCGTGGAACCCGCGCCCGGAACCGCAGCCGCGGACGGGCCGGACGACAGCGTCGTCGTCCCGCGCATGCCGCCCCGTCACGAGGCCTTCGCCATCCCCGGGCAGAAGGTTGCCGATCCCGTGCCAGAGGCGGCGGCGGCCACCCCGGAACCGGCGGCCGAACCGTTGCCGGAACGCAACGATCCACCCCCGCCGCGGCCCCGCCGCCGGCACGGCGGCGCCATGCCGGCCTGAGGTCGGCCGCACCCGTCCTCCGGGCGTTCAACTCCCTCCAGCACACGAAAACGGGTGATCCGGGCAGCGCGGCCGGCGCCGCTCCCTACCGTATCGGATAGGGAAGGGCAGAATCGGCCAATGTCACAGTATCGCCTTAGGGAAACTGCGCCTCTCCGCCGGATTGTCTTCGACATTACCTCACCGATATCCCCGAATTTGTCACGGAATTCGGGGTATTTTCCGCTTGGTCGCGGCTTTTAGGGCACGTTCGACACGGTGCTGTTAGTGAAGCATTAGGAAAAATCGAAAAGGGTAATCCCCATCAGACGCCGCCCGAAAGATCGGACGGCTTCCGTCAGGTGGCGCGGCGGGTACCCCGGATGAACCGGGGCATCCACTACGCCAAGCAGCGAGAGGGATACCCCGGCAATGCCTACCCAGTACGTTTCCATCCTGGACTTCGGCGCCAAGGGCGACGGCCAGACCGACAACAAGGCCGCGATCCAGAACGCGATCAACCACGCGAAGGCGACCGGCGCCGCCGTCTACGTGCCCGAAGGCACCTTTCTGCACAAGGGCATCCTGACGCTGAACGGCGTCGACCTGATCGGTGCCGGGGCGAACAGCGTGCTGAAGGCCATCGGCGCCTCCTCCACCTTCGACGACCAGACCATCAAGGTGCTGGGCAACGGCACCGAGATCCGCAACATCACGCTGGACAGCGACGCGCCGATGCGCGGCTACACCGGCGACAGCGCCAAGATCTGGGTGGTCGGCGCCACCAACTTCGTCATCGACGGCGTGACCATCAAGAACGCCATGGGCGCCGGCATGCTGATCGGCGGCGGCGCCGGCTACGGCCAGGTGACCAACAACAAGGTGATGAACACCAACGCCGACAGCATCCACTTCTACCAGGGCGCCCACCACATGCTGGTGCAGGGCAACCGGGTGGAGAACTCCGGCGACGACGGCATCGCGGTCGTCAGCTACGCCAAGAACGCCACCGCGACCAACAACATCACGATCCTCGACAACGTCGTGATGAACAACGCCTGGGGCCGCGGCATCACCGTGGTCGGCGGCCACGACGTGACGATCAAGGGCAACCTGATCGACGGCAACAAGGCGGGCCTGGCGGGCGTCTACCTGGCGACCGAGCCGGCCTACGACACGCACGGCGTCCGCAACGTGCTGGTCGAGGACAACGTCATCAAGAACGTGGGCGGCTACAACACCGGCCACGGCGCGGT
>DASPKT010000299.1:0-23946 GCA_035627915.1 Azospirillaceae bacterium
GCGCCCAGGGATCGGCCGCCTCCACCGTCAGGATCGCGGTGCCGCCGGGCCTCAGCGTGCCGGCCAGGGCCGCCAGCGGCGGGGCGAGGTCGCCGAAGTAGCAGAGCACGTCGCCCAGCACCGCCAGGTCGAAGGCGCCCGGCCGGCTTTGCAGCCAGCCGGTCAGCTCCGCCTGCTCCAGCTCGTCGTAGAGCCGGCGGCGGGCCGCCTGCTCCAGCATGGAGGCCGACAGGTCGATGCCGGCCAGCGTGCGGGCGTAGGGCCGCAGCGCCTCGGCAGCGAGGCCGGTGCCGCAGCCGGCGTCCAGCACGTCGAGCGCCGCCGAGGGCGCGCCGACGAAGGACGCCAGCGCCTCCTGCACCAGGGCCGGGACCCGGTAGCCCAGCCCCCGGATCATCTCGTCGAAGCGGCGGGCGGAGGCGTCGAACAGTTGCGCCACATAGGCGTCGTCGGCGCGGTCGGGCGCCTTCTCCAGCCCCAGCGAGGCCGCCGCGTGGCGCAGCACCGGATGGTCGCCGGCCACCAGCCGCCAGCGGGCCAGCAGCCCGTTGACCTTCTGCCCCTGGCCGGCGCGCTGCAGCGCCGCCGCGGCGGAGCCCAGCTCGACATGGGCGGCGGTGAGGTCGGGCGACGATTCCAGCGCCCGCAGCGCCTCCTCCGCGGCCTCCTCGGGCCGGCCGAGGGCGCGCAGCGACAGCGACATGTTGACCCGCGCCGGCGCGTAGCGGGGGTCGAGCGCCAGGGCTTGGCCGTAGGCCTGCACCGCCTCCTCGTGCCGGTCGCACTCGCCCAGCACGATGCCGAGGTTCAGGTGCGACACCGGCAGGTCGGGCCGCAGCCCCAGCGCCGCCCGGTACCACTCCAGGGACTGCGCCAGGTCGCCCATGCGGCGGTAGGTCAGGCCCAGGTTGCCCGCGGCCTCCGCGTAGGTGGGGCGGGCGGTCAGGGCGTTGCGGTAGTGCTGGACGGCGATGTCGGGATGGCCGGCGTCGAAGAACAGCATGCCGAGGTTGAAGTAGGCCTCGGCCAGCAGCGGCTCGAGCTCGATGGCGTCGACATAGTGCTGCGCCGCCTCGTGCGCGAGGCCCAGCGCCTGGCAGGCGGCGCCCAGGTTGAAGCGGTAGACCGGGTTCTCCGGCGCCAGCCCGGCGGCGGCGCCGTAGGCCGCCCGTGCCCCCTCGTAGTCGCCGGTCGCCTCCAGCGCGTTGCCGAGGTCGGCGCGCAGCGCCGCGTCGTCCGGCCGGGCCGCCACGGCCTTCGCCAGCAGGGAAGCGGCGGTGCGGGCGTCGCCGGAGTCGAAGGCCCGGACGCCCTGCGCGTGCAGGTCGGCCGCCCCGTCCGCGGTCGCCGCGGCCTCGCCCGGCAGGGTGAAGGTGAACTCTGACATGGCGCGGGTATCCCCCTTGAATGCCCGCTTCCCAAGGGAAACTCGGCGGCTGATCCGCCGGAAGGATAGTCGGCGCCGGCCCGGCTGGGTAGTGCCATCTGGCGGACATGCTTGCGGCCGGCCCCCGCCCGGCCTTATCAAGGATGGGTGTGGCTGCATCGCGCCACGCATGCATGGTGCCATGCTGGCATGTGCCGGCGGGCCGGAAGGGGTGTCCAGTGACCAGGGTCCTGTCGATCATCAGCACCAAGGGCGGCACGGGGAAGACGACCATCGCGCTGAACCTCGCCGTCTCCTTCCGGGAGGCGAAGAAGGCGGTGGTCGTGCTCGACCTCGATCCGCAGGCGACGGCGACCGCCTGGAGCGACGCCCGGACGGAGGACGACACCCTGTCGGTGCTGTCCTGCCAGCACGGCCGGCTGCCCGCGGTGCTGCAGGCGGCCCGCGACGGCGGCGCCGACCTGGTCATCATCGACACCGCCCCGCATTCGGAGGCCGCGGCGCTGGCGGCGGCCAAGGCGGCGGACCTGATCCTGATGCCGCTCCGGCCCGAGATCTTCGACCTGCGCGCCATGGCGAACACGGTGGAGATGATCCAGGTCGCCAGGAAGCAGCCGGTGGCGGTGCTGAACGCCGTGCCCTCCCGCGGGCCCAAGGTGAACGAGGCGCGCTCGGCCCTGGAGGAGATGCAGCTGGAGACCGCCCCGGTGACGCTGGGCAACCGCGCCGCCTTCGGCTACGCCGCCATCGCCAGCCAGGGCGTCAGCGAGTACGAGCCCGACGGCACCGCCGCGGTGGAGGTGCGAGCCTTGCGCAAATGGGTGGGCAAGCGCATCGCGCTGTGACCCGGTTCCGCATGCGGGCCTGCTGCCATGGTGGCATGGTGCCACGCCGGCTGCTATGATCCCGCCGACCCCTGCAGTTTTCTTCCTGGAGCCCGGACAAGATGCCCCCGAAGCGCCCCGGCCTGGGCGCCGCCCTGAAGGCGGCCGCCGCCACCAAGACCCCCGCAGCCAGGACCGGCGATCCCAAGCGGGCCGAGCCGCCGCCCCAGGCCGCCGCCCCGGCGCCGGAGCGGCGCTACGTGCCGCCGCCGTCGCGCAACGGCACCGCCCCGGTCACGGTCCACCTCTCCCCCGACGCCCGCCGCATCCTGCGCCAGCTGGCGCTGGACGAGGACAGCAGCGTGCAGGCGCTGATGGTGGAGGCGGTCAACATGCTGCTGGCCCAGCGCGGCAAGCCGGAGATCGCAGCGCCCTGAAGCCTCAGCGCCCCTGCCAGGCCGCGGTGGCGCTGGCGCCCGGGCAGGTCTCCGCCCGCCCGTCCAGGACCAGCAGCACGTACTCCGGCGTCCCGTCCGGCCCCTCCAGCACCGTCCTGTCCGCGACGCAGAGGCGCAGCCGCCCGACCAGGGCCATGAAGGCATCGGAGTTGGGCGGCAGCAGGGACCGGCCGGGCGCGGCCATGACGGCGAGCGTCAGCCGGTCGCCCAGGAAGGACTGGAACAGCCATTCGTCCGCGTCCGCCCGCGGTTCCCGATAACCCTCGAGGATCGGCCAGAAACCGCGGACCCGGCGCGACAGCTCCGGCCCGATCAGGGTGACCAGCGGCTCCTGGATGCTCCAGTCCACCACATGGATGGCGTCGGCCGCGGCGCCCCGCTCCCGCACCGCCCGGGCGAGGTCGTAGACGGCCGGGCTGAAGCCGGGCCGGAAGGGGCCGTCGGCGATGAAGCTGCGCAGCGTCAGCAGGCCCACCCAGAGGTGCGTCGCCGTAACCATCGCCGCCAGCAGCGCCGCCGACGCCCGCACCCGGCGGCGGGCGCCGTCCGTCAGCGCGCGCTCCGCGACCACCCCGCAGAGCACCAGGTTGATGAGGTGCAGCGGCCAGATCATCATGGCGTGGTGGCTGCCGCCGACATGGCGGGAGGCGGCGAGCTGCACGAAGACGAGGACCGTCAGCAGGCCCGACAGGACCAGCCAGCGCTCCTCCGCGGCGAGGCGGCGCCGTGCCGCGCCGCGCACCGCGACCGCCGCGGTCGCCAGCAGCTGCGGCACGATCAGCAGCGGGTGGACGGGCTGAACCGCCATCAGCTCGCCGGTCGTCCAGGCCCGGACCGCCTGCCCGCTCATGGTGTAGAGGTAGATGCCCCAGGTGGACGCCAGCCGCTCCGCGAAGCCCAGGCCGGCATGGGCGCTGGTGCTGGGCACCGCTTCCATCGCCGGCAGGACCCAGGCCGCGGTCATGGCCGCGAACAGCGCGGCGGCGCCCGGCAGGACGATCGCGGCATGGGCCGGCCGCGCCCTGGCATAGGCCAGCAGCGCGTCGCCATGGACCGCCAGCCCGGCCGCCCCCAGCGCCGCCACGAAGAACAGGAAGCTCGACTTGTCATAAAATCCCAGGGCCAGCCACAGCACCAGCAGGGCCAGGTCCCGGGTCCGCCGCGTCTCCGTGAAGCGCACCAGGCTGCCGAGGGCCAGCAGCTTGAACAGGATGGAGAAGGCGACCGGGCCCCAGTCGATGCGGACATGGTAGACGAAGGCCGGGTCGGTCGCCGCCAGGACCAGCAGGACGCCCGCCCAGAAACCGCCCAGCCGGGCCCGCGCGAACCGCCACGTCAGCGCCAGGCAGAGCGCGCCGACCAGGATCATCGGCAGCCGCAGCGTGAGCGGGGAGGCGCCGAAGGCTGCCAGGATCGGGGCGTGGAGGTAGGGCTTCAGCAGCCCGACATAGAAGGGGTGCTGGCGGAACGGCCAGCCCGCGATGTCCGAGGCGATGGCCGCCTGGAGGTCCCCGGCGCCCAGGATGACGTAGCTGATGGGCGCGAAGATGACCTCGTCCCCGTAGAGGCCGGGGCGGCCCAAATGCGCCGCCGCCAGGGCCAGGAACAGGGCGATGCAGAGCGCCGGCAGCAGGCGCCGGGCGAGGCGGGGGACGGGCGGGAGGCGCATCATCGTGCCGGGAACGGAATGTCGCGGGCAAAGAAAAAGGCCCTCCGCCGGGAGGGCCTTGGACGGCGCCGGCCACCGCCGGGCGGTAAGCCAGGCATGGGGGCCGGGCGGGGGGCCGGGCAGGGGGGCTCAGGCGACCGTGTCGACCAGCTGGCCGCGTCCGCCCGAGGGCGCCGGCGACGCCGCGGCCTGCTGCTCTCCTGAAACGAGCGCCTGGACGCTGGCGGCCTGCTGCTCGGACGCCTGGCGGATCTGCGACACCTGCTGCTGGCTGCGCGCCGAGAGCAGGCTGACGGAGCTGGCGTAGGCGGCGGTGCTGTCGATCTGCATGGGGTGGCCCTCCTCGAACGGGGGGACTATGGACCCTCGCGCGGCGGTTGCCAAGCCCCCCTTGCGTCACATCCCCCCTGCGCCCGGCCCCGTCAGCTGAGCGAGCTCATGATGCTGAAGCAGAGCTGGTCGCCCTGGGCATGCAGGGTCTTCAGGGCGTCCTTCGGCAGCGGGATGCGCTTGTCCCGGCAGTAGGCGACGATGAGGCGGGCCAGGTTGTAGGACTCGACCTCCAGCTCCGACGCCCCGCCCGCCGGCGCCTCGCTGTGCAGGCGCACCGACGGGGGCGGGCCCTCCACCACCTGGATGCGGGTGATGCGGCTGCCCCGGTCGTAGCCGTCCAGCGGCACCGACTGGAAGACCAGCTTCAGCTCGTCGTTGGAGAAGATGATGTGCCGGATCTCGGTGATCATGGATGTCCTCGGCTCAGGCGCCCGCGCGCTTCTTCTGGCGGCGCCGGTAGATGGTGCAGGGGTTGATCTCCAGCAGGGCGGCGGCCCGGGTGATGTTGCCGCCGCAGAGGTCGATCGCCTGCTCGATGGCTTCCTCCTCCACCATCCAGAGCGGGCGGATGCGGCGCTCCGGCGAGTCGGCCGGCGGCCACACGGGCGGCTGCGGGGCGGAGGGCTGCGCAACGCCTTGGACGGCGGCATGGATGGCGGAGTGGACGGGCGGCGGCATCACGCCGGCGGCGGCGGCAGCGGCAGCGGCCTGGGCCGGCACCTGGATCGGGATGCCCTGGACCGGCGGTGCCGCCGGCGCCGGGTCGGCCGGGACGTGCACCGGCGTGCCGGGCAGGCCCATCAGCGGGTTGGGCGGCGCGGCCAGGTCGGAGGCGCCGGGCTGGGCCGCCGGGCCGGGCTGCGGCGCCGCACCCGGCATCGCCTGGCCGAAGGGGAGGGGCAGGGGCCCCGCCATGGCGGCCCAGCGCGGGTCGGCCAGCAGCGGCGGCACGATCAGGGTCGGCTTGTTCAGCGGCGGCGGCAGCATGAAGGGCTGGATGACCTCGCCGTCGTTCAGCACCACCACGTTGCGGACCACGTTCAGCAACTGGCGCACGTTGCCGGGCCAAGCATAGGTGCGCAGGATCTCCTCCGCCTCCGGGCTGAAGCCCTTGAAGGGCTTCTTCTCCTCCTGGCTGTAGCGGGCCAGGAACTGGCGGGCGATCAGGATAATGTCGTCGCCGCGGTCGCGCAGCGGCGGCAGCTCGATGGAGATGACCTGCAGCCGGTAGAACAGATCCTCGCGGAAGCGGCCGGCCAGCACCTCGGCGAAGGGGTCGCGGTTGGTGGCGCAGACGATGCGCACGTCCACCGGTTCCGTCTTCTCGCTCCCGACCTTCTTGACCATGCCGGTCTGCAGGAAGCGCAGCAGCTTCGCCTGCAGCGACAGGTCCATCTCGCCGATCTCGTCCAGGAACAGCGTGCCCCCGTCGGCCTGGATGGCGGCGCCGGCATGGTCGGCGGTGGCGCCCGTGAACGCCCCCTTCACATGGCCGAAGATCTCGCTCTCCATCAGGTCCTTCGGGATCGCGGCGCAGTTGACCGGGACGAAGGGCCGGGAGGCGCGCGGACTGCGCCGGTGGATGGCCTCGGCGCAGACCTCCTTGCCGGTGCCGCTCTCGCCGGTGATGAAGACGGTCGCCTTGGACGGGGCGGCCGCGTCGATCATGCGGTAGACCGCGCGCATGACCGGCGTGGTGCCGATGAAGCCGTAATAGCCCAGCGGGTCGGCCTCGGCCGCCTCCGCTGCCTCGGCCGGGTCCGGCGCGCGGTCGCGCTGGGCCAGCGCCGCGGCCAGCGCGCCGCGCAGCCGATCCGGTGCCGCGGGCAGCAGCAGCACGTCGCTGGCCCCGGCGCGCATCGCCTCCACCGCCAGCTGGACCGAGCCCTGGGCGGTGAGCGCCACCACCTGGGGCGGGCGCGGGCGGGCGCGCAGCTCGCGCAGGAAGGAGAGGCCGTCGGCGTCGGGCACCTGCAGGTTCAGCAGCACCACGTCGGCGCCGGTCTCGGCCAGGGCCTTGCGCGCGGGCGCCGCGCCGCCGACCAGATCCAGCGCGTGGCCGTCGCGGCGCAGCGCGCCCATGTAGACGCTGGCGACCGACGGGACGGGCTCGACGACCAGCACGCGGTGGGGACGGGGTTCCATGGGCTCGCGGTCCGGGATGGCAGTGACGCGGCTGGCGCCGCGCAGGGCGTTGCACCCTGCAATATACTCTCGAAAGGAGTATGGAGAGTCAATGCATTTCGAAACGCCATTGCAGAAAGCAAGTTCTATCTGATGCCGGAGGCGTCGCCTAAGTCTTTGATCTCATATCGAAGTGGCTGGGAAGGGCATGTGGCCCGCGGATTGCTCCTGTAGGGACAGCAAAGCAATCGGGTCCGGCGCAGGCCGCCGGGCAGCCTCCAAAGGAGCCCCCCAATGTTCAGCCGCATCGCCGTCCCCGCCCTGATCGCCGCCACGCTGTTCGCGGCGCCGGCCTTCGCCCAGTCGAGCGGCTCGGTGGCGCTGAAGGGCAACGTGCCGCTGAACTGCACGGTCGGCGTCTCCGACCTGAACCAGAGCCTGAACCTGAACGGCGGCGAAACCGACAAGCAGGTCGGCACGGTGGTGGAGAACTGCAACTCCGGCACCGGCTACAACATCTCCCTGACCTCCAGCAACGCCGGCAAGCTGAAGAACACCCGCGGCGACGAGATCGGCTACTCCGTGAAGTACGACGGCAACGGCGGTGCTCTGAGCAATGCCATGCAGGTCAGCCGCGGCACCGCCCAGTTCGGCAAGTCCTCCGCCCTGGCCGTCTCGCTGAACGGTTCCAACCAGTACATCGCCGGCGACTACGCCGACACCGTCACCATCACCATCGCCGCCAAGTAAGGCGCCTCCAAGCAAGGCCCGCACGCCGATGCCCGGCCCGCCGCCCCCAGGGGCGGCGGGCTTTCGGCGTTCCAACCCCGACGCCGCCCCCGGCACGGGAGCGCCCGCGCGCGGGAGCAAGCGGCGGGCCGTGGAGCCCTGCGCCGGATGCATTGCCCGCTATTCGATAGCGCGCCATCTATATGGTTGCAGGCTTTTGAATTGTGCGCGATCTTCCTCTCACCGGAGCGGCCGGCAAGCGCAGCGGCGCGGGCCGGCCGGCAGACCCAGAAGCCGGCAGACCCAGAAGCCGGCAGACCCAGAAGAAGGAACCGCGACCATGAACATCCTCTACACCGCCCAGGCCACCGCCACCGGCGGGCGCGACGGCCGCGCCGAGAGCAGCGACGGGCTGCTGTCCGTGGCGCTGGCGACCCCGCGCGAGCTGGGCGGCCAGGGCGGCGCCACCAACCCCGAGCAGCTGTTCGCCGCCGGCTACGCCGCCTGCTTCATCGGCGCGCTGAAGTTCGTCGGCAACCGCGACAAGGTCGCCGTGCCGGCCGGCGTGAACGTGACCGCCCGGGTCGGCATCGGCCCCCGCGACGACGGCGAGGGCTTCGGCCTGGCGGTCGACCTGACCGTCTCGCTGCCGGGCCTGGACGCCGCCGCGGCCGAGGCGCTGGTGGCTAAGGCCCACAAGGTTTGCCCCTACAGCCACGCGACCCGCGGCAACGTGGCGGTCACCACCGCCATCGCGTGACCGGGGCCATCATCCGGCCGGACTGCCGCGCGCGATTTCCTGGAAAGCGGGGAGATCGCGCGCGATAGTCTTGGCGGCCCCAGTCACCCGAGCGATCCCATGCCCGCCGACCGCGACGACCCGCTGCTCCTGTCCAACCAGGTCTGCTTCGCCCTCTACTCCGCCCAGCACGCCATGACCCGCGTGTACCGGCGGCTGCTGGACGAGCTGGGCCTGACCTACCCGCAGTACCTGGTCATGCTGCTGCTGTGGGAGGCGGACGGCCGCTCGGTCAAGGAGCTGGGCGACCGGCTGGGCCTGGACAGCGGCACGCTGACGCCGCTGCTGAAGCGGCTGGAGGCGCAGTCCCTGGTCCGCCGCACCCGCGACGCCGCGGACGAGCGGGTGGTCCGCATCCACCTGACCGCCCAGGGTTCGGCCCTGAAGGACAAGGCGGCCTGCGTGCCGGCCGGGGTGCTGGCCGCCTCCGGCCGCACGCCCGCCGAGCTCGGCACCATGCGCGAGGATTTAAGGCGCCTGCGCGCCGCCCTGGACGCGGCGGAGCGGGCGGTGGACGGCGCCGGCTGACCACCGCTGTTGCCGTGCCAGCAACAGTCGGTTTCCGACGCGGTGGATTGTATCCCCTGACATAACGACGACATTAGGAGGCGTCCCGTTCAACCGGAGCCTCCCCCGATGTCCCTGCCCCGTCCCGCCGCCGAGACCGCCTTTCGCCCCGTCGCCCGTGTCGTGCGCGGCATGCCCGCCTCCGACGGCGACGGCGTGCGCATGACCCGCATGATCGGCACCCCGGCGCTGCGCGTCGCCGACCCGTTCCTGATGCTGGACCATTTCGATTCGGCGGAGGCTGCGGACTACATGGGCGGCTTCCCCGACCATCCCCACCGCGGCTTCGAGACGGTGACCTACATGCTCGAGGGCCGCATGCGGCACGGCGACAACAAGGGCCATTCGGGCGTCATCGGCCCCGGCGGGGTGCAGTGGATGCGGGCCGGCCGCGGCCTTGTGCATTCCGAGATGCCGGAGCAGCAGGAGGGCCGCATGCGCGGCTTCCAGCTCTGGGTCAACCTGCCCGCCGCCCTGAAGATGAGCGAGCCCGCCTACCAGGAGTTCCCCGCCGAGGCGATCCCGGCGGAGACGCGCGACGGCGGCGCCGTGCTGAAGGTCATCGCCGGCGAGACCTCGCGCGGGACCCGCGGCCCCGTCGTGGCGGCCACGGTCAACGCCGTCTACGCCGACGTGGCGCTGCCCGCCGGCGCCGCGCTGGAGGAGCCGCTGCCGCCGGGCCACCTGGCCCTGCTGGCGGTCTACGAGGGGACGGTGCGGGTCGGCGGCGCCGAGGTGACGGCCATCTCCACCGCCCTGCTGGGCGAGGGCGAGGCGGTGCGGGTGGAGGCGGCGTCGGCGGACGCGCGCTTCCTGCTGATCGCCGGGCGCCCCTTGCGGGAACCCATCGTGTGGGCCGGGCCGTTCGTCATGAACACCGAGGCGGAGGTGCACCAGGCCATCGCCGACTTCCGCGCCGGCCGCTTCTGAGGCCGATTCTTAGGGAGAAACCGACCATGGGCCTGCTCGTGGACGGCCGCTGGCAGGACCAGTGGTACGACACCGCCGCGACCGGCGGCCGCTTCGTGCGCAAGGAAAGCCGGTACCGCGACCGGGTGACGGCGGACGGCGCCCCCGGTCCCTCCGGCCGCGGCTTCCCGGCCGAGCCCGGGCGCTACCACCTCTATGTCAGCCTCGCCTGCCCCTGGGCCCACCGCACCCTCGTCATGCGGGCGCTGAAGGGGCTGGAGGGGATGGTGGGCGTATCGGTCGTCCACTGGCGCATGCGCGACCAGGGCTGGACCTTTGAGGAGGGGCCGGGCGTCGTGCCGGACACGGTCAACGGCTCGCGCGTCCTGCACCAGCTCTACACCAGGGCCGATCCCGCCTACACCGGCCGGGTGACCGTGCCCGTGCTGTGGGACAAGGCCGCCGGGACCATCGTGAACAACGAGTCCGCGGAGATCATGCGGATGTTCAACGACGCCTTCGACGGCGTCGGCGCGCGTCCCGGCGACTACTGGCCGGAGGCGCTGCGGGCGGAGATCGACGCGCTGAATGCCGAGGTCTACGACACCGTCAACAACGGGGTCTACAAGGCCGGCTTCGCCACCACCCAGGCCGCCTACGAGGAGGCGGTCGGGCCCCTGTTCGACATGCTGGACCGGCTGGACGCGCGGCTGGCCGACCGGCGCTTCCTGTTCGGCGACACGCTGACCGAGGCCGACATCCGCCTGTTCACCACGCTGGTGCGCTTCGACGCGGTCTATGTCGGCCACTTCAAGTGCAACCTGCGCCGGATCGCCGACTATCCCAACCTGTGGCCCTATGTGCGCGACGTCTTCCAGCTGCCCGGCGTCGCCGGCACGGTCGACATGGCGCACATCAAGCGCCACTACTACGAGAGCCACCCGACCATCAACCCGACCGGCATCGTGCCGGCCGGCCCGGTGATCGACTTCCAGGCACCCCACGGGCGCGCGGCCCTGTCGTCGGGCGCCCCGCCCCTGCCCGGCGCCTCAGCGGCCGGCTGAGGCGGATTTCTTCGCCGCGCGCAGCGTCGCCAGCCCGGCCTCGTCCAGCGGTTCGATCCGCTCGATGAGGCAGGTGGCGGGCACCGGCGTGCCGACCGTGCGCAGCGGGTCGGAGCGGCAGAGCTGGTTGATCGAGGTCTCGTAGGAGAAGCCGTCGAAGCGCAGGCCGGGGCAGCGGCTCGTCAGGTGGATGGCGTAGCCGTCCTTGCGGCCGCGCACGTCCACCAGGATGGTGCGGTCGTCCAGGATCTCCGTCCGGTCGATGGAGCGCAGCGGGATGCAGAACCGGCCCTTGTCCTCCCCCATAGCCTTCCCGGCGGCCGGGGCGGCGTCCTGCTGCGCCAGGGCCGGCCCGGCGGCCAGCAGCGGCAGGAGGAGGAGAAGCGGGCGCAGGGCGGATGGACGCGTCATCTGGGTCCTCCCTCGGGGAGCCTGGGAATGGGGATCGGGGCTTGGCCGCCTTTCAACAGCGGCGCGGACCCGGCGTCGCGATGTCACCAAAGCACCGCGCTCCTGGCAAGCGCCCCGCGGCCCCCGCCCTGTCAACGGCGAAGAGTCGGGGCTTCGGAAACACTCGTCCGCCCCCTCCGGGGGGACTCGACTCCGGCCCGCATGTTCCCCTATCGTTCTGGTCGGGCGACGGGAGGAGCCGGGCATGTACCTGACGGACGCGAACCACCTGCCGGTGCGGATCGAGGCGCTGGACGAGGGCGGGGCCGTGGTCGCCACGGTGGCCCGCTTCGCCGCGCTCGACGGCTTGGCGGAGGCCGCGTTCGACCATGCCGCCCGGGCGGAGCCGCGGCGCCGGCTGCGGCTGGTGGCGCTGACCAGGATCGCGCGCCGGCACGGCTACTGACCCTTCCTGCCCCCCGCGCGGCCGGTTGAGGCGGCCGCCCCGCCCGCGCTAGAGTGCCCCTCCCGCACGACCGCATGAGGCGACCCATGCCGGCCCCAGACGGTGTCCATTCCGGCACCCTCCCCTCCCTCGACCGTCCGCTGACGCCGGCCGCCCTGGCCGCCGCGGGGACGGCGCTGGTGCTGGCCGGCGGCGCCTACTGCTCCGCCTACACCTGGACGCAGGGGGAGTATGAGAGCCCGCTGGTCGGGGCCGCCTGGGCGGCGGCGAACATGCTGCCCTGGCTGCTGGCCTGGGAGGCGGGCAAGCGCCTGCTGGGGGGTCCCGGGGCCGGCTGGCGCGTGGCGGGCGTACTGGCGGCGACGGCTGCCCTCTCCATCGCGGTGGAGGCGGCGCTGGGGGTGACCGCACCCGACTGGGGCTCCGCCGATCCGCTGTTCCAGCTGGTGCGCCGGCTGCCCGCCGCGCTGCTGGTCGCCGGCCTGCTGGCGCTGGCCGCGTGGGCGGCGCGGCGGGAGGCCGGCCGGCCCGCATCGGCAGCCGCGGCCGAGGCGCCCGAGCTGCCCTTCCCCCCGCAGCAGGTGGACTGGGTGAAAGCGGCCGGCAACTACCTGGAGTTCCGCTCCCCCGCCGGCACGGCGCTGCGGCGCATGACCATGGCCCAGGCGGAGGCGCTGCTGGGCCGCCAGGGCTTCGTGCGCATCCACCGCTCCGCCCTGGTGAACGGGGCCCGCGTGGCGCGCGTCCGCCGCGGCAAGCCGGGGGACGAGGTACAGCTGGCCGACGGCACCTGGCTGAAGGTCGGCGCCGCCTACCGCCCCGCTTTGGCCCCGCTGGAACGCCGCCTGTCCTGACCGTTCGTCCCGGGGACGGGATTTTCGTCACTTCGTCCCTGCGCCCTCGCCCGGGTCTTCCCGCCGTGCCATTGCCTCGGGGCATCAACGGCTTGGGAGATTTACGCATGGTTGCGCGGATGGCGATGACCGGGGCCCTCGCGGCACTCCTGCTCCTGGCGGACCCGGCGGGGGCCGCGACGACGGTGACCGGCGACCTGGCGCGGCGGGCCGACCTGGGCTTCCGCGTCTCGGGCGAGGACGGGCGGCTGGCGGTGACCGAGGTGACGGAGGGGTCCGCGGCGGCGAAGGCGGGCTTGCGCAAGGGCGACGTGCTGGCCGCGGTCGGCGGCGCCGCCTTCGCCCGCCCGCACGAGGGGCAGGCCCTGCTGCAGCGGCTGCGCGGCGGCGACCGGACGGTGCTGTCGGTACGGCGCGGCGACCGCGCGGCCGAGATCCGCTTCACCCCCGCCGCCGCCCCGCTGGAGGAGGCCGCCGACCTGGACGTGGAGTACGGGGTGGTGCGCACCTCCGACGGTGCGGCGCTGCGCACCATCCTCAGCCGCCCCGCGGGCGCCCCCGGCCGGCTGCCGGCGCTGATGCTGGCGCAATGGGTGTCGTGCGGCCCGCTGGACGGCAAAAGCGCGTCGGTCGAGCAGCTCCGCCAGCTGGCCCGGCGCGCCGGCATGGCGCTGGTCCGGGTTGAGCGGGCCGGGTCCGGCGACAGCCTGGGCCCCGCCTGCCACGAGCTGGACTACGACACCGAGGTCCGCCACTACCGCGAGGCGCTGGACGCGCTGGCGGCGCATCCCTGGATCGACGCGTCGCGCCTGGTGATCTACGGCAGCAGCCTGGGCGCCACCACGGCCCCCTTCCTGGCGGAGGGGCGGCGGGTGGCCGGGATCATGGTCCAGGGCGGCGGTGCCGTCACCTACGTCGAGCGCATGATCGGCTTCGACCGCTTCTACCTGGAGCGCACCGGGGTGGCGCCGGCGGAGATCGACCGGCGCATGCGCGACGGCATCGCCTTCCACACCGAATACCTGATCCGCGGCAAGGCGCCGGAGCGCATCGCGGCGGAGCATCCGGAGCTGGCCGGCGTCTGGAAGACGCTGCGCGGCACCGGCGACGGGGTGCATTACGGCCGGCCCTACGCCTGGCACCAGCAGGCCGCCCGGCGCAACTTCCTGGAGGCGTGGAGCCGGGTGGAGGCGCCGGTCCTGGTCTTCTACGGCGCCTACGACCAGTTCGAGACGCGCCACGGCCACGCCCTGATCGCCGCCGCGGTGAACGCCCGCCGCCCGGGCTCCGCCACCCTGGTCGAGGTCGCCCAGGGCGACCACGAGCTGGAACTCTACCCCAACGCGGAGGACGCCTACGCCTACCGCCACGGGCAGGCGGCGCCGGAGCTGTTCCTCCAACCCGCCGTGCGCTGGCTGAAGCAGGTCACGGGCGGCTGAAGGGACCCGCGCGGGCGGGCGCTTGACGGGGTGGGAGAGTTTATGTAGGACTCCTACATATTCATCTCCCGCCGGTGCCCGCCCCATGGCCCAGTCACCCCCTGACACGCTTCCCGACCCGCTGGCCCAGCGGGTCGTCTCCGGCCTGGCGAAGGTTGGGATGGCGCTGCGCAGCCGCGCCTGGCGGGAGGGGGAGCGCCTGGGCCTGACGCCGACGCAGGCGCAGGCCCTGTCCGTCATCCGCGCCCGCGCCCCGGCCGCGGTGCGCGTCGGCACGCTGGCCGACGACCTGCACGTCCGCGCCGCCACCGCCAGCGACGCCGTCTCCGCCCTGGTGCGCAAAGGACTTGTCGAGAAAGGCCGCGCCGCCGACGACGCGCGCGCGGTCGGCCTGCGCCTGACCCCGGAGGGGGAGCGGGCGGCGGACGCGGTGGCGGAGTGGCCGGACTTCCTGATGCGCGCCGTCGGCACGCTGGACGCGGCGGAGCAGGAAGGCTTCCTGCGTGCGCTGGTGAAGATGGTGCGCGAGCTGCAGGTCAGGGGCGAGATCCCGGTGGCCCGGATGTGCGTCACCTGCCGGCACTTCCGGCCCAACGTCCACGACGACCCCGCCGCGCCCCACCATTGCGCGCTGGTGGATGCCGCCTTCGGCGACCGCGACCTCCGCCTGGACTGCACCGAGCAGGAACCGGCCCCGGCGCAAGCGCAGGAGGAGGCCTGGCGCCGCTTCACCGATCCCGCCGCGCGCCCTGCCACGCACCCTGGCGCGGCCCCCGGATTCCGCCCCCCGGCGGAATAGGCGGACGGGCCGCCGGCTGCCACCGGCGACCCGTCCTTGTACGTCCCACCTGCCCTCATGAAAGCAAGGAGACATCCCACTATGAAGACCAAGGCGACCTTTTTCCACGCCGGATGCGGCGTCTGCGTCGATGCAGAGCGCGTCTTCGCGGAGAGCCTGGACCCCGCCCGCTTCGAGGTCGAGATCGTGCATCTGGGCCAGGACCCCTCCCGCCTGGCGGAAGCGGAGGCCGCCGGCGTGACCTCCGTCCCCGCCTTCGTGGTGGACGGCCGCCCCTACCACGTGAACTTCGGCGCCTCCCTGGCCGACCTGAAGTGACCCTTTGGGCCGGGCGGCGGGGTGCGACCCGTCCCGCCGCCCGGCCGCCCGGCAAGGAACGAGCCGAGGAGACGCGAGATGACCCAGGACCGCCTGAGGAAAGCCCCCGAGATCAGCACCATCCGCTGGTTCAACACGCCCACGCCCCTGTCGCTGGCGGCCCTGCGCGGCCGCGTCGTGCTGCTGCACGCCTTCCAGATGCTGTGCCCCGGCTGCGTGCAGATGGCGCTGCCCCAGGCGCAGCGCCATCTGCACGAGACCTTTCCCCGCGACGAGGTCGCCGTGGTCGGGCTGCACAGCGTGTTCGAGCACCACGACGCCATGACGCCGGTCTCACTGGAGGCCTTCCTGCACGAGTACCGCCTGACCTTCCCCGTCGGCGTCGACGCGCCGGGGGCCCAGGGGCCGATCCCGCTGACCATGTCCGCCTACGCCATGCAGGGCACCCCGACCCTGGTCCTGATCGACCGGGAGGGGCGCATCCGCCGGCAGCGCTTCGGCCATGTGCCGGACCTGCTGCTGGGCGCCGACATCGCCGCGCTGCTGCGGGAACCGGCCGCGCCGTCCCTGCCCGTGCAGGCCGCCGCCGGGGCGGGCTGCGCCGACGGCGTCTGCGCGGCGCCGGCCTGAGGGCAATTGTCCCTAGGCCAGCGGCAGGTCGCGCGTCTCCGCGTCGATGGCGTGGGCGGCCAGCGCCGCCAGCAGCAGGAGCAGGGCGAACAGCCCGATGGCGGCGGAGAAGCCGGCCGCCACCACGGGTGCGATGGCCGACGGGGCCATCAGCCCGCCCAGCCGCGCCATCGCCCCCGCCGCCCCCATGCCGGTGGCGCGCAGGGTGGTGGGGTAGAGCTCCGGCGTGAAGGCGTACAGCGCCCCCCAGGTGCCCAGCAGCGCGAAGCTCATCAGCAGGGTGGCGCCGGCCAGCGGCACCGGCGCGGCCGCCGCCACGTAGAGCAGGCAGCCGGCGGCGCTGGCCAGCAGGAAGCCGACCAGCGTCGCCCGCCGGCCCCAGCGCTCCACCCCGTAGGCGGCCAGCGCGTAGCCCGGAAGCTGCGCCAGCGCCACCAGGACCAGGAATCCGTGCCCGCGCAGGAACCCGTGCCCCTCCAGCGCCAGGCGGCTGGGCAGCCAGACGAAGACACCGTAATAGGCGACCGACACCAGCAGCCAGACCGACAGGATCAGCAGGCTGCGCCGCCGCAGCGGGCCCGCCAGCAGGGCCGACGCCGGGGCGCGGGCCGGCGCCACCGCCTCCAGCGGCCCGTCGGGCAGCGTGCGGCGGTTGGCGCGGGCGACCCGCTCCAGCACGCCGCGGGCCTCCTCCGTCCGGCCGGTGCGCAGCAGGAACTGGGGCGATTCGGGAACCCACAGGCGCAGCACCAGCCCGACCAGGGCCGGTGCCGCGATCAGGGCGAAGAGGATGCGCCAGCCCTCCTCCGCCCCGGCCCGCGCGACCGCCCAGGCGGCGACCGCGATGGCGACGGTGCCGACGGCCCAGAACCCCTCCAGCGCCACCAGCCAGCGCCCGCGGCGGCGGGCCGGCAGGAACTCCGCCATCAGCGCGTAGTCCACCGGCAGCGTGCCGCCCACCGCCAGCCCGGTCAGCCCGCGCAGCACCAGCAGCGTCGCGTAGTCGGGGGCGAGCGCGGAGAGCAGGCCGAACAGCGCGTCCATCAGCACGGTGCCGATCAGCACGCGGCGCCGCCCGACCCGGTCGGCCAGCCGCCCGAACAGCGAGGCGCCCACCAGCATGCCGAGGAAGAAGGCGGTGCCCGTCTGCAGCGCCTGCGGGATGCCGATGCCGAAGCTGGCGGCGATGCCCGGCGCGGTGAAGCCGACCGCCAGCACCTGCATCGCCTCGGCCGCCCAGACCAGCCCGAAGATGCCGAGCAGGCGCCGCTGGTAGGGACCGGTCCCTGCCGCCGCCAGCGCCTCCTCCATCGCCACCGCCCGCATCCGCCCCCGCCCCGCCTACCCGTGTCGAACGGGTAACGCGGGCGGCGGGGGACGGGTCCGGAGGGCGGCCGTGGGATGTGCTTCGGCCGTCCCGCAGGCGGAGCTTGGCGTGACCGGAAACTTCCTGTCCGGTCCGCCTGCCGCCTGACCCTGGACCGGGGGCCTCAATCCCGGCCTGCCGCCCGGGCCTGGGCCGCCAGCTTCCTCATGGCGCCCCTGATCTCATGGGGGCGGTAGGCGGCGAAGCCGAACAGCAGTTCGTCCGGGCGGCGCAGGGTCACCGCATAGTCCGACAGGGAATGCAGCTCCACGCCGGCCGCCGCCGCCGCCCGCGCCAGCTCCGCCGCCTGGAGGGGAGCCGCCGCCTTGGCGCACAGGTGGAAGGCGGGCGCCCGCTCCTGGAGCAGCAGGGCGTCGCCGAACTGCTGCGCCACCGCCGTCGACAAGGCTTCCCGCCGCTCCTGCGCCGCGTCCCGGAGGCGCCGGATGAAGGCGGGGTAGTGGGCGCTCTCCAGGAAGTCCAGCAGCACCATCTGGTCGGTGACCGTGGCGCGCCCCCCGGTGAAGCCGCGGCCCGCCTCGGCGAGGTCGCACAGGTCCGCCGGGATGACCAGGAAGGCGACGCCCAGCGCCGGAAAGAGGAAGCGGTTGAAGGAACCGACATAGACGACGCGGCCGGGCTCGGCAGCGGCGAGCGGCGGCTTGCCGGGGCCGGCGCCCAGCAGGAAATCGGCGATCTCGTCCAGCTCGACGATCCAGGAGCCGGCGGTGGCCGCCCAATCGACCAGACTGCGCCGCCGCGCCGGCGACAGGATGCTGCAGGTCGGCAGCTGGCTTGTCGGCGTGACGAAGGCGAGCCTCGCGCCCGGCGCCGCCGCCCGCGCGGCGTCGACGTCCAGCCCGTCCTCGTCGACCGGGACCGGCACCGGCCGGAGCCCGCCCGACCGCATCCAGGGGCCGAGGCTCCGGGCGGGCCCCGGATCCTCCACCCAGACCTCGTCGCCCGTGCGCGCGAGGGTGCGGATGGCCCAGTCCAGCGCGGCGCTGGTCGTATTGGTCACGATGACCTGCTCCGGCCGGCAGCGCAGGCCGCGGGTGATGCCGACATGGTGGGCGATGGCCACGCGCAGCGGCGGCCATCCCACCCCTTCCCCCTGGTAGAGGGCGCTGCGCGGCAGGTCGCGCCACACCCGGGCCTGCAGCTTGCGCCACACGCCGATCGGGAACAGGTCCGGGCCGGGCAGGGCCGGGGCGAAGGGGACCGGGACCGGGCCGCTGGTGCCGATGATGGCCGACACGTGCCCGCCGGCGGGTGCCGCCGCCGCCTCCACCCGGTGCCGCAGGTCGGCGACGAAGGTGCCGGAGCGCGGCCGCGCCTCCAGGAGGCCTTCCGCCACCAGCTGCTCCACCGCGGCGAGCACGGTGTTGCGCGACAGCCCCAGATCCTCGGCCAGGCTGCGCGTGGCCGGCATCCGCTCGCCGGCCTGCAGCATGCCCTGTTCGATCAGCGTCCTGATCCGCCGGTAGAGCCGGCGGTGCAGGGTGCCCTCCTCCCCGCCGGGGAGCAGTCCGATCAGTTTGCCGACGCGCTGCCGCATGCCGCTCCCGACAGAAGAACCCTTGCCATCTTGCATAGGCCCGGCGGCGGTTCAAGGCGCGGGGCCCCTGGTACCGGACGCCGCTCCATTCTGGCCCTTCATCGCGGCGGCGGTCCCGACGAGGATGCGGCGGCCCGCCCGATCCGCGGCCGGCATGACGACAAGGAGATGCAAGACATGGAAACCGAAGCGACCCTGCCCGTCCTCACCGAGACGGAACTGGACCAGGCGGCCGGCGGCTCGCGCTGGATCGACCACGAGCTGGTGGAGCAGCCCGAGGTGCCCGGCTCGACCGGCCAGCGCAAGCCCTGAGGCATCGAGACGGAAGACCGGCGCGGCTCCCCCCTTCCCCGCGCGGGGACCCCGCCGGTCGCCCGGTCCAACCCATGCCCGCACCGCCCGCCGCCCCGCCCCGCCCGCTGTTCCGTCCCGAGGCTTCCGCCGGCGTGCCCGCGTTCCTCGAGATCGGGGGCGGCTCCTGGTCCTGGGTGACAGGGCTGCTGGCGGCCCTGGCGGCGGCGGCCCTGCTGTTCCTCGCCACCGTCGATGTGGCGAGGAAGGAGACGGCCTACGGCCATCTCGCCCGCGGGGCGGGCACCTACCGGGCGGCCCCGCCCCGGCCCGGCATCCTGGCCGAGCTGTTCGTCGCCCAGGGCGACGCCGTCTCCGCGGGCGACCCGCTGTTCGCCGTCGCGTTCCCCCGGTACCCCGGTGCCGACACCGACCTGTCAGACGGGCTGCGCGCCTCTCTCCGACGCCAGCGCCAGCTGGTGCAGGAGCAGCTGACGGCGGCGGAGCGGCAGGCCGGGGCGGAGGAGCGCCGGCTCGCCGCCCGGATCGCCGGGGCGGAAGGGGAGCGGACGGCGCTGGCGGCCCAGCGCACGCTCCAGGCGGAACGGGCCGACGTGACGCGCCGGCGGCTGGATGCGCTGGCGGCGCTCCGCGCCAAGGGCTACGTCTCCGAGGCGGACTACCGCGCCCAGGAGGATGCCTGGCTGGCCCAGCGCCTGGGCACGGCCGCCCTCGACCAGCGCATCGCCGCCCTGGACGCGGAGCTGGGCGAGGCCCGGACGCAGCGCGAGTCCCTGCCGGCCGCGTCCGCGGCGACGCTCGCGGAGCTGCGGATCAGGCTGGCGGAGATCGACCGGCAGGACCTGCACGCCGCCGCGGACGGGGCGCTGGTCGTGCGGGCGCCGGCAGCCGGGCGCGTGGAGGGCATCCAGGCGGCACCGGGGCACCCGGTGGAGCCGGGACGGCCGGTGCTTTCGGTCGTGCCCTGGGCGGACGCGCTGCATGCGGAACTGTTCGTCTCCACCGCCGCCATCGGCCTGGTGCGTCCGGGCCAGCGGGTGGCCCTGGCGTACGACGCCTTCCCCTTCCGGCGCTTCGGCCTGCAGGAGGGCGAGGTGGAGTCCGTCTCGGGCGTGCTCGTCGCACCCGACGAGGTCGCCGGCCCCCACCGCCCCGCGGCGCCCGGCCACCGCGTCCGCGTGCGGCTGGCACGCCAGACCGTCGACGACCGGGGGACGGCGGTGCCGCTGCAGCCGGACATGCGGCTGCGGGCGGAGATCGTCCTGGAGGAGCGCCCCCTGCTGCGCCGGCTCCTCGATCCCCTCGCGCCGGCGGCCGGCCGGTAGGCCCGCATGAGAGGTTTTTCGCCGTTCGCCGCCAGGGGCCGGCTGCCGCTCGTCCGCCAGGCCGAGGCCGCCGAATGCGGGCTCGCGTGCCTGGCGATGGTCCTGGCCTATCACGGGTGCGAGCCGGGGCTCGCGGCCTTGCGGCGGAGCCATCCCGTCTCTCTCCAGGGAACCAGCGCGCGCGCCCTGCTGCGCCTGGCGGAGAGGCTGGGCATGAGCGGCCGCGGCCTCAGGGTCGAGCCGGATCAGCTGCGCCTGGTCCGGACCCCCGCCATCCTGCACTGGGACATGAACCATTTCGTCGTGCTGAAGGAGGTCCGCGGCCGCCGGGTCACCGTCCACGATCCCGCCGCCGGGGTGCGCCGCCTGGACCTGGCGGAGGTCGGGCGCCACCTCACCGGCGTCGTCCTGGAACTGGCGCCGGCCGCCGGTTTCGAGCACCGCCGCGACCCGTCCCGGCTCGGCCTCGCCGACCTGGTCGGACGCGTCGACGGGATGGGGCGTGCCCTCGCCCAGGCGCTCGTCCTGTCGGTGGTGCTGCAGCTGCTGGTCCTTGCCGGCCCCTTCTACCTGCAGCTCGCCGTGGACGAGGTGGCGGCGACCGGGGACGGCGGCCTGCTGGCGGCGCTGGCGCTGGGCTTCGGGCTGGTCACCTGCTTCCGCCTGCTGGCCGAGTGGATGCGGGCGCAGGTGCTGCTGCGGCTGGGCGCGCTGCTCGGCCACCGGATGGTCGCAAACCTGTTCCACCACTTCGTCCGCCTGCCGCTGGAGTGGTTCGAGAAGCGGCATGTCGGCGACTTCGTCTCCCGCTTCGGCTCGACGCGCCCCATCCGCGAGCTGGTCGCCGAGGGGCTGGCGGCCGGCGCGGTGGACGGGCTGACGGCGCTGCTGACCCTGGCGATGCTGGCCGCCTACAGCCCGCTCCTGGCGGGCATAGTGCTGGCCGCCCTCGCGGCCGGCGTGCTGGTGCGGCTGCTGTTCCTGGCCCCCCTGCGGCAGCGTGAGGAGGAAGCCATCGCCGCCGCCGCGCGCGAGCAGTCCACCTTCATCGAGACGGCCCGGGCCATCCAGACCATCAAGGTCTTCGGCCACGAGCTCGAGCGCGAGGGGACGTGGCAGGACCGGCACGCCGACCTCGCCACCCGGACGGTCCGGCTGGGCAGCCTCCGGACCGGCCTGCGCACGGCGGTGGACGCCGTCGGCGGGCTGGAGACCCTGCTGGTCGTCTATGCCGGCACCCGGCTGGTGATGGACGGGACGCTGACGGTCGGCATGCTCTTCGCGTTCATGAGCTACAAGCAGCTGTTCCTGGACAAGGCGTCGCGGCTGCTCGACACCGCCCTGCAGTACCGCATGCTGGGCCTGCACGTCGACCGCATCGCCGACATCGCCCTGGCGC
The DNA here is from genome assembly GCA_035627915.1 of Azospirillaceae bacterium. Taxonomy (GTDB): domain Bacteria; phylum Pseudomonadota; class Alphaproteobacteria; order Azospirillales; family Azospirillaceae; genus DASPKT01. Next base: position 21,720 of record DASPKT010000299.1, read on the forward strand.
CGCGGGAGCCGCCGCCGGCAGCGGCGCCGCCGGTCAGCCCGCCGCTGGCCGGGGCCATCGCGCTGCGCTCGGTCGCCTTCCGGTACGGCGAGGCCGACCGGCCGGTGCTCGACGGCGTCGACCTCCAGATCGGCGCGGGCGAGTTCGTCGCGATCACGGGCCCGTCGGGCGGCGGCAAGACGACGCTGCTGAAGGTCATGCTGGGCCTGTTCCGCCCGACCGCAGGCGAGGTCCTGGTCGACGGCCGGCCCCTCGACCACCTGGGCGCCGCCGCCTTCCGCGCCCAGGTCGGCGTGGTCATGCAGGAGGACTGCCTGCTGGCCGGGTCGCTGCTGGAGAACATCAGCTTCTTCGCCGCCGTGCCCGACATCGACCATGCGCGGCGCTGCGCCGCCGCCGCCGGCATCGACGACGACATCATGGCCACGCCGATGAACTACGGCACGCCGGTGGGCGACATGGGCATGGCGCTGTCCGGCGGGCAGCGGCAGCGGGTCCTGCTGGCCCGCGCGCTGTACCGCCGCCCCCGCATGCTGTTCATGGACGAGGGCACCAGCCACCTGGACCCGGTGCGGGAGCGCCAGGTCAACGAGTCCCTGGCCGGCCTGGGGATCACCCGCGTCGTCATCGCCCACCGCGCGGAGACCATCGCGGCCGCCGACCGGGTGCTGGTCCTGTCGGGAGGGCGCCTGCGCGAACGGCCGGAGGAGCGGGCCCGGGTCCCCTGACCCTCTGCTCCAGCTGGCTCCTGCCGCGGCTCCATTCTGGCCCTTCATCCGCCGCACCGTGCGGCGGAGGATGCGGCGCCGGCCGCCGCGGCCGCCACTGGATCGGGATGGAGGGAACCGCATGTCGAGGATCACGGCATCGACCGGGCGGCGGCTGGCCTGCGGGGCGCTCGCCGCCCTCTCCGCCTTCACCGCCCCGCCGGCGGCCGCCGAGGCCGCCTGCACGGCCGCTGTGGTGCTGGACGGCAGCATCGGCGTCCGGGAGTGGGCGGGCGCCCGGCGCATCATTGTCGGCGCCGGCGTCGAGGGCATGGCCATGCGCGACGCGCAGGCCGTCTACTTCGCGTTCCGGACGGACAGCTACGACATCGGCCACGCCTATCTGGGAGGCGGCGGCGAGGTCCTGGTCCTCCACGCGAGCGGCTCCCTCGGCAGCGCGGTCTACTCCCGGGCCGGCGACGGCTGGACGCTGCGCGCCCCCTTCGCCTGGGAGCTGCGGGACCCGGCGATCCGCAAGGACGGGCACCCGTCTCCGGACGGCCATGCCCGCGAGCAGGCGGCGCACTGGCAGCGCCAGGGGTGGGTGGCCGCCACCGCCATGATGGGAACGCGCGGGGAAAGCGAGATGAAGGTCTCCCTGGCGAAGATCCGGCAGGCCGGCGGCCGCGTCGCCTTCGGCTGGTTCAGCGGGCCGGACGGCACCCGCGCCTACCACCACCTCCCGGCCGGGGCGACCGTCGGCGCGGAGGCGGACGAGGCCAGGCTGTTCATGGGGGAGGCCCCCGCGACCGCCGACCTGTCGCCGTCCGGATGGTGGCGCCCGGAGGACATCCCCTGCGCCGCCGGATGAGGCCGGACGGGTTGGGCATTGCCCGCGACGGGTTCGCCGTCGACGATCGCGGGCAGGAGGCCCGCCCGGCGGAGGCAATCCCGCCGGCATGGCGGCGCCCGGCCGTCCGGAGGAAGGCTACCCAGGACCGGAGGGCGGCCCCGCCCGCCGCCTTAGGCCGTCCGGCCGGCCTGGCCGGAAGGCATGCCCGGAGGATGGACGCCCCCGACGCCCGGCTTAGCGAGGGAGACCTGCCGCGGAGTCCGATGCGTCGCCCCGCGGGCGCCCCAGCGCAGGCTAGCATCCGGGGCGGTCGGCTTCCGGGCGGGGACCAGCTCGATGCTCATTTCGGCGGAATCGATACCAGCGGACCAGGAGATCCTGGCCGACATCTGCATCATCGGGGCGGGGGCGGCCGGGATCACCCTGGCGCTCGGGCTGGCGGGCAGCGCCCTCCGCGTGCTCGTGCTGGAGGCCGGCGGAGAGGACTTCGACGCGGAAGTCCAGGATGCCTATCGCGGCGGCCAGCAGGGGCTGGCCTATCACGACCTCGACGTGGCGCGGCTGCGCTACTTCGGCGGCTCGACCAACCACTGGGGCGGCTACTGCATCCCCTGGCAGCCGCTGGACTTCGAGGTCCGGCCCGGCATCCCGCTGTCGGGCTGGCCCC
>DASPKT010000300.1:0-5054 GCA_035627915.1 Azospirillaceae bacterium
TTGCAGGAGATCGAGCGGCGCGGCGCCGCCCTGGTGCGGTTCGAGGGCGTGGCGGTCGGTGACGGTGCCGTGCTGGGCGTGCCGGGCGAGGGCGCCGCCCTGCTGGACCGCGTGCTCGACCGGGCGCGGGCGGCGGTGGCGGCGGAGCTGCTGGGTTCCTCGACCCAGGCCTTCCACACGACGCTGGACTACCTGAAGACCCGCGTGCAGTTCGGCCAGATCATCGGCCGCTTCCAGGCGCTCCAGCACCGCGCGGCCGTCCTCTACGGCGAGCTGGAGCTGGCCCGGTCCGCCGTGGAGGCGGCGCTGGCGGCGCTGGACGAGGAGGGGCCGGACACGCCGGCGCTGGTGTCGCTCGCCAAGGCGCTGGCCGGCGACACGGCCCGACGGGTGGCGGCGGAGATGATCCAGCTGCACGGCGGCATCGGCATGACCGACGAGCACGACGCCGGCTTCTACCTGAAGCGGGCCCGCGTCGGCGACATGAGCTACGGCAACGCCGCCTTCCACCGGGAACGCTACGCCGTCCTGAACGGCTACTGAGCGAGGGCGGGCCGAGGGGTCCGCCGGGAGAAACGAGATGACCCTGTCGCGTGAGGTCCGCTTGGTGAGCCGCCCCGTCGGCACGCCGGCCCCGGAGAACTTCGAGCTGGCCCGGGTAGAGGTGCCGCCGCCCGGCCCGGGCGAGGTGCAGGTCCGCAACGGCTGGATGGCCGTCGACCCCGCCATGCGCGGCCGGATGAGCGAGGCCAAGAGCTACGTCCCGCCCTTCGCGCTGGGGGCCGCCATGGAAGGGCCCGCGGTCGGCCGGGTGGTCGCCTCCAACGATCCCGCCTTCGCCCCCGGCGACCTCGTCTGGTCGCGCCTGGGCTGGCGGGAGGTCTTCAACGCCAAGCCCGAGCAGCTGAAGAAGCGCAACGGTTCCGCCCTGCCGGAGCAGGCCTACCTCGGCTTCGCCGGCATGACGGGGCTGACCGCCTATGCCGGCCTGTTCGAGGTGGCGGGGCTGAAGCCGGGCGACGTGGTCTTCGTCTCCGCCGCCTCGGGCGGTGTCGGATCGGTCGTCTGCCAGATGGCCAAGCTGAAGGGCCACACGGTGATCGGGTCGGCCGGCGGCGCGCGCAAGGCGGCCTTCCTGAAGGAGACGCTGGGGCTCGACGCGGTCATCGACTACAAGGCCGAGCCCAGCCTGACCAAGGCCCTGGCCCGTGCCGCGCCGAACGGCATCGACGTCTACTTCGACAATGTCGGCGGCGACCATCTCCAGGCGGCGCTGGCGGTGGCCAACCCGTTCGCGCGCTTTGCGCTGTGCGGGATGATCTCCACCTACAACGCGACGGAACCGCCGACGGCCCCCCGCAACCTGATGCAGGCGGTGGTGAAGAGCCTGCGGCTGCAGGGCTTCATCGCGCTGAACTACCTGCACCTGGAGGAGGCGCTGCTGCGCGAGGTGACCGCCTGGCACCGCGAGGGGCGCCTGCGGTCGGCGGAGACGGTGTTCGTGGGCATCGACCACGCGCTGGACGCCTTCTTCGGCCTTTTCCGGGGCGAGAACCTGGGCCGGATGCTGGTGAAGCTCGCCTGAGCGCCGCAGCTGCCCGCATAGTGTGAAGGAACATCGCCATGTACGAGCTGCTGAGGGGCCTGCGCGTCGTCGAGGCCGCCTCCTTCATCGCCGGGCCGTCCTGCGGCCTGCACCTGGCCCAGATGGGCGCCGACGTGATCCGCCTGGACAGCATCGGCGGCGGCCCGGATTTCCGGCGCTGGCCGCTCGCGCCAGGCGGGCACAGCCTCTACTGGGAGGGGCTGAACAAGGGCAAGAAGTCGGTCGCCATCGACCTCTCCACCCCGCGCGGGCGCGAACTGGCGGTCGCCATCGCCGCCGCCGCCGGCCGCAACGCCGGCCTGTTCGTGACCAACTACCCGGCGGAGGGCTTCCTGTCCTACGACCGGCTGCGCCGGGCACGGGCGGACATCGTCTGCCTGCGGGTGATGGGATGGGCGGACGGGGCGCCGGCGGTGGACTACACCGTCAACGCCGCCTCCGGCCTGCCGATGATGACCGGCCCGGTGGACGGGAGGGAACCGGTGAACCACGTGCTGCCGGCCTGGGACCTGCTGGCTGGCGCCTACGGGGCCTTCGCGCTGCTGGCCGCCGAGCGCGACCGCCGCGTCACCGGCGAGGGGCGGGAGATCAGGCTTCCCTTGTCGGACCTGGTGGCGTCCAGCCTCAGCCACATCGGCTCGGTCGCCGAGGTGCTGGTGGGCGGCGCCGACCGGCCGCGCATGGGCAACGACCTGTTCGGCGCCTTCGGCCGCGACTTCGAGACCGCCGACGGCGGCCGGGTGATGGTGGTCGCCATCACCGCGCGCCAGTGGAGCGGCCTGCTGCGGGTGCTGGGGCTGGCCGACGCCGTGGCGGCGCTGGAGGCGGAGCTGGGCACCTCCTTCGCGGAGGACGAGGGCAGCCGCTTCCGCCACCGCGAGCGCCTGTTCCCCCTGTTCGAGGCGGCCATCGGCGCCCGCACCCGGGCCGAGCTGGAGCCTGCCTTCGACGCGGGCGGCGTGACCTGGGGCCGCTACCAGACCCTGCGCGAGGCGGTGACGGGGGACGAGCGCCTCTTCACCGGCAACCCCCTCTTCCAGACCATCGCCAACCCCAGCGGCCGGCGCTACCCGGCCGCCGGCACCGCGGCCACGCTGGCGGGCGAGCCCCGGGGGCCCGTCGGCCCCGCCCCGCGCCTGGGCCTGCACACCGACGAGGTGCTGGCCGAGGTGGTCGGCCTCGGCAGCCGCGCCATCGGCGAACTGCACGACGCCGGCATCGTCGCCGGGGCGGAGGCGCTGGCATGAGCGGCGGCGACTGGGGCGCCTGGATCGGACGCACCGAGGAGCGGCGCGAGGTCCTCGACACCGGCAGCCTGCGCCGCTACGCGGCGGCGCTGGGCGAGGATCTGGACGTGGAGCGGACCCCGCCGTCGCTGGCGCACTGGGCCTTCTTCCTGCCGGTCGCCGGCGCGTCGGAGATCGGACCGGACGGGCATCCGGCGCGCGGCGGCTTCCTGCCGCCGGTGCCGCTGCCGCGCCGCATGTTCGCCGCCGCCGAGATGAGTTTCGAGGGACCCCTGAGGTTGGGCGCGCCCGCCACCCTGACGGCCAGGGTCGCCGACGTGAAGCAGCGCTCGGGCCGCACCGGCGGGCTGGTCTTCGTCGAGGTCGACCGCACCATCGCCCAGGATGGCGCCGTCCGGGTGCGCGAGCGCCAGACCATCGTCTACCGCGAGGCGGGCGATCCCCAGCCCCCGGTGCCGGAGACGGTGCCGCCGGACCCCGGCGACGAGGTCTGGACGCCCGGCCCGGTGGAGCTGTTCCGCTTCTCCGCCGTCACCTTCAACAGCCACCGCATCCATTACGACCTGCCCTACGCCACGGCGGAGGAGGGCTATCCGGGCTTGGTGGTGCACGGCCCCCTGACCGCGGCGCGGCTCTACGGGCTGGCGCGGCGGCGGGCGGGAGCGGCGCCGGCGCGCTTCGCCTTCCGGGCCGCGGCCCCGCTCTTCGCCGGGCAGCCCATCCGCCTCACCGCCGGGGAGGAGCCGGGCGAGGTCCGCGCCGTGCGCTGCGACGGCACGGTAGCGATGGTGGGCCGGGCATCATAAAAAACGCACAACAGTGCAAAATTAGATTGACGCGGGCCGCGCGTTCGGTAGGAATCCGGGGCGTGCCGCTTAGGGGAGGCGAGGACAGGTCATGGACAGCGAGACGTTCGGGCTTCTGCGGTCGACGGTGTGGCGCTTTGTCGACGAGCGGCTGATCCCGGCCGAGGACAGGGTGGAGCACGACGACGCCGTCCCTGCCGAGATCGTCGCCGAGATGCGCGAACTGGGCCTGTTCGGCCTGTCGGTCCCGGAGGAGTATGGCGGCCTCGGCCTCACCATGGCAGAGGAGGCCGCGATCATCCGCGAGCTGACCCGCGCCTCGGTGGTGTTCCGCTCGGTCATCGGCACCACCGTCGGCATCGGCTCCCAGGGCATCGTCATGGACGGGACCGAGGCGCAGAAGCGGGAATGGCTGCCGAAGCTGGCGACCGGCCAGGCCTCGGCCAGCTTCGCCCTGACCGAGCCCGACGCCGGCTCCGACGCCGCCTCGCTGCGCACGGTGGCGGTGCGCGACGGCGACGTCTACCGGATCAGCGGGACCAAGCGCTACATCACCAATGCCCCGCGCTCCACCGTCTTCACCGTGATGGCGCGCAGCGAGCCGGACGTGAAGGGCGCCGGCGGCATCTCCGCCTTCATCGTGCCCGCGGATACCCCCGGCATCAGCCTGGGCAAGCCCGACAAGAAGATGGGCCAGAAGGGTGCGGTTACCTGCGACGTCATCTTCGACGACTGCGTGGTGCCGGCCTCTGCCATCATCGGCGGCGTGCCGGGCCGCGGCTTCAAGACGGCGATGAAGGTGCTGGACCGCGGGCGCATCCACATCGCCGCCGTGGCGCTTGGCATGTGCGACCGGCTGATCGACATGAGCCTGCGCTACGCCATGGAGCGCAAGCAGTTCGGCCAGGCGATCGGGACCTTCCAACTGGTCCAGGCCATGCTGGCCGACAGCAAGACCGAGACGCTGGCCGTGGAGGCGCTGATGCGCTCGGTCGCGGCGCGCTTCGACGCCGGCGAGAAGGTCAGCCTGGAGTGCGCCAGCCTGAAGTACCTGGCCAGCGAGACGGTCGGCCGCGTCGCCGACCGAGCCGTCCAGATCCACGGCGGCGCCGGCTACATGGCGGAGTACAAGGTGGAGCGGTTCTACCGCGACGTCCGGCTGCTGCGCATTTACGAGGGCACCTCGCAGATCCAGCAGCTTATCATCGCCCGCGAGATGCTGCGCCAGGCCGCCGAGGCCTGAACCGGCCGACCCGACCACAGCAAGGACGCCGCCCGACGGCGCACAAGGACCCGACCATCATGCGCAAGGCCGCCATCGTCTCCCCCGTCCGGACCCCCGTGGGCAAGTTCCTGGGCGCGCTCGCCCCGCTGCCGGCCGGCGAGATCGCCGCG
>DASPKT010000301.1:0-20763 GCA_035627915.1 Azospirillaceae bacterium
GAGGCGATGACCCGGGAGCGCAGCACGATGTTGCGCTGCATCTTCTCGCGCCGCAGGTCGAGGAAGCGGTAGCGCAGGCGGATCTCCTCGCCGGCGTCCTGCTCGGAGTTGACCTGGAGCGGCAGCTGGTCGGCCTGGCTCTGCACCGCCAGCTCCTGGATCTGCACCTCGACCGCACCGGTCGGCAGCTTCTCGTTCACGGTCTCGGCCGTGCGCGCCACCACCTTGCCGGTGACGGTCACCACGCTCTCCAGCCGCAGCCCCTCCAGCGTCCGGAAGGCCGGGTTGCTGGTGCTGATCACGCACTGCGTCAGGCCGTAATGGTCGCGCAGGTCGATGAACAGCAGCTGCCCGTGGTCGCGCTTGCGGTGGATCCAGCCGGACAGGCGGACGGTCTTGCCGGCATCCTCGAGGCGCAGCGCGCCGCAGGTGTGGGAACGGTACTGGTGCATGGGGCTCGGGCCTTGGCTGAAGCTTGGTTTTCCCGGTTCGCCGGGCGACTAGGGAATCAGGCGCGCAAGACGGCATGGAAGGCGCCAGCTTGTCAAGGCGAAGTGCCGGGTCAAGATTGCGCGTCCTCCTCCGGCAGGATCATGCTGCGGGTCCAGCCATCCAGTGGAATGGGAGCCCATGTCCTCGCCGGCCGACGAACTCCAGGAATGCTACGAACTCTACCTTCGTGGCCTTTCCGAACCGAGGACCAACGCGCTCCGTATCCTCGTGGAGGAAGCTTTGCCGGGAGCACCGCTCACGCCCGAGGAAGCCGAGGCGCAGTTCGGGGACCATCCCATCGGACCTCTGCTCGTGGGCTCCTGCGCGGTGACGTCCCAGGACGGGTGCCGCACCTTCGAGATCGAATGGGCCAGCTACGTGGCCTACTCGGTCACGAATGAAACCTACGCCGGTCCCGACGAATACGAGGAATTCACCGGCAAGCGGTTCAGGACATATTCCCGCTCCCGCTTCAGGGACTATCTGAAAATTGGCACGACCACATCGGACAAAGACCCAGGCCTCCTCACCCACTGGCAGATACTTTGCGGTTATCACATCATCGACGTCGTTTCGCACGATGCGCCGGCAATAAGGTTCGTCGGGGAGCGGCGGTGACGCCCGCCTGCGACCTGGTCGCCCCGGTTGCTTCGACTTTGGACTTGGCCCGGTGCAGACCGGCACTTCAATCATGCTGCCGCGTCGTGTATGACGGAGCGCCATGACGCCGATCACGACCACAGCCGACCTCGCCGCCTTCTGCGACCGCCTCAAGGGTGCCGACTACATCACGGTCGACACCGAGTTCATGCGCGAGAAGACATACTGGCCCCAGCTCTGCCTCATCCAGGTCGCCGGACCGGACGAGGCGAAGATCATCGACCCGCTGGCCGAGGGCATCGACCTGGCGCCGCTGTTCGCGGTGATGCAGGACGAGAGCGTCCTGAAGGTCTTCCACGCCGCCCGCCAGGACATCGAGATCTTCTACCACCTGACGGGAAGCGTCCCGAAGCCGATCTTCGACACCCAGGTGGCCGCCATGGTCTGCGGCTTCGGCGACAGCGTCGGGTACGAGACGCTGATCACCAAGCTGACCAGCGGGCGCATCGACAAGTCCTCGCGCTTCACCGACTGGTCGCACCGGCCGCTGACCGACCGGCAGCTGACCTACGCGCTGTCCGACGTCACCCACCTGCGCCCGGCCTACGAGAAGCTGGCCAGGCGCCTCGCCAAGACCGGGCGGGAGCACTGGCTGACCGAGGAGATGGCCATCCTCGCCAACCCCGAGACCTACCGCCTCGACCCCGAGGAGTCGTGGCGGCGGCTCAAGGTGCGCACCGACAAGCCGCGCTTCCTGGCCGTGCTGAAGGAGGTCTGCGCCTGGCGCGAGCGCGAGGCGCAGCGCAAGGACATCCCGCGCAACCGCATCCTGCGCGACGAGGCGCTGATGGAGATCGCGGCGCACGTCCCCCACTCCATTGAGGACATCGCCCGCACCCGCGGCCTCGGCCCCAGCATGGCCGCCGGCCGCTACGGGCAGGAGCTGCTGGCCGCGGTGGAGAAGGCGCGCTCCCTGCCGGAGGCCGAGCTGCCCCGGCCCGAGCCGCGGTTCGAGCCGCCGCCGGGCATCGCCCCCATCGTGGAGCTGCTGCGCGTGCTGCTGAAGATGGTCTGCGACGACAACGACGTGGCCAGCCGCCTCGTCGCCAACGCCGCCGACCTGGAGGCCATCGCCGCCGACGACGCGGCCGACGTGCCGGCCATGAAGGGCTGGCGCCGGGAGGTGTTCGGGGAGCAGGCGCTGGCGCTGAAGCACGGCCGCCTGGCGCTCGCGATTTCGGGCAAGAAGGTGAAGCTGGTCCCGTTGGGCTGAGGCCCGCCCTTCCCCCTCCGCGCCCTTATCCGCTACCCTTCAAAGGGGGCACTATGGCCGGCCCGGGGATGTTGCCCCGGGCGGACGGCATCGGAGGAGCTTGAGTGGACGGCCTCGACCAACGCGCGCTGCACGCCGACGGCGGCGGCTGCACCTGCCCCCTCTGCCTGTCCGCCCCGACCGACGGGGCCCCCGCCTCCGCCGGGGCGGCCGACACCAAGACGCCTTTCGGCCTGGACCAGGCGGTCGCCGTCATCACCCGCGACAGCGACAAGTGGGGCGGCTCCACCGTCACCTACGGCTTCCGCACGGTGGCGCCGCCCGCCAGCTACGGGCCGGAGGGAAAGGGCTTCTCCGCCTTCTCCGCCGAGCAGCAGACGGCGGCGCGGGCGGTGATGGCGCTGTGGGACGAGCTGCTCGCCATCGGCTTCCAGGAGGCGCCGGAGTCGACCGCGCAGATCCTGTTCGGCAACTCCACGCACGAGGACTTCCACGCCTACGCCAACTTCCCCGGCCAGGGGCGCGGCGGCGACGTATGGATAAACCCGAACTCCGCCAGCAACCTGCAGCTGGCGCTGGGCCGCTACGGCCGCGACACCCTGATCCACGAGGTCGGACACGCGCTGGGGCTGAACCATCCGGGTGACTACGACGCCGGCGACGAGACCGGCACCTCCTACGCCGACGAGGCGCAGTACCGGCAGGACAATTCCCAGTACACGGTCATGTCCTACTTCGCGGCGTCGGCCACCGGCGCCTCGCACGGGTCGCCGACGCAGCACGCCTGGGCGCCGCTGCTGCACGACATCGCCGCCGCCCAGCGCCTGTACGGGCCGGAGCTTACGACCCGGACCGGCGACACGGTCTACGGCTACAACGCCTCGCCGGGCGTGCTGGTGAACCTGACCTCGGCCAGCCTGCCGGTGGCGGCGATCTGGGATGCGGGCGGGGTGGACACGCTGGACTTCTCCGGCTCCGCCCGCGGGGTGGAGCTGGACCTGCGCCAGGGCGCCTTCTCCAGCGTCAACGGCTTGGTCGCCAACCTGGCCGTCGCCTGGGGTGCGCAGATCGAGAACGGGGTCGGCTCGGCCGGCGCCGACCGGCTGACCGGCAACGAGCTGCCCAACGTGCTCACCGGCGGCGCCGGCGACGACACCATCGCGGGCGGCGGCGGCGTCGACACCGCGGTCTTCGCCGGCTCGCGCGCCGACTACGAGGTCACGGGAAGCGGCACGGCGGTCACCGTGCGCGCCCTGTCCGGGGCGGGCACCGACACGCTGACGGGGGTGGAACGGCTGCGCTTCGACGACCACACGCTGGACCTGGTCCCCTCCCCCCTGCTGCCGACGGTGACGGTGGCCGGCCAGCGCCTGCTGGAATCGAGCGAGCACGACACGGTGCTTCTGTTCGAGGTGGTGCTGTCGCGCCCCTCCGAGCAGTCCCTGACCCTGTCCTACGCCACCCGCGCCGGCACGGCCACGGCCGGCGCCGACTTCCAGGAGGCCAGCGGCACCCTGACCTTCGCCCCGGGCGAGGTCGCCAAGCTGGTCCCGGTCACCGTGCGCCAGGACCGGGCGAAGGAGGCGGACGAGACCTTCTCCCTCGTCGTGACCGCGGCGAACACGGCGGAGTTCCCGCTGTTCGCGGCGGGCGAGCAGGTGCGCGGCCTCGCCACCATCCTGGACGACGACGTCGGCGGGACCGACGCGGTGCCGGATACCAACGAGGGGGCGGCGGCGCTGGCCGTGGGCTCCACCGTCACCGGTTCCATCGAGACGGACGGGGAGCGCGACCGCTACCGGATCGAGCTGACGGCGGGGGAGAGCTACGTCTTCACCCTCCAGGGCCGCACCACCGGCGCCGGCTCGCTGGAGGATCCCTGGTTGATCCTGCTGGACGGCACCGGCACCCGGATCAAGGACAGCGACGACGACGGGCCGGGCCGCACCTCCCTCATCACCTACACGCCGACCGTGTCGGGCACCCACTACCTGGTCGCCACCGGGTGGGAGGACGAGTTCACCTATGTCGGCACCTATACCCTGGGCGCGACGCGCGGCACCGCCCTGCCGGTGGCGCCGATCCTGTCGGTGGAGGACGCGACGGCGGTGGAAGGCGACGGCAACGACCGGGCACTGACCTTCACGCTGCGCCTGTCGGCCCCGGCGGCGACCGACGTGACGGTGCACGTCGCCACCGAGGACGGCACCGCCGCCGCCGGCATCGACTTCGAGGGCGTGGCGCGCACGGTCACCATCGCCGCCGGCCAGACCAGCGCCACCGTGACGGTGCCGGTCCTGGGCGACACCGCCCGCGAGGGGGACGAGAGCCTGACGCTGCGCCTCTTCACCCCGTCGGGCGCCACCCTGCAGGGCGAGGGGCGCAGCTTGGCCGCGGCCGGCACCCTGCTGAACGACGACCAGGGCGGTGCCGCGGCGCAGCCCGGGCTGCTGCTGGCCCGCGCCACGGGCGACGTGCTGGCCTGGCAGCCGGGCCGCGGGGCGGAGGGCTTCCGCTTCGGCGGCGCCTTCGACCCGGCCGCCGTGGCGGTGGCTGGGGCCGGCGACTTCTCCGGCGACGGGCGGCCCGACCTGCTGCTGGGCCTGGGCGGCGGCCGCTACCTGACCTGGAACGTGCAGGCCGGCGCCGCCGGCTTCGCCGACCTGCCCGACCTGGGCGCCTTCCGCCCGGTCGCGGTCGGCAACATGGTGGGCACGCCGGCCGACGACCTGCTGATCCAGGACCCCGGCACCGGCACGCTGCGGTTCCTGGACGGGGCGACGCGCCAGGGGGTGGACTTCATCACCCTGCAGCCCGGCTTCACCGTGCTGGGCGCCGCCGACCTGGACGGGCGCGGGACCGAGGACGTGCTGTTCCAGAACGGGGCGACCGGCGGGCTGTTCTATTGGAACGGGTCGGGCTTCACCGACCTGCTGGCGCTCACCCCCGGGTCGGGCTGGCGGGTGGAGGGGCTGGGCAACTTCCTGGGCGACGGCGCCGACGACCTGCTGCTGTTCAACACGCAGACGCGGGCGCTGGTGTTCTGGAACCCGGGCGACGGGTCGGCCGGGTTCCGCGACTTCGTCGTCCTGCCGGCCGGGTGGGAGGTCGCCGGCGTCGGCGACGTCGACGGCGACGGGCGCGACGACCCTGTCATCCGCAACACGGCCGGCGGCCAGGCGCTGTACTGGACGGGCAGCCGCTTCGGCGACCTGGGCGGCGTGCTGGACGGGGTCGAGCTGCTCGGCATCGGCCAGGTGGAGCCGGCCTGAGGGCACAATCCCCCGTCCTGAGGCGTTCTCCTGGGCGACGGGGCGGCGGCGTGCCGCCCCTTGGCAAAGCGGAGGACACGGATGGCACGCGCCAGCGAGGACAAGGCCAAGGGCCGCCTGCAGGAGATCGGCGGCGACATGAAGGAGGTCGCGGGCGACCTCACGGGCAACCCGCGCCTGAAGAGCGAGGGACAGGCAGACCGGGCCGCCGGCCGCGCCCGACAGGTCAAGGGCGGCATCAAGCAGACCATCAAGGACATCCTGCGCTGACCGCCATGGAGCCTCGGCGCGAGGGTGCGGTTCCGGACCCGGCGGGGGCCCCCTCCCCCGCCGGCGTCCTGCGGCCGGGCGACACCTGCTGGCGGCTGGAGCGGGCCCGGCGCATGGCCGTGCTGGTCGACGCGGCGGACTATTTCTCCGCGCTGAAGCACGCGCTGCTGCGCGCGCGCCACCAGATCCTGCTGATCGGCTGGGACTTCGACACCCGCATCCGGCTGGAGCCCGACCGCCGCACGGTGGACGGGCCGGACCGGCTGGGCCGCTTCCTCATCCATTGCGTCGGCTCCAGGCCGGACGTCTGCGTCAACGTGCTGAAATGGCGCCTGTCGATGGTGCAGGCGGGGCTGCGCGGCATGACGCCGCTGTTCGTGCTGGACTGGATGACCAACGAGCGGCTGCGCTACCGGCTGGCGAGCGACCATCCGGTCGGCGCCTGCCACCACCAGAAGATCGTCGTGATCGACGACGCGCTGGCCTTCTGCGGCGGCATCGACATGACGACCGACCGCTGGGACACGCCCGCGCACCACGACCACGACCATTTCCGCCGCCGGCCCAACGGCTGGCGCTACGGCCCCTTCCACGACGTCACCACGGCGGTCGACGGCGAGGCCGCGCGGGCGCTGGGCGAGCTGGGCCGCCGGCGCTGGAAGTCCGCCACGGGCCAGGACCTGCCGGTGCCGCCGCCGGGCTCCGACCCCTGGCCCGGGATCGTCCGCCCCCGCTTCCGCGACGTGGACGTCGCGATCGCCCGCACCCACCCGGAATACGGCGACCAGGAGGAGGTGCGCGAGATCGAGCGGCTGTGGCTGGCCGCCATCGCCTCGGCCCGGCGGACCATCTACATCGAGGCGCAGTACTTCGCCTCCCGGCGCATCGGCAAGGCGCTGGGGCGGCGGCTGGCGGAGCCGGACGGGCCGGAGGTGGTGGTGGTCACCCCGCTCGCCACCAAGGGCTGGCTGGAGGAGACGGCGATGGGCAGCGCCCGCGCCCATCTGCTGGCCCACCTGCGCGAGGCCGACCGCGGGGGCCGCTTCCGCATCTACACGCCGCGGGCGGAGCGCGGCCGGCCCATCTACGTGCACGCCAAGGTGCTGGTGGTCGACGACCGGCTGCTGCGCGTCGGCTCCTCCAACGTCAACAACCGCTCCATGGGCTTCGACACGGAGTGCGACCTGGCGATAGAGGCGCCGCCCGGGCGCGAGGACGTGACATCGGGCATCCTGGACCTGCGCGACGGGCTGGTGGCGGAGCATCTGGGCCGGACCGTGGAGGAGGTGCGCGGCGCCATGGCGGCCTGCGGCGGCTCGCTGGCCGCCGCGGTGGAGGTGCTGCGCCAGCGCCCCGGCCGCACCCTGGCGCCGCTGGACCCGCCGGAGCCCGGGCCGGCCGCATCCTTCATCGTGGAGAACGAGATCCTGGACCCCGAGCGCGCCCGCTCCCCCGTCCAGTCAATGCTCCACCGCTTCCACGGCAGCTGGCGCCGGCACCGCATGCGGGGGGCGTAGCGACACGCCGGGGAGACCTGCGCGGTCGGGCAGATCCAGACCCCTGGCCGTCACCCCGGCGAAAGCCGGGGTCCAGTGACCCGGGGCGCAGCGGCAATCCACCCCTGGATTCCGGCGTTCGCCGGAATGACGGATGGAAATCCGGGAGTGCCGACCCGGCATAGCTCTTCACCTCCCCTGTCCCAGGCATCCGTCTTGCAGTGATCGCGGCGGGGAGGCTGCGGGGCGGGAGACTCTTGCGCCCTGCAAGGCGGACGGCATGGGAGGCGACGGAGTCCCTTGCCGAATGCGTGGCAGAATCGCCACACCTATCCCAAAATGGGCAAAAATTGCCCACTGGCTTAACCGCCCATTCACCGAATGTTCCCCAGAATCCTCGCAATTGGGGTTAGCCGGAGATAGAATCTTCCATCCGGTCCGGTGAACGCCAGTCGGGAGCAGACGACGTGGACGCCTTATTGCAGACCCTGCGCAACCTCGGCGCCATGCGGCTCGCGGCGATGGGCGGCGTCGTGCTGGTCATCGTCGGGCTGTTCCTCTACCTCATGACGGCCGGCTCCTCGCCGAGCATGTCGCTGCTCTACGCCGACCTCACCCCCGCCGACGGCGGCGCCATCGTCCAGCAGCTGGAGCAGCAGCAGATCCCCTACCGGGTCAGCGCCGACGGCACCCGCGTCGAGGTGCCGGGCGACCAGGTCGGCCGGGTGCGCATGCTGATGGCGCAGCAGGGCCTGCCGACCGGCGGCAACGTCGGGTACGAGATCTTCAACCAGCCGGAGGGGCTGGGCACCACCAACTTCATGCAGAACATCCAGCAGCTCCGCGCGCTGGAGGGCGAGCTGGCGCGCACGGTGCAGACGCTGCAGCCGGTGCAGCAGGCCCGCATCCACCTGGTGCTGCCGAAGCGCGAGCTGTTCTCGCGCAATACCCAGACGGCGACGGCCAGCGTGTTCCTGCGACTGCGCCCCGGCGCCAGCCTGGGCAAGGAGCAGGTGCTGGCGATCCAGACCCTGGTCGCCGCCTCCGTCCCGCAGCTGGAGCCCGGCATGGTCTCCATCGTGGACGAGAAGGGCAACCTGCTGGCCCGCGGCATGGGCGCCGACACGCCGGAGGCCATGATGGCGACGGCGGAGGAGAAGAAGCTGGCGGAGCAGCGCCGCCTGCAGCAGCAGATCGAGGACCTGCTGGGCCGCACCGTCGGCTACGGCCGGGTGCGGGCGGAGGTGTCGCTCGACCTCGACCTCGACAAGATCGTCACCAACAGCGAGACCTACGACCCCGAGGGGCAGGTCGTCCGCTCCACCGAGACGGACAACAACCAGGAGGAGCGGCAGGACCGCGACGGCGTCGACCCCGTCACCGTCGCCAACAACCTGCCCACCGCCGACGCCACCCAGAACGCCACCGGCACCAGTTCGGAGAAGATCAACCGGACGACGGAGACGGTGAACTACGAGATCAGCAAGACCGTGAAGGTGCACGAGCGCGGGCCGGGCCAGGTCCGCCGCCTCTCCGTCGCGGTGCTGGTCGACGGCAACTACGCGCCCGGCGAGAACGGCGCCCAGGTCTACACGCCGCGTTCCGAGCAGGAGCTGCAGCAGCTGGAGGCCCTGGTGCGCAGCGCCATCGGCTTCGACGGGGCGCGCGGCGACACGGTCGAGGTCGTCAACATGCGCTTCGCCACCGCCGAGGGCGAGCTGGACTCCGCCGCCGAGGAGACGCTGTTCGGCCTGCCCAAGCAGGACGTGTTCCGCATCGCCGAGACCATCGTGCTGGCCATCGTGGCGATCCTGGTGATCCTGCTGGTCATCCGCCCGCTGGTCGCCCGCGCCCTGGACCGCACGCCGCAGCTGGAGGAGGAGCCGGACCTGCTGGCCGACCAGAGCGGCATGCCCCAGCTGGCCGGCCCCGGCGGCGGCGCGCTGGCGCGCGAGCTCGCCATGGAGGCCGCCCAGGCCAACGAGGAGCTGGAGCAGATGATCGACATCAACCGCGTCGACGGCCGCGTGCGCGCGTCCTCGCTGCGCAAGGTGGGCGAGATCGTCGAGAAGCACCCGGAGGAGGCCGTCTCCATCATCCGCAACTGGCTCTACCAGGAAAGCTGAGAGCGGATAGGAACCCGGCGCCGCCATGTCCAACATCCACAAGTTCCTGTTCGACCTGTCCTTCGACCCGAACGACGGCCGCCCGCCGCCGGAGGCCGCCGCCGCGCCCCCGCCCGAGCCCGAGCCGGAGGCCCCGCCCGAGCCGCCGCCCCCGCCGCCGGAGCCGACCTTCACGCTTGCCGAGCTGCAGCAGCAGGTCGCCATGGCCCGCCAGCAGGGCATGGAGGCGGGCCGGGCGGAGGGCCGCAAGCAGGCCGAGGTGGACGCCGAGCGGGCGCTGGCCGACGCGCTGAACCGCATCGACGCCCACCTGGTGCAGCTCATCAACGCCGAGGCGCAGGGCCGGGCGAAGCGCGCGGAGGACACGGTGCGCCTCTCCCTGGCGCTGGTGCGCAAGCTGTTCCCCGCCTATGTCCGCCGCCACGGGCTGGCGGAGGTGGAGGGCACCATCGCCGCCTTCCTGACCGAGCTGTCGGACGAGCCGAAGCTGGTCTTCCGCGTCCACGAGAGCTGGCTGGACCAGCTCAAGGACAAGGTGGAGGGCATGGCGGCCCGGCACGGCTTCGCCGGCACCGTCACCGTCATCGCCGACCCCCGCTGCGGCGAGCTGGACTGCCGCGCCGACTGGGGCGACGGCGGGGCCGAGCGCGACGTGCGAGCCCTGCTGGCCGAGATCGACCGCATCGCCGGCGGCGTGCTGGAAGGCTTCGCCGCCCCCGCCATGGAGGCCGCGCGGTGATCCTTAACCAGAACGGCGTATCAACAGCGATCCCTGTCCCGCGAGGAACGGCATGAGCCTGGACGATTTCGAGAACGACGCCGGCGCAGACGGCGCACCGGTCGTGAAGGACCTGGAAGCGGTCTACGACATCCCGGTGCAGATCTCCGCCGTGCTCGGCAAGTGCACGATGCAGGTGAGCCAGCTGCTGAAGCTCGGCCGCGGCGCGGTGGTGGAGCTGGACCGCAAGGTCGGCGAGGCCATCGACATCTACGTGAACAACCGGCTGGTGGCCCGCGGCGAGGTCGTCGTGGTGGAGGACCGGCTGGGCGTGACCATGACCGAAATCATCAAGTCGGACCGCTCGTGAACGACCGCGCCACCACCGCCCCGCGCCCGCCGCGCGACGCCGCCGCCAGCGCCAGCCCGCCGCCCCAGGCCGGGGCGCCCGTGGCGCTGCCGCGGCCCGTGCGCGCCCGCGGCGGCCTCGACCTCGCCACCGTGCTGGGGCTGGCCGGCGGGCTGGCGCTGGTCGCGGCGGCGCTGGTCATGGGCGGCAACCTGCTGGCCTTCTTCGACCTCGCCTCCGTGCTGATCGTGCTGGGCGGCACCGTGGCGGTGACCGCCGTCAGCTTCTCCATGGAGGACGTCGGCGTCGCCCGCCGCCTGCTGGCCGCCGCCGTCGCCCGCCGGGTGCCGAGCCCGAAGGACACGGCGGAGTACGTGCTGCGCCTGGCCGACGTGGCCCGGCGCGCCGGGCCGCTGGCGCTCCAGGGGCTGGTGCCGCAGCTGGAGAAGTCCGGCCTGCTGCGCCGCGCGGTGGAGATGATCGTGGACGGCCTGCCCGCCGAGGAGGTGGAGCGCATCCTGCGCACCGAGATCGAGGCGGAGCAGGCGCGCGCCGCCAACGGCGCCCGGGTGCTGCGCCGCGCCGCCGAGGTGGCGCCCGCCATGGGGCTGATCGGCACGCTGGTCGGCCTGGTGCAGATGCTGGGCAGCCTGCAGGACCCCTCCTCCATCGGCCCGGCCATGGCGGTGGCGCTGCTGACGACATTCTACGGCGCCATCCTGGGCAGCATGGTGCTGGCCCCGCTGGCCGGGAAGCTGGAGCGCAACGCCGAGGCGCAGGGGCTGGTGGACACGCTCTACATGCTGGGCGCCGTCTCCGTCGCCCGGCAGGAGAACCCGCGCCGGCTTGAGATCCTGATGAACACCGTGCTGCCGCCCGACCTGCGGCTGCGCGTCTTCGACTGATGACCCGAGACGACAGAGAAGTTCCCGGAAAGGGGTTTGACCGATGCGACTGCTGATCGTTGGAACGCTGGAAGGCTACATCACCGCGGCGGGCAAGATCGCGCTCCAGAAGGGCGCCAAGGTCGCGCACACCGACAGCATCGGGGGCGCCATGACGGCGCTGCGCACCGGCCAGGGCGCCGACCTCGTCATGATCGACGTGAAGCTCGACGTCGGCATGCTGATCGAGGCGCTGAAGGCGGAGCGGTTCGCGGTCCCCGTGGTGGCCTGCGGCATCGGCACCGACGCCCAGGCGGCGGTCAAGGCCATCCGCGCCGGCGCCAAGGAGTACATCCCCCTGCCCCCGGACGCCCAGCTGATCGCGGCGGTGCTGGAGGCGGTGACGGAGGAGAGCCACGCCATCGTCAGCCGCGACCCGGTCATGGCCGGCACGCTGCGGCTGGCGGAGCAGATCGCGCCGTCGGACGCCTCGGTCCTGATCACCGGCGAGTCCGGCACCGGCAAGGAGCTGATGGCGCGCTTCATCCACCGCAAGAGCCGGCGCGCCAACGCCGTCTTCGTCTCGGTCAACTGCGCCGCCATCCCGGAGAACCTCCTGGAATCCGAGCTGTTCGGCCACGAGAAGGGCGCCTTCACCGGCGCCGTCGCCCGGCGCGTCGGCAAGTTCGAGGAGGCCAACGGCGGCACCCTTCTGCTGGACGAGATCTCCGAGATGGACATCCGCCTGCAGGCCAAGCTGCTGCGCGCCATCCAGGAGCGCGAGATCGACCGGGTCGGCGGCACGACGCCGGTCAAGGTGGACATCCGCGTGCTCGCCACCTCCAACCGCAACCTGGAGGAGGAGGTGCGCGGCGGCCGCTTCCGCGAGGATCTGTACTTCCGCCTGAACGTGGTGAACCTGATCCTGCCCCCCTTGCGCGAGCGGCCGCAGGACGTCGCCGTGCTGGCCCAGCACTTCGCGCGGAAGTACTCCGAGGCCAACGGCCTGCCGGAGCGGACCGTGGGCGCGCAGGCGATGGCGATGCTGCAGGCCCACCATTTCCGCGGCAACGTGCGCGAGCTGGAGAACACCATGCACCGCGCCGTGCTGCTGTCCCGCGGCACCGAGATCGGGCCGGAGGCGATCCTGCTGACCGGGGCGGAACCCGCCGCGGCCAAGCCGGCGCCGGCGGTGGCCCCGGTCGCCGCCCGGGTCGCCGCAGCCGCCCCGGCCGCCCCCTCCGCGGCCATGCCGCAGCCGGGCGACGCCACGGCCGCGGGAACGGCGGCGCTGGTGGGCCGCACGGTGGCCGACGTGGAGCGCGACCTCATCATCGACACGCTCAGCCACTGCCTGGGCAACCGCACGCACGCCGCCAACATCCTCGGCATCTCCATCCGCACGCTGCGCAACAAGCTGAAGCAGTACAGCGACGAGGGCGTGGCGGTGCCGCCGCCGGCGGGCGGCGACTACGACCGCGCGGCCGTCTGACGGCGGCTTAGCGGAAGGGGACACCGTCGGCGATGACCGATCAGGCACAAGGCAAGAACCCGATCGCGGGGCTGAACCTCCAGGGCATCCTGGGGGAGTTCGGCAAGCGCACGGAGATCTGGTTCGCCATCGGGATCGTGACCATCCTGGTCATGCTGATCTTCCCGATGCCGCCGCTGCTGCTCGACCTCGGCCTGGCGGTCTCCTTCACCTTCTCCGTCCTCATCCTGATGACGGTGCTGAGCATCCAGAAGCCGCTGGAGTTCAGCTCCTTCCCCACGGTGCTGCTGGTCTCCACCATGCTGCGCCTGGCGCTCAACCTGGGCTCCACCCGCCTGATCCTCGCCAAGGGGCACGAGGGGACGGACGCCGCCGGCCACGTGATCGAGGCCTTCGGCGGCTTCATCATGGGCGGCAACTTCATCATCGGCGTCACGGTCTTCTCGATCCTGGTGCTGGTGAACTTCACCGTCATCACCAAGGGTTCCGGCCGCATCGCCGAGGTGGCGGCGCGCTTCACCCTGGACGCCATGCCCGGCAAGCAGATGGCGATCGACGCCGACCTGTCGGCCGGCCTGATCGACGAGGCGTCGGCCAAGGCCCGGCGCAAGGAGCTGGAGGACGAGAGCCAGTTCTTCGGCGCCATGGACGGTGCGTCCAAGTTCGTGCGCGGCGACGCCGTGGCCGGCATCGTCATCACCTTCGTGAACGTCATCGTCGGCATGATCATCGGCATCGGCCAGAACGACATGAAGTTCACCGACGCCGGCCAGACCTACACGCTGCTGACCATCGGCGACGGCCTGGTCTCGCAGATCCCGGCGCTGATCGTGTCGCTGGCCGCCGGCCTCATGGTGTCGAAGTCGGGCTCGACCGGGTCGGCCGACAAGGCGTTCTTCGGCCAGCTCAGCTTCTACCCGGCGGCGCTGGGGCTGACCTCGGCCATGCTGCTGGCCATCGCCCTGCTGCCGGGCATGCCGTTCCTGCCCTTCGTCTCGCTGGCCATCGCGCTGGGCGCCGCCGCCTACTACCTGCCGAAGCTGCGCAAGGTGGAGGAGGTCGCCAAGGAGCAGGAGGAGGTGGCCGCCCGCCCCGCCCTGCCGGTGGCGGAGGAGCCGATCTCCACGGCACTCGCCATCGACCTGATCCGGCTGGAGCTGGGCTACGGCCTGCTGTCGCTCATCAACAGCGAGGCGGGGCACCGGCTGACCGACCAGATCAAGGGGCTCAGGCGCCAATTGGCCTCCGAGATCGGCATCATCATGCCGGCCGTCCGCATCCAGGACAACCTGCAGCTCCCGCCCAACACCTACGTCGTCCGCATCAAGGAGATCGAGGCCGGCCGCGGCGACGTGCGCCCCAACATGCTGCTGTGCATGGACCCGCGCGGCGAGCCCATCGGCCTGCCCGGCGAGAGCACGACCGAGCCGACCTTCGGCCTGCCCGCCATGTGGATCGAGCCCGCCTACCGCGAGGAGGCGCTGTTCAAGGGCTACACGGTCGTCGACCCGCCGACCGTGGTGACGACGCACCTGACCGAGGTCATCAAGGACAACATGTCCGACCTGCTGTCCTACGCCGAGACGCAGAAGCTGCTGGACGAGATGGGCAAGGAGCACCAGAAGCTGGTCGGCGACGTCATCCCGCAGCAGATCAGCGTCGGCGCGCTCCAGCGGGTCATCCAGAGCCTGCTCAGCGAGCGCATCTCGGTACGCGACCTGCCCACCATCCTGGAGGGGGTGTCGGAGGCCTGCGCCTACACCCGCAACATCACCCAGATCACCGAGCACGTGCGGGCGCGCCTGGCCCGCCAAATCTCCGACAGCCACACCAACGAGATGGGCTACATCCCGCTGGTGACGCTGAGCCCCGAGTGGGAGCAGGCCTTCACCGAATCCATCGTCGGCGACGGCGACGAGAAGCAGCTCGCCATGGCGCCGTCCAGGCTGCAGGGCTTCATCACCGCCGTGCGCCAGACCTTCGAGCGCTTCGCCATGCAGGGCGAGGCGCCGGTGCTGCTGACCAGCCCGCCGATCCGGCCCTATGTCCGGTCCATCATCGAGAGGTTCCGCCCGGCGACGACGGTCATGTCGCAGAACGAGATCCACCCGAAGGCCAAGATCAAGACCCTGGGGCAGATCTGAGCCATGAATCACGCGCGGCGGACGCCCGAAGGGGGTAGAGTGAGGAGAACCGGCGGAGGAGAGGGGCGGCCATGCGACTGAAGTCCTTCCACGGCCCCACCATGGCCGACGCCATGCGCCAGGTGCGCGAGGTGCTGGGCGACGACGCCATCATCGTGGCCACCCGCGAGGAGGAGGGCGTCGGCGTCCGCGTCACCGCCGCGGTGGAGGAGGACGAGGGCTATGGCGGCCTCGCCGCCGCACCCGCGGCACCCGGGCCCCGCTTCGGCATGATGGAGCCGGTCGGCCCCGACGTGGTGGACCAGGTGTCCGACACGCTGCTGCGCCACGGCGTGCCGGCGGAACTGAACCAGCGGCTGATCGACACGCTCGACAATTTCGACGCCCGCGACCCGCTGATGGCGCTGGGCGCGGCGCTCGACGCCGTCTTCACCTTCCAGCCGCTGCCGGAGGGCCGCTTCCCCAAGCCCCTGATGCTGGTGGGGCCGCCCGGCGCCGGCAAGACGCTGACCATGGCCAAGCTGTGCGCCCGCGCCGCCATGAAGGGCCGGCAGATCGGCGTCATCAGCACCGACACGGTGCGCGCCGGCGGGATCGAGCAGCTCTCCGCCTTCACCCGCGTCCTGAAGCAGCGCCTCATCACGGTGGAGGATCCGCTGGCCCTGGCCGATGCGCTGGAGGTGCAGCGGGGCATGGAGCAGGTGCTGGTCGACAGCGCCGGCCGCAACCCCTACAGCCAGGCGGACATGAACGATTTGCGCGACTTCCTGGTCGCCGCCGACATCGAGCCGGTGCTGGTGCTGCCCGCCGGCTCCGACGCGGTGGAGGCGGCCGAGACCGCCCGCGCCTTCCGCCACCTCGGCGTCCGCCGGCTGCTGGTCACCCGCCTCGACATGGCGCGGCGGCTGGGCAGCCTGCTGAACGCCGCCTTCGAGGCCGACCTCTGCTTCTGCGACGCCAGCACCTCGCCCAAGGCGGCGGAGGGGCTGACGCCGCTGTCGCCCACCTCTCTCGCACGCCTGATGATGCCGGGGGCGGAGACCGCCCAGCGCCGACCCATGCACACGGGGACCCACGCATGACCGACCTCACCACCGCCCCGGCCAACGTCACCCCGCTCCGCCGCCAGAACGTGCTGGCCGTCGCCAGCGGCAAGGGCGGCGTCGGCAAGACCTTCTTCTCCATCACGCTGAGCCACGCGCTGGCGCGATCGGGCCGCCGCACGCTGCTGTTCGACGGCGACCTCGGCCTCGCCAACGTGGACATCCAGCTGGGCCTGATGCCGAAGCGCGACCTGGGTCAGGTCATCGACGGCATGGTCAGCCTGGGCGGCGCCGCCCAGCGCTTCCCCGAGGGCGGGTTCGACATCATCGCCGGCCGCTCCGGCTCCGGCAGCCTGGCGAACCTGCCGCCGGCGCGCCTCAACCAGCTGCGCAACGAGCTGTCCGACGTCGCCCGCACCTACGACTGGGTCGTCATCGACCTGGGCGCCGGCGTCGACCGCAACGTGCGCACCTTCTCCGGCCCGGCGGGGACCTCGCTGGTGGTGACCACCGACGAGCCGACCTCCATCACCGACGCCTACGCCTTCCTGAAGCTCAGCTACCAGGCCAACCCCTCGGCCGACCTGCGCGTGGTCATCAACATGGCGCAGTCCCGCAACGAGGGGGAGAAGACCTACGAGACGCTGCGCATGGCCTGCCGCAAGTTCCTGAACAAGGAGCCGCAGCTGGCCGGCATCGTGCGCCGCGACAACAAGGTGCGCGAGTCCATCAAGACGCAGACGCCGCTTCTGGTCCGCTTCCCCAACTGCGAGGCGGCGCAGGACATCGAGGCCATCGCCCAGCGCCTGAACCTGGGCGCCTAAGGCGGCGGGCGGGGGGCGCATGTCCACGGGCACGCCGCCCCTGCCCCCGGCCCCGGCCGGGACCGCCTCCTCCGCCGCCCCGCCTCAGCCGGCCCCGGTGCCGCTGGGCGAGGTACTGGTGGAGCGGCTGCCGGAGCGCCTCGCCGGCCTGACCCGGGCGCTGACCCTGGGCGGCCAGGTGGTGGCCCAGCGCGACGGCGCCGCCACCATCCGCACCGCCGCCGGCGACGTGACGGTGCGCACCGAGACGCCGCTGCCCGCTGACCGCCCGGTCACCCTCCAGATCCCCGCCGCCGCGACGCCGGCCGGCCCGGCCCGCGCCACCGTGCTGGCCCAGCCCTCCCCGGCTCAGGTCCAGGCGCCGCAGGTCCAGGCCGCCCCGCCCGCACCGGCCCCCGCCGCGGCCCCGGCGCCGCTCCCCCTGCTGCGCCCCGGCATCACCGTCCCCGCCGTGGTGGCCGGCCCGCCGCCGCGCCCTCCCGCACCCGGGGCCGCACCCGGAACCGCGCCCGCCGGCCAGCGCCCCGCCGCGGCCCCCACGCAGCCGCAGGCCACACAGCCGCAAACCACACAGCCGCAGACCGCATCCCCGCCGGCTGCGCCCCCGCACACGGCACCCGGCCTCGGCCTGATCCTGCCGGCGCCGGGCGGCCCCGGCGGACAGCCCCCGCCCCCGGGCTCCTCCCCGGTAGCCGGTGCGGGCATCCCACCGGCGTCGCCCGGCACCCCGTCGGCCGGATCGGCGCCGGTAGGCTCGCCGCCAGCGCCTCCACCGGGCACACCGGCGCCGACTGTGCCCCCGGGCGCGCCGTCCGCCGGCCCGATGCCGGCTCCGCCCCTGCCGGCGGGCCCCGGCATCGCCGAACTTCTGCTGCCGGAACTGCCCCTGCCCGACCGCACGCCGGCGACGGGGGCGCCAGCGGCCGGCGCCGCGCCGGGAGCACCGCCCGGCCCCGGCGCGCCATCCGGCACCGCGGCACCGGCCGGTGGAGCGCCGACGGGGCCCGGAACCGGGATGCCCGCCGGGACGCCCACGGGCGCAGCCGCACCGGCCGGCCCCGCGGCCCCCAGGGGCCCTACGGGTCCCGACGCCCCGGTACAACCGTCGGCGGGGACGGTTCCGCCTCCCCTCGCGCCACCGGCGCAGGCGGGCGCGCCCGCCCCCGCGCCATCGACGCCGCCGGTGTCTGTCCAGGCACAGCCTGCCCGGCCGCCCGATCCGGCGGCCGTCCCTTCGGCCGGCTCGCCGCCGACGGACGTGGCCGGCACGAGGCCGGGCGATACCGGAGCCCCGGCACCCCGCGGCGGGCAGCCCGGCCCGTCACCCTCGATGGCCGGTCCCCCGCCAACGCCGGAGCCGCTTCCGGCCTCCCTGCGCCTGCCGCCCAGGCTGGCCGCGGGCACCCTGGACGCGCACCTCCCAACCCTCGGGGACGAGCCGCCGCGGCGTGCGCCGGCGGAACGGGCGCCGGCGGAACGGGCACCGAAGGACCAGGCACAGGCGAGGCCCGACCCGCCCCCCCGGCTCCCAGCCGAAGGAGCCGCCCGCATCCCGCCTGAACCGGGGGCGGCGCCGGCGCGCAGCATGCCACAGGCGCCGGTTCCGCCCGGCGCGGCCGGCCCGCCTTCCACGGCCTCCATACGGATACCGGCCCAAGCGGCCGGCAACGGCCATACGGCGGTTCCGGACACGCAGTCCAAGCTACCGGCGGCACCGGCCGGAATGTCGGCCCCCCTCGCCCACGGCGGCACCGGGGCTGGTCCGCGTCTGCCGGCGGCCGATACCGCCCCCGGGGATGCCGCGCCGGGGCCGCGCGGTCCCGTTCCAGCGACAGCGCAGAACCCGCCGGCGGGGCCCCGGGCGCCGATCCCGGCCGCACCGCTCCCCGCTGGCGACGCCCACCGGACGGGTCAGCCGGCGACCTCGACAGCGGCCCCGGCAGCGGCCCTGGCAGCAGCCCCGACAGCGGCCCCGACAGCGGCCGGCCCGGGCGGAACGGCGTCTGCGGCCGGTGCCCCGGCGCCCCCTGGGGCCGGCGGGCAGGCCGCGACGCCGGAGGCCCCCCTTGCCAGGCGGCCCGCGCCGGCACCGCAGCCCTATGCCGCCTACCGCGCGATGGCCCGGGCAGCCGCGGCGGCGCCGGAGACGGCCCCCGCAGCAGCACCGCCGCGACCTCAAGAGATGGCGTCCGCCCCGGCGGCGGGGCATGCCCCCGCCGCGCCTGCCGCACCGTTCCCTGCCGCCTACCGGCCGCCATCCCAGGCGAACGCTGCCCCCGCCGCGGCACCGCCCAGGCAGCCCGATCCCCCCGCAGGCGCGCCCGCCCTGCCCCCGCGGGTGGAGGCGGAGGCGCCCCCGGGCCAGTCCTCCGCGGGCCAGCCGGCCCCGGCGGCACAGGCCGCCCAACTCCCGGCGCATTCCGCGGAGCGGCAGCCGGCGCCCCTGCCGGCCGGCACGGCCCTGCGCGTCCGGCTGGTGGAAGCGGAAGCGTCGGTCCCCCCGGGAGCGGCGGCCGGGGAGGAGGCGCCCCTGACCGTCGCCGGCACCGTGGCGGGAGCGACGCGCGACGGGCAGGCGGTTGTGGCGACGCCGGCGGGCACGCTGGTCCTCCAGGCGCGCAGCGATCTTCCCGTGGGGGCCCCCGTCCTGCTGGAGGTCGGGCGCACGCCCGACGCGGCCGTCCCGGCCCCGCTCGACCCGCTGCGCGGCGGCGACTGGCCGGCGCTGCGCGAGGCGATGGTGGTGCTGGCGGCCACCGACCCGGCGCTGGCGCGCACGCTGCTGGACGGCGTCATCCCGCAGCCGAACAAGCGGCTGACCCGCAACCTGGTGTTCTTCCTGTCGGCGCTGCGCGGCGGCGACGCCGGCGGCTGGCTCGGCGGCGGCGCGCTGGAGGCGCTGGAGCGGGCCGGGCGCCGCGACCTCGCCGGGCGGCTGGCGGAAGACTTCCAGGCCGCGTCCCGGCAGGCGGCGGAGCCGAACGCGGAGGGCTGGCGCAGCCACGTCCTCCCCTTCGCCGAGGCCGGCGCCGTCACCCGCCTGCAGATGGCCGTCCGCCGCGCCGGCGAGGAGGAGGCGGAGGAGACGGGCGACGACCCGCGCGGCCGCGCCCGGCGCTTCCTGATCGACGTGGAGTTCACACGGCTGGGCGCCATGCAGCTGGACGGGCTGGTCTGGCCCGGCCGCTTCGACCTGGTGGTGCGCACCGCGCAACTGCTGCCGGGCGAGCTGAAGCGCGAGCTGGACGGCATCTTCACCGGCAGCCTCCAGGCCGTCGGCTACGCCGGCACCCTCTCCTTCCAGACCGGCGCCCACGCCTGGGTCCGCCTCCAGGTCCCGCAGGCGCCGTCGGTCAGGGCATAGGCCGGCGGGAGGCCGGCAGCGGGGGCGGCGAGCGTCCTTCGACAAGCTCAGGATGAGGCTTCGACAAGCTCAGGATGAGGCTTCGACAGGCTCAGGATGAGGCTTCGACAAGCTCAGGATGAGGCTTCGACAGGCTCAGGCTGAAGAGCGGGGAGATGCTCCCGGGAAAGGGTGCCGCTCCCGATGTGTGCAGCTCGTCTTGGCATCCCGGTCCTCATGCCAACACGGTTTCTGAGCTCGATCAAAAGGCCGCCCCCTATACCCTCAGGGCGCCACGCCCGCCGCGCGCTGCCAGGTCCAGCTCTGCGACACCGTCTTTCCGTCCTTGCCGGGGCCGGAGACGGTCGCGGTCAGGCGGTCGCCGTCGCGGCGGTATTCGATGCGGGTGGGGAAGTCGTGGGCGGGGTTCTCGAACA
>DASPKT010000302.1:0-2199 GCA_035627915.1 Azospirillaceae bacterium
TGGCCGCAGACGCCGGGGTCAGCATCGCCACCGCCTACCGCTACCTGCACGAAGCACTCGACGTGATCGCCGCGCATGCTCCCGCCCTGGGCGCCGTGCTTACCCATGCCCGCGCCGTCGGCCTGGCCGCACGCCGCCCGCGGACTGCCGGTGCTGGCCGACAAGGGCTACACCGGCGCCGGCGTCGGCATCCACGTGCCGATCAAGCACCAGCCCGACGGGCCGCTGCACACCGACAACCGTTGCTACAACTCCCTGATCACCGCGCTCCGCGCGCCCGCCGAACGCGGCAACGCCCTACTCGGCCGCTGGCGCGCCCTGGACCGGGTCACCCTCTGCCCGCAGCGCATCGGCGCAATTGCCGCAGCCGCATTGGTGCTGACCTCACTCGATCGCGGAAGCAGGTGAGAAGACCTCTCTATGAAGACGGGGGCCGTTGTCGAGGGCTGATGGTGGCCCCGCGTAGCTGGCCTTGGGCCGTCGGGTCCCGCTGCGGGTCCAGGTGGAGCGCCCGCAGCCGCGCAGCGGCGAGGACGACCGACCTGGACGCGCGAGGGCCCGGCGGCAGGCTGACCGGCCGCGGGAGGCAGGTCTGGGGTTGGCCCGGTGCGGTGGGGACCGGCCGGGTGGGTGGGGAGCCGCGCTCATCTCTCTATCGCCTCCTCGCGGGAGGACCAGGTCGGATGGGAGGGGCTTCGCTCCGGTGGCGCAATTCAGTGGAGGGCCGTCTACGCGGCCAGAGGTTTTGCGGCGCCTGCCGGAGCGAAGGGCTGGGAGGTGGTGAGCATGTACCAGATCGCCTCGGCCAGCCGACGGGCCAGGTCGACCCGGGCGATCCTGGCGCCGCGCTGGCGGCCCAGCCGGGTCTTGGTCTGCTGGTAACGCTCGGCGTAGGCCGGGTGGCGGGCGGCGTGGGTGGCCGCCTCGATCAGCGCCCAGCGCAGGTACTTCGGGCCGTTCTTGGCGAGTGAATCGCGGTGATCCTTGCGGCCGGACTGGCGCACGATCGGGCACAGCCCGGTGTAGCCGACCAGCTTCTTCGCCGTCGGGAACCGGGCGATGTCGCCGATCTCGGCGGCGATGGTGTAGCCCAGCACCGGCCCGATGCCCGGGACGGTGATCAGCAACGGCACGTAGGGATGGTCGGCGCCGGCCGTGCGCAGCGCTGCCTCGCAGCCGTCAATCTCGGCGTCGAGGCTGTCGATGAGCCGCAGCGCGGCGGCCACGTCCCCGGCCCACGGCTCGGGCAGCTCGAGGCCGGCCAGCAGCCGCCGGCCGGCGGCGCCGAACAGGTCCGCCACCGGGCAGGGATGGCCGAAGGCCAGCAGGGTGGCGTGGATCCGGTTCTTCAGCGCGGTGCGGTGACGCACCAGGTGCAGCCGCCAGCGGGCCCGCTCCCGCTCGCCGCGCACCGCCGGGTCCGGCAGCCAGATCGCCGGTACCAGATCGCGGCGGGACAGCTCGGCCAGCACCCAGGCGTCGATCTTGTCGGTCTTGGCCGCCAGCGGGGCCAGCCCCTTGACCTTGACCGCGTCGGCGATCTCCACCTGCCAGCCGCGCAGCTCCAACTGGTCGTGCACGAAGCGGGCGCCGGTCATCGACTCGATCGCCGCCGTCACCGGCTGGCCGAACTCCCCGACCCGGGAGGCCAGCGAGGCCAACCCGCCGCTATCTGGCGCCGCGGTGGTTACCAGCACCGGCGCGCCCGTCTCGTCCATGACATGCACATCCACACGCGTCCTGCTCAGGTCCAACCCGACGTGCAACATGAGGACCGGGCCTCCTTTCATCCCGCCTGCCGGCTCTCACCGCAAGCGTGATCCGGGGGGAGGCCCCCGTCTTCATGGCATTCAGTGGTTGATAAAGGACGTTATCAAGTGGCGCACCCCAGCCACCCGCTCGGCGTCGAGTTGGCCGCTGCCGGGCGGTGAAGGCGGGTACTTCGGCGCGGTCCTGCCCGGCGCCCAGGACAGGCCCCAGAGGTCGAGGAGCGCCGTGGCCCGCAGCTAGCCCGGGGCTTTCGTCGCGCATGATCTGAGGGCTGCCCCGGGAGCACGAAAGGTGCCTCTGACCTGCAAGGATGTTGCTTGCTGAGGGCAATATCCGCGCCGGCCAGGAGGCACCTTTCTGGAGAAAACTATGGATTGAGAGATGGCTGGGGGGAATCAAGCCTGAGAAGACTTGGGGTCCGAGGAGGAA
>DASPKT010000303.1:0-18917 GCA_035627915.1 Azospirillaceae bacterium
ACCGCGGGCAACGCCGTTGCCCTCCTCTTCCTGGATCTCGACAGCTTCAAGCACATCAACGACAGCCTGGGCCACGGCGTCGGCGACCTGCTGCTGCGCGGCGTCGCCGACCGGCTGCAGGCGACCGTGCGCGGCGACGACACGGTTGGGCGGCTCGGCGGCGACGAGT
Organism: Azospirillaceae bacterium; assembly: GCA_035627915.1. Classification (GTDB taxonomy): domain Bacteria; phylum Pseudomonadota; class Alphaproteobacteria; order Azospirillales; family Azospirillaceae; genus DASPKT01. The sequence continues at coordinate 170 of DASPKT010000303.1, forward strand.
TCCTGATCGTGGCGGAGAACCTGCCCGACGCGGCGGAGGCGCTGCGGGTGGCGGAGCGGGTGCTGCAGACGCTGTCCCGCCCCTTCACGCTGGAGGGCCAGCAGGTCCATGCCGGCTGCTCCATCGGCATCGCGCTGTTCCCGGAGGACGGCGCCGACCCGGAGACGCTGCTGCGCAACGCCGACGTGGCGATGTACGCGGCCAAGAGCAGCGGCGCCGGCACCTTCAAGTTCTTCAGCCAGGAGATGACGGACCGCGCCGTCCGCCGCCTGCGCACCGAGGCCAGCCTGCGCGAGGCGGTGGAGCGGGAGGACTTCGAGCTGTTCTTCCAGCCCAAGGTGGAGGCGCGCAGCCGCCGCGTCGTGGGGGTGGAGGCGCTGATCCGCTGGCGCATGGGCGACCAGTACGTGCCGCCCGGCGAGTTCATCGGGCTGGCCGAGGAGACCGGGCTGATCGTCCCCATCGGCGACTGGGTCCTGCGAGAGGCCTGCCGCACCGCCGCCGAGTGGGGCCGCCGCTTCGGACCCGTCGTCATGGCTGTCAACGTCTCGGCCCGCCAGCTGAGCGATCCCTTCTTCCCGGTGCGGGTGACGGAGGTGCTGCAGGAGACCGGGCTGCCGCCCCACCTGCTGACGCTGGAGATCACCGAGACGGCGCTGATGCGCGACCTGGAGTCCAACTGCCGTCCGCTGGAGACGCTGCGCGGGATCGGCGTCGGGGTCGCCATCGACGATTTCGGGACCGGCTACTCCTCGCTCTCCTACCTGCGCCAGCTTCCCGTCACCATCATCAAGATCGACCGCAGCTTCGTGGCGGAGATCCCGCGCGACACCGCCATCGCCGCCACCGTCATCGCGCTCGCCGAGAAGCTGGGGCTGCAGACCGTCGCGGAGGGCGTGGAGACGGAGGAGCAGCTGCGCTGGCTGGCGGCGGAGGGCTGCCCGCTGATCCAGGGCTTCCTCATCAGCCGCCCGCTGCCCAAGGCGGAGATCGAGGCGCGGGTGCTGGACGCCATGGCGCCGACGGCGGCCTGAAGCCTAGCCCCGCAGCGCCGCCAGCGCCCGCCCGTCGGTCAGGTCGAAGCCGACGGGCGTGATGGAGACGGCCTTGCGGCGCAGCGCCGCGATGTCGGTGTCCTCGGCATGCTCCCCGCCGGCCTGCCGGCGGAAGGCCAGCCAGTGGTAGTCCTGGCCGCGGGTGTCGCGCCGCGCCTCCACGTCGACCGACAGCAGCGAGCTCTGGCCCTGGCGGGTGAACTCGAACCCCGAAATCTCGCCGGCCTCCACGTCGGGGAAGTTCACGTTCAGCACGCAGGCCGGCAGCTCGCCGCACCCGTCCAGGAACTCCAGCGTGCGCGGGATCATGGCGCGGGCGGTGTCCCAGCGCACGTTGTCGCGGTCGCGGAAGGCCTGGCTGAAGGCGAAGGCCGGCACGCCTAGCATGCGGGCGGTCAGCGCGGCGCTCACCGTGCCGGAATAGGCGACCTCGTCGCCGATGTTGGCGCCGCGGTTGATGCCGGAGAGGACGACGTCCGGTGGCGCCTGCTCCATCAGCCGGCGCAGGCCCATGATGGCGCAGTCGCTGGGCGTGCCGGTCACGGCGAAGCGTCCGGGGCCCCGCCGGAACACGCGCAGCGGCGCGTGCAGGCTGACCGAGCGCGAGGTGCCGCTCTGGTCGTGCTCCGGCGCCACCACCCAGACCTCCTCGGCGAGTTCCGCCGCGACCTCGGCCAGCACGGCCAGGCCGGGCGCGTCGATCCCGTCGTCGTTGGTCAAGAGGGCGCGGGCGAAGCGGCGGCGAGTTTGGGCTTGCATCGGGGGGCTGCCTTCGGGCGGATTGGACCCGCGCATCCTTCCCGCCCCGGCCGCCGATTACAAGGCCGAGAGAGGTCTCCCTCCCATGTCGTTCGACGGACTTCCCACCGGCCTCTGGGTGCAGGCCCATCTCGCCCGCTGCAACGCGGAAGGCACGCCCGTCTACGTGGTGCGCCGGGGCGAGCCCGGGCGCGGCATGGTGCTGCTGAAAATCGTCATCCGCGGCGAGGGCTGCCGCGTGCTGAGCCAGAGCCGCGGCCAGGACGGCAAGCTGGGCTGGCTGGCCGGCCTCAGCGGCGCCACGGTGCCGGAACCGGACGCCGACGCCTACATCGACCGCGCGGTGAAGCGCGACCCCGACCTCTGGGTGCTGGAGGTGGAGAGCCGCGCCGGTGAGCACCCGTTCGAGGGGAAGGTGATCTAGGCACGGCTTAATTAGCGAAAGCCATTCCATTCGCCGCCCAATTGGCGTTGTTGGACCGGTCATATGATTAAAGGATGAAATACTTTAGTCGATATATACTTTTGGACCAGCCGCGTCCGCGATACCACCGATAGGTTACCTCACGCCATGGCCCGGACGCCGCCCTACCCGCGGGGATGGCCGCCGCTCGGCCGTGAAGACGGAGGAAATCGGAGATGGATGGTATCAACCTCGGGACATCGAACCCGGCGGCCGTCATCGGGCAGTCGCTGTTCGGCTACAGCCAGCGGTCGGACCGGGCGTTCGTGCAGGGGCTGCTCGACGAGGGCCGGATGGGCCCGTACGAGATCGCGGTCGGCAAGTGGACCCACAAGTACAACGCCATGACCGTGGTGCAGGTCGGCCTGCCTCCGAACCAGAAGTCGTTCCTGTTCGGCTACGCCTCGTTCACCTCCGGGGCCGAGCCGCGGTTCTGGTTCATCCAGGAGGTGCTGCCGACGGGCGAGCTGGCCCCGGATTCCGACTCCAATACCTTCGGCCACGACTGGCCCTACATCTGCGGGTACTCCGCCGACGGGCGCGGCTACATCTTCGGCCACCGCGACGACGGCTCCTGGTTCATCCAGGAGATCACCTATGACGGCAAGCTCGGCAAGGAGACCGCGTCCGGCAAGTTCGGCAACTGCTACCAGACCGTCCGGACGGTGACGGTCGGCAACAGGAACTTCGTCTTCCTGCAGCGCCGCAGCGACGGCCGCTGGTACCTCCAGGAACTGCTCCCCGGCGGATTTCTCGGCGCCGAGACCGACACGGGCCGCTTCGACTCCTTCTACACCTCGGTCTGCGCGGCCAAGGTGGACGAGGTCAACACCTTCCTGATCGGCCAGACCAACGACATCGGTCGCGGCAACTACTACTTCGTGCAGCGCGTCACCGCCGCCGGCAAGCTGGCGGAGACGACGAAGTCCGGCAAGTGGGACAATTTCTACCCGACGCTGGCGGCCCTGAAGACCGCGACGGGCACCTTCCTGTTCGGGCAGTCCGACCCGCTGCTGGCGAATTCCCGCTGGTTCATGGCGCCGGTCGCCGCCAACGGGCTCATCGGCGACGAGACCGCCAGCGGCCGCTGGGCGAACTACTACAGCTTCGTCGCCTCCGTCCCGACGCCGCGCGCGGTGCTGATGGACCGGTGGATGGCCGCCATGGGCCCGGCCATCGCCGGCCAGACCTTCAAGCGGATGATCATGCCGGGGTCCCACGACGCCGGCATGTACGTGATCCGGGACAGCACGGTGTTCGCCGGCCCCGGCAACACCCAGACGCAGACCAAGACGGTCTTCGAGCAGCTGATGTCGGGGAGCCGCTACTTCGACCTGCGGCCGGTCCTGTCGCAGGGCAAGTTCCGCATCGGCCACTACAACGACACCAGCATCCATGTCGGCGAAGTCCACGACGTCGCCCTGGACATCCACCTGGGGCTCCTCGGCGCCAACGGTGCCGACCTGGATGCGATCCTGAACGACGTGAACGCGTTCCTCGGCGACCGGTCGCGGCGGGAGCTGGTGGTCCTCAAGTTCTCCCACTGCATGGACCTGAAGACCGGCAAGGACTTCACCGACGACGACTGGCGCTCGCTGATCGCCACCGTGAAGAACCACCCGGTCGGCCAGCGCCTGTTCCGCTGCCCCGAGATTCCCGCCGGACAGTACGCCCCGCTGGGCAGCCTGACGATGCGCGACTATCTCAAGAACGGGAACACGGCACTGGCCGTCTTCAAGTGCCCGCCCGCGCTGCGGGACCCGGCCGCCGGCATCTTCCAGTACGCCGATATTCCGCACGACGACAAGGACGCGAGCATTCCTGCCGGAGACCTCAGGGTCTACGACAACTATGCCTCCATGGCGATCATGGAAGACATGGAGCAGGACCAGTGGAAGGAGCTGACGAACGCCAACTGCCACCGGGGCGACATGTACCTGTTCTCCTGGACCCTCACGCAGAACGACGTCCAGGCATTCCTGTCGAGCCGGGAGGCCCTGCTGATCGTCGGCGTCGCCCTCGGCCTCGCGCTTCCCGTCTCGGTCGCGGAGATCGCCGCCTACATCTTCACGGGCAAGGCCCTGAACATCTCCGAGGAGTCCTGGGCCAAGATCGAGGCCGAGATCCGCAAGGCCCAGACCGCCCTCGGCGACCTCATCGGCAAGCTCGACGTGCCGCCGATCACCGACTGGCTGGCGGAGATCATCGGCCGGACGAGCATCTTGGACATGGCGGACCACGTGAACCCCAGGCTCTCCGCCGAGCTGGCCAAGTGGTACGTCTGGTGGGCGGCGCAGACCAGCAGACCGGAGATGCTGCCGAACGTGGTCCTGATGGACCAGGTCGACCCGATCTACACGGTTCCGGTGGTGTCGACCCTGGCGAAGACGCTGCCCCTGCCGCCATCGCTCGCGTGACCTGACCCGTACCGGCGCGGCGGCAGCATCAAGCCGCCGCGCCGCCTCCCCCCACGTGCCGCACCTGGAGCGCCTCCACCGTCAGCGCGCCGTGCAGCCCCTCCGGCCGCCAGTCGAGCGTGACGGTGCCGCCCAGCTGGACGGCGATGGCGGAGACGAGCGTCAGGCCGAAGCCGCCGGGCGGGTCCTCCCCGGAGGATCGGCCCTCCCCATGCCTGTCCTCGGGGGGCGGACCGCCTCCCTCCTCCCGCCAGTCCAGCGCCAGGGACCCGTCGGCGGCGCGCGTCCAGGATAGGGCGACGCGTCCGTCCGGCCGGGACAGCGCGCCGTGGCGGAGCGCGTTGGTGAAGAGCTCGTGCAGGGCCATGCACAGCGGCTGCACCGCGTCCGGGGCCAGCGCCACCGGCGGCCCGGATTCGATGGCGATGCGTTCCCGCGCTGGCCCGCTCCACAGCATCGCCTCCGCCAGCCGGTCGAGCGGGACGGCGTTCCAGCCGCCGGCGGCCAGCAGCGCGTGGGCGCGGGCCAGCGCGGACACCCGGCCCTCCACCGCGGCGACGAAGCCGTCGCGGTCGTCGGCCCTGGTCAGGCGAACCAGCGACTGCACCACGGCCAGCGCGTTCTTGGCGCGGTGGTCGACCTCGCGCATCAGCAGCCGCTGACGCTCCTCCGCCGCGCGGCGGGCCGTCACGTCGCGGGTGGTCGCCAGCTGGGCCTGGGTGCCGTCGGGCAGGCGGAAGGGCACGGCGTGCGTCTCCATCCGGCGCCGGCCGCCGCGCGCCAGGATGTCGAACTCCCAGCTCATCGCCTCGCCGTCACAGACCTGGGCGTGGCGCTCCCGCCATTCCGCCCGGTGCTCCGGTGCGATCAGGTCGAAGACGGGGGCGCCGGCGACGTCCTCCTTGCAGGCGGCGCCGACCATGCGCAGGCCGGCGGCGTTCATGTCCAGCAGCGTTCCGTCGCGCGCCACCACCTTGATGCATTCGGGCGTGCTCTCCACCACGGCGCGCAGGTGCCGCTCGCTCGCCAGCAGGGCCGCCTCGGTGCGGCGCGCGTGCCGGTCCCGCTCCGCCCGGCGCAGGGCGGTGACGTCCTGGACGCAGCAGAGCACCCCCGCCATCCCGCCCGGCCCGCGCAGCGGCTCGGCCGAGACCAGCACCTCCAGGCGGCTGCCGTCGTCGCGCTCCAGCAGGGCCTCGGCATCGCAGACCGTGCGTCCCTCCGCCAGGGCGAGCGCGACGGGGTCGCCGCCGTCCGGCGGCAGCCCGTTCTCCCCCAGCAGGCGCGGCGCCCCGCGGCCCCACAGGGCGCGGGCGCGGGCGTTGGCGGCGGCAGGCGACCCGTCGAGGGCCAGCAGGCAGGCGGCGACGGGCAGCAGCTCGAGCTGGCGGCGCGGGAACAGCGAGAGCACGCCGTCGACCGATGCCTCCAACCCGACACCGTGACCGGCAGCCCGCACCTCGCCCATGCCCTGCACCCCGCCGCGGCAGGTCCCGGGGCCCGGGCCCCCTGCCCTCCCCGACCGCCGCAGATTAGGAATTGATGATCGCCGGGGCCACCGGCCGTCGGGGGTAATCACTCCGTGTCCGCCGACCCGGTACCGGCAAGCCCCTTCTTTCGACCCGATTGGTACCCCCCGTGACACTTTCGCCCCCGGCCTGTTGTGGTCGCAGCGGTGGCGGGCCCGGGCAACGGGCCTTCGTCCATGGACCGCATAAGGCAATCTCGGAGGATCAATACCCATGAAGGCACTGACCCTGACTTCCGCCGTGGCCCTGGGCGCGCTGCTGGCCGTCTCGGCGCACGCGCAGACCAGCGGCTCCACGGCCGGTTCCACCTCCACTCCCTCGGCGACGCAGTCGACGACCCCGCCGTCGGCCTCTTCCACGGCGGCCGGCTCTCAGACGGGCAGCACCGGCGCGGCCGCGACGACCGGCTCCACGGCGGCCGGGTCCAAGGCCGGCGCGACGGGCGCCGCCTCCACCGGCGCTTCCGGCTCGATGGGCTCCGGCGCCTCGGCCTCGGCCGGCGACAGCTCCGGCAGCATGCAGGCGATGGACGCCTCGCAGCTCGAGTCCGAGCAGATCAAGCAGCTGCAGCAGGCCCTGAAGGACAAGGGCAACAACGAGCTGGCCGTGGACGGCGTCTGGGGCCCGGGCACCAAGCAGGCCCTGAACGACTTCCAGAAGCAGCAGGGCATGACCGACGCCAGCGGCAAGCTCGACCACCAGACCATCCAGGCGCTGGGCCTTGATGCCTCCGAGTTCCAGACCGCTTCCGGCGGGTCGGGCGCCGGGTCCGACCGCGAGGTCGGCATGGGCGCCGGCTCCGGCGCGTCGGGCTCCACGGGCTCGACGGGTGCCACCGGCGCCACCGGCAGCAGCGGCATGGGTGCCGGCAGCAGCGGCGCGACCGGTTCGACCGGCGCCACCGGCTCGACGGGCGCCACGGGCTCGACCGGTGCGACCGGCACGACCGGCTCTCCCTCGCCGGCCAGCCGTCCGGCGGGCGCCGGCGGGTCGGGCGGCTTCTGAGCCAAGGCTCAGGCCTGACGGGCGCGGCCGCGGGGGCTCCGGCTCCCGCGGCCGTTTCCTTTTCGGGCATGCAGGCCCGGCATGTGATGCGCGGCCTTGATCCGGGGGCGTGTTCAGGTAAACAGCGGCGGCCCGCCGCCCCGCTGTCCCCTCCGGTTCCCCATGCGCCCCCTGCTGCCGCTGTCCCTCTCCCTCGCCGCGCTGGCCCTGCCGGCGGGCGCCCAGACCGCGTCCCCCGCCGCATCGCAGCCCGGCTCCCGCCTGGATGAGGTGGTGGTGACGGCGACGCGGCGGGCGGACCTGCTGCGCGACGTGCCGGCCAGCGTCTCCACCGTGTCGCGCGACGCGTTCGAGGCGCAGGGCGTGCGCTTCGCGGGCGAGGAGCTGACCGGCCTTCCCGGCGTCACGGTCGGCACCAACGACGGCGGCACCTATACCGGCCTGACCATCCGCGGCGTGCCCAACCGCATCCATAACGACACGCTGGCGGTGCTGGTGGACGGCGTCCCCTACGTCACCGGCGACGACGAGGTCGACCTTGAGCAGCTGCCCTTCGGCGCCGTCGGCCGCGTCGACCTGGTGCGCGGGCCGATGTCGGCGCTGTACGGCCGGGGCGCCATCGCCGGCACGGTGAACTACCTGACCCGCGAGGTCGGCGACGCGCCGCGGGCGGAAGCCGAGCTGTCCATCGGCAGCTTCGGCTGGCTCAGGGGCGGCGCCTCGGTCCAGGCGCCGACGGTGGAGGGCGGTGCCCTGCTGCTGAGCGCCGGGGCGGAGCGGGCCGACGGCTGGCGCGACCGCACCGGCCGCAACGAGGAGAGCCTGTTCGCCAAGCACCGGCTGGACGCCGGGGGCCTGGGCCGGCTGACCCTGACCGCCTCCTGGACCGACCGGCGCCAGCGCCTGGCGGGCGAGCTGCCGGTGACGCCGGCGGGCGAGCCGGTGCCCCTGCCGCGCGGCCGCCGCGCCAACTGGAACGAGGACGACGCCGGCTTCTACAAGCGCATGCTGGCCGGCACCGCCATCCTGGAAAGCGATCTGGCGCCCGGCCTCGCCGCCACCACCCGCCTGCATGCCCGCCAGGCCAGGACCAGCGCGCTGCAGGGCTTCTTCAACCCGTTCGACCCGGCGGCCGGCGTCGTCACCTTCAGCGGCTTCCGGGTGGACGGCGACACCGACACGCTGTTCGCCGAGCAGCAGGTGGACTGGACGGCCGGGGCATTCCGCCTGCTGGGCGGCGCCAGCGCCGAGCAGGTTCGGGCCCACCATGTGGAGACCTGGACCGGCGAGTTCGACTTCGGGCCGAAGTTCTACGCCCAGAGCCGCGACGCCCGCACCGGGCGGCACGTGGACCGCGACCTCTGGATCTCCGACCGGCTGCTGGACGCGCGCGGGCGCCAGCGCAACCTGGCCGCCTACGGGCAGGCCGACTGGACCGCGGGCGCGCTCACCCTGTCCGGCGGCGCCCGCTACGACCGCTTCTCCCGCCGGGTCCATTACGGGCCGAGCCGCACCGGCTTCGGCGAGAACCCGGTCGAGACGGTGCGCGACGCCGACGGGCGGCTCAGCCCGAAGCTGTCGGCCACCTACGCCCTGAGCGGCGCCGTCACCGCCTACGCCGCCTACGGCGCCGGCTTCAGCGCCGGCTTCGGCCCGCTCTGGTCCTTCCGCGGCCGCCCCGCCGACGCCCAGCCGGAGCTGGCCGACAACCTGGAGGCCGGGGTGAAGGGCGACTTCCTGCAGGGGATGCTGACCGCCAGCCTGACCGTCTACCGGCTGAAGCGCCGCGACCTGCTGCAGCTGCTGCCGGTCGGCGGCACCGCGCGCACCATCAACGCCGGGCGCCAGCGCTCCCGCGGGATGGAGCTGGAGGCGACGGCCGACCTCTCCGCCCTGGCGGACGGGCTGGAGGCCGGCGCGACCTACGGGCTGACCGACGCGGTGTGGACGGAGAACCGCTTCCTGGAGCCCGACACCGGCCGGCCGTTCGACTTCACCGGCCGGGACGTGGCGGGCGTGCCGCGCCATGCCGGCACGCTGTCGCTGACGCAGCGGCTGGACCGCATCGGGCTGACGCTGCGCGGCTGGGTGGAGCTGTCCGGCGACTATCCTTACGACGAGGCCAACAGCGTGCGGGCCGGCGGCCACGCTTTGTGGAACGCGTCCCTGACCTGGCGGGCGTCGGAGCGGCTGGAACTGGCGCTGGTCGGCCGCAACCTGGCGAACCGCGCGGTCGACACGGTTGTGGACAACAACGACGGGCCCTTCGCCGCCTTCCCCCAGCCCCCGCGCGAGGTGCTGGCGACGGCGCGGCTGTCCTTCTGAGTCATGGCACCGGGGGACATACCGAAGGTCACACGACCGTCTGGCGCTTGACCGGGAGCGGTTCCGCCGTCCACCCTCGGGCGATTCCTGGTCCCAAGCGGAGCCCCATCTTGATCCCCGTCCGTACCGCGGCCGCCGCCGCCCTGCTCCTCGCCCTGCCCGCCGCCGCCTCGGCCAAGACCGTGTACGTCACCGCCGACCGGCTGCTGGACGTGGTCGCCGGCGGCTACGTGGAGAAGCCGGCGATCCTGGTGCGCGACGGGCGGGTGGCCGAGGTCGGCACGCAGGGCCAGCTGGCCGTCCCGGCCGACGCGGAGCGGCTGGACCTGTCCGGCCTGACGCTGCTGCCGGGCTTCATCGACATGCACGTCCACCTGACCAGCCGGCACGACCTGATGGGGTACGAGGGGCTGAAGGTGTCCATCCCCGACCAGACCATCGACGGGGTGGCGAACGCCCACAAGACGCTGATGGCCGGCTTCACCGCCGCCCGCAACGTCGGCGCGGAGGGCTTCGCCGACGTCGGCCTGCGCGACGGCATCAACGAGGGCAAGGTGGCGGGGCCGCGCCTCTACGTTTCCGGCCCGCCGCTGGGGGCGACCGGCGGCCACTGCGACAACAACCTGCTGCCCCCCGAATACGCCGCCACCAGCCCCACCGTCGGCGACGGCCCGTGGGAGCTGGTGCACCGGGTGCGCTACGTGAACAAGTACGGCGCCGACCTGGTGAAGATCTGCGCGACCGGCGGCGTCTTCTCCAAGGGCACGACCGTCGGCGCCCAGCAGCTGACGGAGGAGGAGCTGGCCGCCATCGTGGCGGAGGCGCACCGGCTCGGCATGCGGGTGGCCGCCCACGCGCACGGCACGTCGGGCATCAAGGCCGCCATCCGCGCCGGCGTGGACACGGTGGAGCACGCCAGCTTCCTCGACGACGAGGCGATCCGGCTGGCCAAGGAGCGCGGCACCGTGCTCTCCATGGACATCTACAACACCGAGCACACCCTGACCGAGGGCGCCAAGCACGGCGTCCTGCCGGAGAGCCTGGAGAAGGAGCGGCAGGTCGGCACGGTCCAGCGCGAGAGCTTCGCCAAGGCCGTGAAGGCGGGCGTGAAGATGGTCTACGCCACGGACGCCGGCGTCTACCCGCACGGCGACAACGGCCGCCAGTTCACCCGCATGGTGCGCTTCGGCATGACGCCGCTGCAGGCGGTGCGCGCCGCCACCGTCAACGCCGCCGACGCGCTGGGTGCCTCCGCCGACATCGGGGCGGTGGCGCCCGGGCGCTTCGCCGACATGGTGGGCGTGCCCTCCGACCCGCTGGCCGACGTCGCCGTGCTGGAGAACGTCCCCGTGGTGGTCAAGGGCGGCGAGGTCGTGAAGGACGCCCGCCGCCGCTGACCCCGATGGCCTGACGTCACCCGTTGATCGGCTCGCCGCCGTTCGGGTGCAGGGTCTGGCCGGTCATGTAGGCGCCGTCGGAGGAAGCCAGGAAGACGTAGCAGGGCGCCACGTCGGAGGGCTGCCCGGCGCGGCCCAGCGGCTTGTCGGTGCCGAACTTCGCCACCTTCTCCTCGTCGAAGGTGGAGGGGATCAGCGGGGTCCAGATCGGGCCCGGCGCCACCGCGTTCACCCGGATGCCCTTCTCCGCCAGGCTGGCGGCCAGCGACCGGGTGAAGGCCAGGATGGCCCCCTTGGTGGAGGCGTAGTCCAGCAGCTCCGGGCTGCCGCGGTAGGCGGTGACCGAGGTCGTGTTGATGATGACCGCGTCCTTCTTCAGGTGCGGCAGCGCCGCCTTGGCCAGGAAGAACTGGGCGAAGATGTTGGTGCGGAAGGTCCGCGCCAGCTGCTCCTCGGTGATGTCCTCCAGGCTCTTCTGCGGGTGCTGCTCGGCGGCGTTGTTGACCAGTATGTCGAGCCGGCCGAATTTCTCGACCACCATGTCCACCAGCTCGCGGCAGCGCGACTCGCGCCCGAGGTCGCCCTTGAAGGTCAGGCAGCGGCGGCCCTCCTTCTCCACCATGCGGCGGGTCTCCTCGGCGTCGCGCTCCTCGTCCAGGTAGGCGATGCAGACGTCGGCGCCCTCCCGGGCATAGTGCACGGCGACGGCGCGGCCGATGCCGCTGTCGCCGCCGGTGATGAGGGCGACCTTGCCCTCCAGCTTGCCGCTGCCCCGGTAGTCCTCGTGGATGACCTCCGGCTTCGGGGTCATCTCGTGCTCCCTGCCGGGGCGGTGGTCCTGGTGCTGGGCCGGCTGGCCGTGGTCGTCGGGGGCCATGGGCGGGGTGCTCCTCTCGGATGGTGCGGCTTCGCGGCCACAACAGTGGGGTCACCTCCCCCGTTCCGACGCCCACGGCGGGAACAAGCCCTAAGGCGGAATGTTGACTGCTAGCCCGGACCGGCCAAACTGGAGAGTGCCCTTCCCCATCGGAAGGGGGAATTCCACACGGGGCGGTAACGGCCGGTCGGTCCGGAATACGTGATGAAGCAGCTGACCATGAACGACATCAACGCCTATCTCGACGGGGCACTGAGCGATGCGGAGCGCCTCGAGGTGGAGGCGATCCTGGCGCGGGACCCCGCGTCGGCCAGTCTCTTCATGCAGTACCGCCAGCAGCTCGACGCGCTCCACCGCCTCTACGATCCCGTCCTGAACGAACCGGTGCCGGAGAGCATGCTGAAGCTCCTGCGCGGGCAGAAGTCCGGGGACCACTGAAGCGGGGGCGGCTCCACCGCCACACGCGGCGCTTGCGGTTCGGCGGAAGCGCCCCCATGGTCGCGCCATGAAGCCGACGGTCGTCCCGTGAAGAAGCGCAAGCGCCGCCTGCCCCCGCCGATCCGGCTGGGCCCCATCCTCCACGCCCGCGGCGTGCAGGGGGACCGCTGGCGCGTCTCCGCCAGCTTCCTGCTGGAGGGCGAGGAGGAGCCGCCCGACCTGACCGTTGACGGCGTGCGCCTGGACGTGCCGCCGCGCTTCCTGTTCGAGTGGAAGCCCACCCCGGCGGAGAGCGGGCAGCCGGTGCAGCGGCTCTGGCGATACGACTTCGCGGTGCCGCGGGGCGCCCAGGACGGGAGGGTCGGCTACGGCTTCGTGGACGACGGGGAGCGGCGCTGGTACCTGGCGGTGCCCGGCACCGCGATCCGTCCGCGCTTCGCCTACGTCTCCTGCGGCGGCTGCGAGAGCGAGCCCGGGATCGCCGCCAAGGGCCTGACCCGCAACGCGCGCTGGGCCCACTTGCTGGGCCGCCACCGGGCCGAGCCCTACCACATGATGCTGATGGGCGGCGACCAGGTCTATGCCGACGCGGTGTGGGACCTGCCCTGGCTGAAGCACTGGAGCGGCCTGCCTTCCTCCCGCCGCCTCACGGAGGAGCCGCCGCCGGAGCTGGCGGCCGAGTTGGACGCCTTCTACCGCGAGGTCTACCGCTGGGGCTTCGGCCAGGCGGAGACGGCGGCGATGCTGGCGAGCGCGCCGGTCTTCGCCATGTGGGACGACCACGACATCTTCGACGGCTGGGGCTCGCACCCCGACCGCTCCCAGGACAGCCCCGTCTTCCGCGCCATCTGGGAGGCGGCGAAGCGCGCCTTCCGCCTGTTCCAGCTGGGCGCCCACGAGGAGCCGCCGGAGACCATCTGGGGCCCGCCCGGCACCAACTCCCAGGGGATGGTGCTGAACGGCGTCGGCGTGCTGGCGCCGGACCTGCGCAGCGAGCGGCGGCGCGACAGCGTCATGTCGCCGGAGAGCCGGGCCCTGGTGCCGGGGTGGCTGGAGCGCTTCCGCGGCTGCCGGCACCTGCTGCTGATGTCCAGCGTGCCCATGGTCTTCCCCGCCTTCCCCCTGACCGAGCGGCTGATGATGCTGATCCCGGGGCAGGAGGCGTTCGAGGACGATCTGCGCGACCAATGGCGCAGCGTCACCCACAAGGCGGAATGGCGGGAGTGGCTGGCCCGCCTCGCCGCCTTCTCCCGCGACGCGCGCTGCCGAGTGACGGTGCTGTCGGGCGAGATCCACCTGGGCGGCAGCGGCGTCGTGCGCGGCGACGGGTTCGAGATGTGGCAGCTGATCGCGTCCGGCATCGTCCACCCGCCGCCGGGCGGCTTGGCCGTGGACATCCTGGAGCGCTCCTGCCGCGGGCGGGAGAAGCTGCCGGACGGGCTGGTGCTGGAGATGCCGCCCTTCGAGGAGTCCGGCCGCACGCTGCTCCGCACCCGCAACTGGCTGTCCCTGACCATCGAACCGGACGGCGCGCTGCTGGCCGAATGGCACGCCGAGACAGGGCCCACACCGCTGGTGCGCCGGCTGCCCGCTCTCTGACGGGCCCAGACCGGGCCTAGTCGGGGAGCAGCAATACGCACCTCAGCCTGAGCCTGTCGAAGGCCGCACACCCTCCCCGCTGCCCCCCCACCTCCCCACGGCGCGCACTTGCCCGCCCCGGCGCGGCGCGGTTTCATCGCTGCCGACGGAATCACGGGAGGCAGGGATGTACGAGCTGATCGGGGCGCAAGGGGCGGGGTCCGCCGTCGTGGAGGCGATGCTGGAGCTGTCCGGCGCGCCATACCGCGTCACCGAGGCCGCCCCCTGGGACGAGGGCCCGCACCTGGAGCGGCTGCGGGCGCTGAACCCGCTGATGCAGGTGCCGGCCCTGGTGCTGCCGGACGGCGCCGTGATGACGGAGAGCGGGGCGATGCTGCTGCTGCTGGCCGACCGCTTCCCCGCCGCCGGCCTGGTGCCCGGCGCCGGCGACCCGCGCCGCCCGGCCTTCCTGCGTTGGCTGTTCTTCATCAACGCCAGCCTCTACCCGACCTTCAGCTTCGGCGACGTGCCGGCCCGTTGGGCCCTGGACCAGGCATCCCAGGACGAGCTGCGCCGCCGCACCGACGCCGCGCGCGAGGAGATGTGGCGGCAGGTGGAGGCGGCGGCGCAGGCGCCCTACCTCCTGGGCGGCGCCATGACCGTGCTGGACCTCTATGTCGCCGTCATGAACCGCTGGCGCCCCAGGCGCGACTGGTTCGCGCGCGAATGCCCGAGGCTGGACGCAATCGCCCGGCGGGTGGAGGCCGACCCGCGCCTGGCCCCGCTGTTCGAGCGGCACTTCGGCGGATAGTTGACTTAATCAACCATCTTCTTGATCCTGTCATCCACCATGGGGACGGGGGCGCGGGATGGACGTCGGAACGGGGGGCGGAGGCACGGGGCCTGGGGCTACGGCGCTCGGGGGCACGGCGCTCGGGCGCAGGATCGAGGCGGTGCGCCGCTTCAGCCGCTTCTACACCCGCCGCATCGGCGTGCTGGGGGAGCGCATGCCCGGCAGCGACCTCACCCTGGCGGAGGGGCGCGTCATCTACGAGCTGGCGCAGCGCGACGGCACCACGCCGACGGAGCTGAGCGCCGAGCTTGGCATGGACCCCGGGCATCTCAGCCGCCTGCTGGGCGCGCTGGAGGGCAAGGGCGTGCTGGACCGCCGCCCGTCGCCCACGGACGGGCGGCAGAGCCTGCTGTCGCTGACCGGCGCCGGCCGCGAGACCTTCGCCCGCATGACCGAGATTGCCCAGGCGCAGGTCGGCGGGCTGCTGGAGGGGCTGTCGGAGGACGGGCAGGAGCGGCTGGTGTCCTGCCTGGAGACGGCGGAGCGGCTGCTGGGCGGCGGCGCCGGCGCCCCCTCCCCCGCGCCCTACCTCATCCGGGAGCCCAGGCCCGGCGACATCGGCTGGATCATCCACCGCCACGGCGCCGTCTACGCCCGCGAGCACCGGTTCGGCATGGATTTCGAGGCGCTGACCGCGGAGATCATGGCCGCCTTCGTGCGCAACCACGATCCCGCGCGCGAGCGCTACTGGATCGCCGAGCGCGACGGGGCGAACGTCGGCTCCATCATGCTGGTGCGCCAGGACGACGCCGTGGCGAAGCTGCGCGTGCTGCTGGTGGAGCCCGCCGCCCGCGGCCTCGGCCTCGGCCGCGCCCTGGTGGCGGAATGCGTCCGCTTCGCCCGCGAGGCCGGCTACCGCCGCATCACCCTGATGACCGACCCGGAACTGACCAGCGCGCGGCGCATCTACCAGGCCGCCGGCTTCCACCTGGCGAAGTCGGAGCCCAACGACCTGTTCGGCACCGGGCGCATCGCCGAGACCTGGGAGATGGAGCTGTAGAGGGCTGGGGGAGCGGCAGCCGTGTGGCCCCACCGCCCGGGGCGCGGCTATGGGGTGGTGCGTGCTTCCGACCGAGCTCAGCATGAGGGACGGTGGGTGCCAGGCCCGGTGTAGCCGGGAGCAGCAGCCTTCCCGGGGAGCAGCAAGACAATCCTCAGCCTGAGACTGTCGAAGCCTCATCCTGAGCTTGTCGAAGCCTCATCCTGAGCTTGTCGAAGGACGCACACCATCTCCGCTGCGATCCCGCCCGGGAGCAGCCAAACGCCCCTCAGGCTGAGCTCGGTCAGAAGCCCGCACCCCGCCCCCGCTGCCAAAGCAGCCGCCCGCCCCGCGAAAGGCAGCGGCACGCCCCGTCGCCGGTTAGGATGGGCCGGAACGCCAAAGCCGGAGCCCGCCCATGGTCGCCGCCCTCGCCACCCTTCTCCTCTGCCAGCTCGCCGGCGAGCTGGCGGCCCGGGCGCTGGGGGCGCCGCTGCCGGGGCCGGTGCTGGGGATGCTGCTGCTGCTCCTGGTGCTGCTGTGGCGGGGCGGGCCGCCGGAGCCGCTGGCGCGGGCGGCGGACGGGCTGCTGGGCGCCCTGTCGCTGCTGTTCGTGCCAGCCGGCGCCGGGATCATGCTGCATGCCGGGCGCATCGCCGAGGAGTGGGTGGCGGTCCTGGCCGCGGTCGTGGGCAGCACGGCGCTGGCGCTGCTGGTGACGGCGGCGACCTTCCGGCTGGTGTCGCGGCTGGCGGGGGCGCGGCCCGATGCCTGAGCCGATGCTGGACCTCTGGGTCTACCTGGCGGCGAGCCCGCTGCTCTGGCTGACCGTCACGCTGCTGGCCTACCTGGCCGGGGTGCGGCTGCACGAGGCGGCGGGGCGGTCGCCCCTGCTGAACCCGGTCCTGGTGGCGGTGGCGCTGGTCGTCGCCCTGCTGCAGCTGACCGGCACGCCCTACGAGCGCTATTTCGACGGGGCGCAGTTCGTGCAGTTCCTGCTGGGCCCGGCGACGGTGGCGCTGGCGGTACCGCTCTGGCGCAACCGGGCGGAGGTCAGGCGCAGCCTGCTGCCGCTGGCGGCGGCCCTGCTGGCGGGATCGGCCACGGCCATCGCCTCGGCGGTCGCCATCGCGTCGGCCCTGGGCGCCGCCCCCTCCACCGTCGCCTCGCTGGCCCCGAAGTCCGCCACCTCCCCCATCGCCATGGGCGTGGCCGAGCAGATCGGCGGCGTGCCCTCGATGACGGCGGCGCTGGTCATCGCCACGGGCATCCTGGGCGCCGTCGCCGGCCGGCCGCTGCTGCGCCTGGCCGGGCTCGCCGACCCGCGCGCGGAAGGAACGGCATTGGGCCTCGCCGCGCACGGCATCGGCACCGCGGCGGCGTTCCAGGCGAACCCGCTGGCGGGCACCTTCGCCGGCATCGCCATGGCCCTGAACGGGCTGCTGACGGCGGTGCTGGTGCCGCTGGTCCTGGGGCTGTTCCGGTAGGCGGCGCTCAGGGCTTCCGCGCCACGAACAGCAGGCCGGAGACGGGTTTGCCGCCCTCCCAGCGCGGCGCGACCGGCTCCAGCAGCTCCATCGCCAAGCCCGCGCGGGCGGCGGCCTCGCGCAGGTGCGCCTCCGAATGCGCGTAGCGGCGCTTGGGCTGCAGGACGAAGCCGCCGTCGCCCTCCAGCCGCTCCACCGTCGCGGCGAAGCGGCCGCCGGGGGTGAGCGCCGCGGCGGCGGCTTCCATCACGGGCGCGAGGTCGCCCAGATAGACCAGCACGTCGGCGGCGGCGATGAGGTCCCAGGCGGCGTCCACGCGGCCGAACGCCTCCAGCAGGTCGCCCGCCCACAGATCGTCGTAGATCCCGCGCGCACGCGCGCGGTCCACCATGCGCGGCGCGAGGTCCACGCCGGCGAGGTGCCGGGCCAGCGGCCGCAGCTCCGGCCCGGCCAGCCCGGTGCCGCAGCCGGCGTCCAGCACCCGCAACTCCGCCCCAGGCAAGAGGCCCACGCGCGCCAGCGCCTCGCCCAGCAGGCGCGGGGCGGCGTAGCGCAGCTTCACGGTCAGGTCGGTATCGAAACGGTCGGCGTAGCGGTCGAACAGCGCGCGGACATAGGCCGCACTCAGCCCCTCCTGCCCGCCCGCCTCCAGCGCCGCCAGCAGCGGCCCGGCCCCGGCCGCGTCGCCCTTGTCGGCTTCCAGTGCGGCGCGCAGCGCGGCGGCGGCCTTCTCCGGCTCGCCCAGGCCGGTCCAGGCGCGCCCCAGCAGGACCAAGGCCCGGGGACGCTCCGGGTCCATCGGATGGGCGCGGCGCAGCGCCGGCTCCAGCGCCTCCGCGGCGGCCAGCGGGTCGCCGGCGGCGAGCTGGCAGGCGGCCAGCACGCCCACCCCCTCCAGCCCGTGCGGATCGAGGAAGGCGGCCTCGCGCGCATGGTCCAGCGCCTGGGCGGCATCCCCGCGGTCGAGATGCAGCCGCGCCAGAAGCCGGCGCGCGGCTGCATCGTCGGGGCGGGCGGTTACCAGCGCTTCGGCCTCGGCCAAGGCGGCGTCCGCCTCGCCGGCGGCGGCCAGCGCCTCCGCCCGGCCGCGGCGCCAGTCGCGCCGGCCGGGATCGCCGGCCAGGGCCGCCGCATAGAGTGATGCGGCCTCCGCCGCCCGCCCGTCCGCCGCCAGCAGGTCGGCCAGCGCGCCAGCCGCCTCGGCAAGGCCCGGGTCGGCGGCGAGCGCCCGGCGGAAGGCGGCCTCCGCCCCGGCGGCGTCGCCCGCCCCGGAACGGTCGTATCCCTCGGCCAGCAGGGCCTCGGCCGGGGTGGTGTCGGGGGTCGGGTGCACGGGAGGAGGCCCATCCGGAAAGGCGGAACGGCGCCCGATGGCTCAGGCGCCGGCGCAGATATGCCCGATCCACCCGGGACGCGGCAACCGGGGCGCGGCAACTAGGCCGCGGCCTCCACCGCCTCGGCGGCCCGCAGCATGTCGTACAGCGCGTCCTTCAGGGCCAGCCGGCGGCGCTTCAGGGCCTGCTCCTGCTCGTCGGTCAGGCGGTCGATCGGGTCCTCGGCCCGGCGGACCGCGTGGTCGACCTCAT
>DASPKT010000304.1:0-6160 GCA_035627915.1 Azospirillaceae bacterium
CCGATGCCGGCCTCGGCCAGCAGCGGCGCCAGCGCCTCCATCACCCGGTCGGCCGCCTGCCGGTTGCGCTCCGCCACCGCGGCGCCGGCGGCGGCGAGGCGTCCGCGCGCGTCGGCGTCGGCCAGCAGGCGGGAGACGGCGGCGGCGAGCGCGCCGGCGTCGGCGACCCGCAGCGCGCCGCCGGCGGCCTCCAGCTCGGCCGCCATCTCGGCGAAATTGTGCATGTGCGGGCCGTAGAGGACGGCGGCGTCCAGCAGCGCCGGCTCCACCGGGTTGTGCCCGCCGACAGGCACGAAGGAGCCGCCGACGGCGGCCACGGGCGCCAGCCGGTAGAACAGGCCCAGCTCCCCCAGCGTGTCGCCCAGGAACAGGTCCGCGGCGGCGTCCGGCGCCTCCCCGCGGGAGCGGCGGGCGACCCGCAGCCCGTGGCCGGCCAGCAGCGCCGCCACGGCGTCGCCGCGCTCGGGATGGCGGGGGACCAGGACGGTCAGCAGCCCGGGATGGGACGGCGCCAGGGCGCGGTGGACGGCGGCGGCGACCTCCTCCTCCCCCTCGTGGCTGGAGGCGAAGACCCAGGCCGGGCGTCCGGCGACGGCCCCGCGCAGCGCCGCCAGCGCGCCCGCGTCGGCGGGCAGGGGGGATGCCGAGTATTTCAGGTTGCCGACCGTCCGCACGTCGGCCAGCCCCAGGTCGCGCAGCCGGAACGCCTCGGCCTCCGTCTGCGCCAGCGCCAGCCGGAAGGCGGACAGCAGCCGGGCGGCGGTGCGCGGCGCCCGGCGCCAGTTGCGGTGGCTGCCGGCGGACAGCCGCGCGTTGACCAGGGCGGCCGGGACCCGGCGGCGGCGCAGCGCCCGCAGCAGGTTCGGCCAGAACTCGGACTCGATCCACAGCGCCAGGTCCGGGCGCCAATGGTCGAGGAAGCGGTCCACCGCCCGCGGCAGGTCGACCGGCACGTACTGGTGGATCGCCCCCGCCGGCAGGCGCCGCGCCATCAGGGTGGCCGAGGTGACGGTGCCGGTCGTCACCAGCACCCGGGCGCCGCGTCCGGCCAGCCGCTCCACCAGCGGCAGGACCGCCAGCGACTCGCCCACGCTGGCCGCGTGCAGCCACACCAGCCGCCCCTCCGGGCGGGGCAGGCCGGGCACGCCGAACCGCTCGGGCAGGCGGGAGGCGTCCTCCTTCCCGGCCCGGCGGCGGCGGTCGAGCCAATGGCGGATCGCGGGCGCCGCGAGGTGCGTCAGGCCGCGGTAGAGGGTTTCCAGCATCGGGTGCGCGGGTGCCGGGGGCAACGGGTGCCGGGGACAGGGCGGGCGGCGTCGCCAGCCCTTTCGATCGGCGCGGACACTAGCACGGGCCGGGCGGCGGCCGGAACATGGTTGCTGAAGCCTTATCACCCCGGCTCATCACCCCGGCTCATCCGGGGGGGCCGGGATCGAAATCCGGCGGTCCGCGTTGCTGCACGCATATCCGGAAATCAGAGCGGCGGCGTAATGGAGTCGGACAAGGAACCGGTGCGCCCGGCAAGCGCGGCGGGCGGGAACGGCACAGGCGGGAACGGCACGGGCGGGAAGGGGACCGGCGGGCGCGGGCAGGCCGCGCGCTCGCTCGGCTGGGTCGTGCTGGAGAGCGGCGGCGTCTCGCTGCTGTCGCTGGTGACGGTGCTGGTGCTGGCCCGGCTGATCGGGCCGGAGGAGTTCGGCGTGGCCGGCCTCGCCCTCAGCATCGTGCAGATCCTGTACGTGGTGGCGGAGACGCTGTTCCACGACGCGGTGGTGCAGCGCCGCGACCTGCGCGGGGAGCACATCGACAGCGCCATCTGGTGCAGCATCCTGGTGGGCGCCGTCCTGGCGGCCGCCTGCTGGTTCGGCGCGCCCTACGCGGAGCAGCTGTTCCACGCGCCGGGCCTGGCGCCGCTCCTGGCCTGGATGGGCCTCAGCCTGGTCTTCGGCGGCGCCACCGGCGTGATGACGGCGCTGCTGCGCCGCGACCTCAACTTCAAGCGGGTGG
The DNA here is from genome assembly GCA_035627915.1 of Azospirillaceae bacterium. Classification (GTDB taxonomy): domain Bacteria; phylum Pseudomonadota; class Alphaproteobacteria; order Azospirillales; family Azospirillaceae; genus DASPKT01. The sequence continues at coordinate 2,008 of DASPKT010000304.1, forward strand.
CGGCGCGGTCGCTGGCCGGTCGCCTGCTGGGCGCCGCCGCCGGCCTGGTGCTGGCGCTGCAGGGGTTCGGGGTGTGGGCGCTGGTGGCGCAGCAGCTGGCGATCTCCTTCGCCTGCGCCGCGGCGCTCTGGATATCGCCGCCGTACCGGCCGAGGCTGCGGATCGTGCCGAAGGCGCTGGGCGAGCTGCTGCGCTTCGCCCTGCCGGCCTTCACCGCCGCCTTCCTCTGGCAGACCAACCTGCGCCTGTTCATCCTGCTGACCGGCTGGCTGCTGGGCCCGGCGGCGGTGGGCTATCTCTCCGTTGCGCTGAAGGTGGTGGACACCGCCCGCCAGCTGGTCAGCTCCGCGCTGCAGCAGCTCTCCCTGCCGCTGTTCTCCCGCTGCCAGGACGACCGCGAGGCGCTGCGGCGCGGCTTCAAGGCGGCGACGGAGCTGACGGCGCTCACCACCCTGCCGCTCTTCGCCGGGCTGTTCGTCCTGGCGGAAGAGGTGGTGCCCTTCGTTCTGGGGGCGAAATGGATGCCGGCGGTGCCGCTGATCCAGGTGCTGTGCGTCATCTCCATGGCGCAGCTGGTGCGCCAGTTCGGCAACGCCACCCTGACCGCGGTCGGCGCGCCCAACACGCTGGCCTGGCAGAACGCCATCGGGCTCGTCGCCAGCATTTCCCTGCTGCTGGCCTTCGGCGACATCGGCGTGTTCGCCGCCACGCTGGTGTGGGGCGCCCGCTTCGTCTTCGTGCTGCCGTGGAACGTGTGGATGGTGAAGCGCATCGCCGGGATCGGCCTGCGCGACCAGCTGGGCCCGCCCTTCGTGCCGATCCTGTCCGCCACCATCATGGCGGTGGCGCTGGCGGGCCTGCGCGAGGCGGTCACGCCGGAACTGTCGCCGCTGCCGGCCCTGCTGCTGCTGGCGCCGGCGGGCGGCCTGATCTACCTGGTGCTGGTGCTGGTCTTCGACCGCCCGCTGGTCGGGCGCATGGCGGCCTTCGCCATGGCCGCCGCAGGCAGGCGCCGGGGCAAGGCGGACATGCCGGCCCCGCCCCCGGCCGGCGGGGCGACGCTGTCGCCCTGACCGGCCCGCGGGGCACTACATATGGGGATCAGGCCTTCTGGGAGGACTCGGCCGGGCGCAGCGCGGTCACGGTGACCGGGGCCGGCATCTCCGCCGCGATCTCGGCGGCGGGCTTGCGGGGCAGGCGGCCGCGCCACACGGCCAGGCACTCCTCCGCGGACTCGCCGGTGCCGATGCAGTACCAGCCGCGGCGGTCGTTGAAGAACAGGCGGTACTCGCCCCGGCGGTCGCGCTCGAAGCGGAACACCGGCCGGTCCAGGTTCGGGAAGTGCACCGTCAGCCGGTCGAAGTCGGGGCCGCTCTGGCGCGACACGGATTCCCACAGCCCCCGCTCCAGCTTGGGCATGGCGACCGCGTTCCATTCGGCGAGGTCGTAGGGGGTGAAGCGGGCGACGGAAAAGGCGACGACGGTCATGGCTCACGCGGTCCCGTATTACCGCCCTTGGGACAGGATGCGCCGGGCGGTCTAGGCGCTTCGGGACACATCCTGCCGGCCAATAGTTAAATGGCGCTTAAACCAGCCATGCCCGATACGCGGCTGTGACGATGTTGCGGCGCCACCATAGCTGTGCTATGTGCTCGCTCGCTTCAGCCGGGGAGGTTCCTCCCTGGCCCTCCATCTTATTGCTAAAGCCCTGAAATCGTTCAGGTCTACGGACGAACCGAGGTTTCCAGGTGGCATCCGAAGGGACAGGCGTATCCGGACTGGCGGCGCGCTACGCGGCCGCGCTGTTCGACCTAGCCGACGAGAACAAGGTTCTGGACCAGACGGCCCAGGACCTGGTCGCGTTGAAGCAGCTCCTCGCCGAGAGCGCCGACCTGCGCCGCGTGGTGCGCAGCCCCGTGCTGTCGCGCGCCGACCAGGGCCGCGCGATGGAGGCGGTGATGGCGCAGGCCGGCATCTCGCCGCTGGTGCGCAAGTTCGTGGGCCTCGTCGCCCAGAACCGCCGCCTGTTCTCGCTGGACGGGATGATCGAGGGCTACCTGGCCGAGCTGGCCCGCCGCCGCGGCGAGCTGACCGCCCAGGTCACCTCGGCCCGCCCGCTCTCGCAGGAGCAGCTGGCCGCCGTGACCGACGCCCTGCGCCAGGCCATGGGCTCCAAGGTTTCCGTCGCCGTCCGCGTCGATCCGGCGCTCATCGGCGGCATGATCGTCAAGGTCGGGTCGCGCATGATCGACAGCTCCCTGCGCACCAAGCTGACCAAGCTGAAAATCGCCATGAAAGGAATTGGGTGATGGAAATCCGCGCCGCAGAGATTTCCGCGATCCTCAAGCAGCAGATCGCGAATTTCGGGACCGAGGCTGACGTGGCCGAGGTCGGCCAGGTGCTGTCGGTCGGCGACGGCGTCGCCCGCATCCATGGCCTGGACAAGGTCCAGGCCGGCGAGATGGTCGAGTTCCCGGGCGGGGTGAAGGGCATGGCCCTGAACCTCGAGACCGACAATGTCGGCGTCGTGATCTTCGGCGACGACCGCGACATCAAGGAAGGCGACACCGTCAAGCGCACCGGCGCCATCGTCGAGGTCCCGGTCGGCCGCGGCCTGCTGGGCCGCGTCGTCGACGCGCTGGGCAACCCGATCGACGGCAAGGGCCCGCTGGTCGACGTGGAGCGCAAGCGCGTCGAGGTGAAGGCCCCCGGCATCATCCCGCGCAAGTCCGTGCACGAGCCGATGCAGACCGGCCTGAAGGCGATCGACGCCCTGGTCCCGGTCGGCCGCGGCCAGCGCGAGCTGATCATCGGCGACCGCCAGACCGGCAAGACCGCCGTCATCATCGACACCTTCCTGAACCAGAAGGCCGTCAACCAGGGCACGGACGAGTCCAAGAAGCTCTACTGCATCTACGTCGCCGTCGGCCAGAAGCGCTCGACCGTCGCGCAGATCGTGAAGACGCTGGAAGAAGCCGGCGCCATGGAGTACTCGATCGTCGTCGCCGCGACGGCGTCCGAGCCGGCCCCGCTGCAGTTCCTGGCGCCCTACACCGGCTGCGCCATGGGCGAGTTCTTCCGCGACAACGGCATGCACGCCCTGATCGTGTACGACGACCTGTCCAAGCAGGCCGTCGCCTACCGCCAGATGTCGCTGCTGCTGCGCCGCCCGCCGGGCCGCGAGGCGTACCCCGGCGACGTGTTCTACCTGCACTCCCGCCTGCTGGAGCGCGCGGCGAAGATGTCGGACGCCTACGGCGCTGGCTCGCTGACGGCGCTGCCCGTCATCGAGACGCAGGCCGGCGACGTGTCGGCCTACATCCCGACCAACGTGATCTCGATCACCGACGGCCAGATCTTCCTGGAGACCGGCCTGTTCTACCGCGGCATCCGCCCCGCCATCAACGTGGGCCTGTCGGTCAGCCGCGTCGGCTCCGCCGCGCAGATCAAGGCGATGAAGCAGGTCGCGGGCACCATCAAGCTCGAGCTCGCCCAGTACCGCGAGATGGCCGCCTTCGCGCAGTTCGCCTCCGACCTGGACGCCGCCACGCAGCGCCTGCTGAACCGCGGCGCCCGCCTGACGGAGCTGCTGAAGCAGCCGCAGTACTCGCCGCTGCCGGTCGAGGAGCAGGTGGTGTCGATCTTCGCCGGCGTGCGCGGTTACCTGGACAAGGTCAAGGTGGACGACGTCAACCGCTTCGAGGCGCGCCTCCTGGACGAGGTCCGCGCCAAGGGCCAGGACATCCTGAACGCCATCCGCACGGAGAAGGCGATCAGCAAGGACACCGAGGAGAAGCTCAAGGGCTTCATCGAGAACTTCTCGCGCGTGTTCGTCTGATCCGCGTTCCCGTCACCAAGAAGAACTGAAGGCCCGGCATGCCTAGCCTCAAGGACCTCAAGCTCCGGATCGACAGCGTCAAGTCGACGCAGAAGATCACCTCGGCCATGAAGATGGTGGCGGCCAGCAAGCTGCGCCGCGCTCAGGAGCAGGCCGAGGCCGGGCGCCCCTATGCCGACCGCATGGGCCGCATGCTCTCCTCGCTCGCCGCCAACGTGCCGGCGGGCGCGGAGGGGCCGCGGCTGATGGCCGGCACCGGTTCCGACCGGGTGCACCTGCTGGTCGTCATGACCGGCGACCGCGGCCTGTGCGGCG
>DASPKT010000305.1:0-15028 GCA_035627915.1 Azospirillaceae bacterium
TTCGACAGGCTCAGCGTGAGGAGCGGGGGATGCCAAGCCGAATGGCCGCTCCCCCGGGAGCATCCCAACGATCCTCAGCCTGAGCTCTGTCAGAAGGCCGCACCACGCCGCCGCCCCCTCCCCACCACTCCACGGACCCCACCCATGCGCGCCCTCCTCCTCGCCCTCCTCCTCTCCCTGGCCCCCGCAGTGGCGCGGGCGGACTGCACCGTGCTGGCCGACGCGGCGAGCGGGCGGGTGCTGCACCGGGAGGGGGAGGATTGCGGGCGGCGGACCAGCCCGGCGTCGAGCTTCAAGCTGCCGCTGGCGGTGATGGGCTTCGACGCCGGCATCCTGGCCGGCCCGCACGCGCCGGTGTGGCCCTACAAGCCTGAATACAGGGCGTGGCGGGAGAGCTGGAAGGCGGACATCGACCCGACCTCCTGGATGCGCGAGTCGGTGGTCTGGTACTCCCAGGAGCTGACCCGGGCGATAGGGATGGCGCGGTTCCAGGCCTATGTCGACGGCTTCGGCTACGGCAACCGCGACCTCACGGGCGAGCCCGGCAAGGGCGACGGGCTGACCCGCGCCTGGCTCGGCACCTCGCTGGAGGTCACGCCGCTGGAGCAGGTGGACTTCCTGCGCCGGCTGGTGGCGGGGGAGCTGCCGGCGTCGAAGGAGGCCCAGCGCCTCGCCATGGAAGTGATGCCGCGGCTGGAGCTGCCCGGCGGCTGGGCCGCCCGCGGCAAGACCGGCACGGGCCTGCGCCGCGGCGCAGACGGCAAGGAGACGGACCGGCAGTTCGGCTGGTACGTCGGCTGGGCCGACAAGGACGGGCGGCGCGTGCTGTTCGTGCGGCTGGTGAGCGACCTGCCGCGGTCCGCCGGCATCGGCGGCTTCCACGCCCGCGACACGCTGGCCGCCGACTGGCCGCGCCTGGCGGCCGCGCTGCGCTGAGGCTCAGCCCGGCAGCACGACAGGCAGCACGACGGGCCCGGCGGCCAGCCGCTCCACCAGCGCCGCCGCCTGCTCCGCCGGCATCGGCCGGGCGAAGTGGTAGCCCTGGGCGCGGGCGGGGCCCAGCCTGGCGAGCGCGTCGGCGGTGGCGGCGTCCTCCACCCCCTCCGCGACGATGCCGACCTGCATGGCCTGGCCCAGCGCCGCCACGGTGCGCACGATGCTGGCGCAATCGGGGTCGTACAGCATGGGCCGCACGAAGCCCTGGTCGATCTTCAGCCCGTCGAAGGGCAGCCGGTGCAGCCGCGACAGCGAGGAGTAGCCGGTCCCGAAATCGTCGATCAGCACCCGCAGGCCGAGGCGGCGCAGCTGCTCCAGCCGGCGGGAGACGACCTCCACCTCCTGCGCCAGCGCCGTCTCCGTCACCTCCAGCTCCAGCCGGCGGATATCGGCGCCGCTGGCGGCCAGCGCCGCCTCCACCGTCCCGGCCAGCGACTTCGCCACCAGCTGCACGGGCGAGATGTTGACGCTGAGGCTGAGGGGCGCGTCGGCGCGGCCCAGCGCCGCCAGCCGGTCCTGCCAGCCGCGCAGCGCCATGCAGGCCGCGTTCAGGATCCAGTCGCCCAGCGGCTCCATCAGGCCGCTCTCCTCCGCGGCGGGGATGAAGGCGGAGGGCGGCACCATGCCCCGCTGCGGGTGGCGCCAGCGCACCAGCGCCTCGAATCCCAGCAGGTGCCGGGTCGCGAGGTCGACCAGGGGCTGGAAGTGCAGCTCGAACTGCTCGCGCTCCAGGGCGCGGCGCATCTCCGACTGCAGGCGCAGCGCCTCGCGCGGGGCGGAGCGCATGCCGGGGTCGAAGGCGACGCAGCGGCCCTTGCCCGCCCCCTTGGCGTTGTGCACGGCGATGCCGGCGTCGCGCAGCAGCTCGTCCGGGTCGGGGCGGCCGCCGTCGTCCCAGACGGCGCCGACGCAGGCGGTCGGGAACAGCTCGTTCCCGTCCAGCTCCAGCGGCACCGAGACGGCGTCGCGCAGCGCCTCCGCCCGCGCCAGCGCCGAGTCGGCGTCGGCGACGCCCTCCGCCAGCACGGCGAAGTCGTCGCTGCCGATCCGGGCCAGCGTGTCGCCGGGCGCAAGCGCGTCCTGCAGGCGCCGCGCCATCTCCACCAGCAGGCGGTCGCCGACCGACGGCCCCAGCGAGGTGTTGACCAGCCGGAAATTGTCGAAGTCCAGCAGCAGCACGGCCACGCCGCCGCCGTGCCCGGCGCGGGCGCGGGCCAGGGCCTGGTCGATGCGGTCGTACAGCAGCGCGCGGGTCGGCAGGCGGGTCAGCCCGTCGTGCAGCGCGGCGCTGGCGATCTCCGCCTCGGCGCGCTTGCGGTGGGTGATGTCCTCCGCCGTGCCCTCGAAATGGGTCGGCGCGCCGTCGGGCCCGCGCACCGCGCGGACGTTGACGGAAATCCATATCTGCGGCCCGTCGGCGCGGTTCAGCAGCGCCTCGAACCCCTCCGCCAGGCCGTGGCGGTCCATCAGGCCGCGCAGCTCGTCGCGCTGGTCGGGGCGGGCGAACAGGGCGCCGGCCGGCTCGGTGCGGGCCAGCAGCGCCTCGGCGGAGGGGAAGCCCAGCAGGCGCACCAGCGCCGGGTTGGCCGCGACGATGCGGCCGTCCAGCGCCAGCTGGAAGATGCCCTCGACCGCGTTCTCGAACAGGGCGCGGTAGCGCGCCTCCGCCCGCCGGTTCTCCTCGTTCGCCAGCGCCAGCGCCACGAAGTCGGAGAGCGAGGCGGCGAAGGCCGTCTCCTCCACGCTCCAGCGCCGCGGGCCGCCGACATGCTCGCTGCACAGGATGCCGGCGAGGCGGCCCTGGAACAGGATCGGCGCGTCCATCAGGGCGCCGATGCCGAACTCCCCGATGTAGTTGCCGGCGAACTCCGAGGTGCGGGGGTCGGACGCCGCGTCCTCGGCGGCGATGATCCGCTCCTCCCGCATGGCGGCGAAGTAGCGGGGGAAGTCGGCGGCGCGCAGCACCGTCCCCTGCTGGCCGTGGGTGCGCTCGCCGCGGCGGTAGAGGGTGGCGCAGGTGATGGCGTCGCCCTCCGGCGTGAACAGCCACACCCCGCAGCGCTCCACGTCCAGGTGCGCGGCGGCCGTCTCGGCCACCGCCCGCAGGCACGACTCGAGGTCGCGGCGGACGAAGCAGTCGGCGCGGGCGAGCCGCCCCAGCGCCGCGGACCGGGCGTCGGCGCCCACGCTCACGGGGCGGTGCCGCCCCGGGCGGGGCGGTAGCACGGGCGCGGCGCGGACGGGGCTGGCATCATGGCGGCACCTGGGGTTCCGTACGCCTGGATTACTCCTCATGATTAGCAGATCGCGGGGATGGAAATCACGCGCGGCGCGCGCTCCCCGCCCGTCTTGACAAAGCGCGGGGCACACCACCAAAGTGCCCCCTCGACCGTGGTACGGCTTGGCCGCGGGGCGTGCCGGATGAACCTCCGGTTAACCCCGGCGCCCTTAGGATCACGGAAGCGGCGCGGGCGGTCCGGACGGACCCCACGGGCCTTCGACAACGGCATTGGGCAAACAAAGGCAGTGGGGGTCTCCGAGTGTCCGGCTTGAACATCCAGGTCCTCGTCGTCGACGATTACGCGACGATGCGGCGCATCATCAGGAACCTCCTGAACCAGATCGGCTTTCAGAAGATCGAGGAGGCCTCCGACGGCGCCGACGCGCTTACCAAGCTGCGCGCGGGCCAGTTCGGCCTCGTGATCTCCGACTGGAACATGGAGCCGATGACCGGCCTGCAGCTCCTGAAGGAGGTGCGCGCCGACATCCGCCTGAAGGGCACGCCCTTCATCATGGTGACGGCCGAGAGCAAGACCGAGAACGTGGTCGCGGCCAAGGAGGCGGGCGTCAACAACTACATCGTGAAGCCCTTCAACGCCGAGACCCTGAAGAAGAAGATCGAGAGCGTCATCGGCGCCCTGTGAGGAGCCCGGCGTGGCGGACGGATTCTCCGACCTGACAGACGAGGAATACGCCCGCATCGAGGACGCGCTGCAGTCGAGCGCGCGGGGCCGGTGCTTCCTGCGCATGCGCGACCGCCGCAACCGCGTGGTGGCGGTCGACGACGTGCGCCGGCTGATCAAGGAGAACCGGGCGACGCCCGACGTCGACCCGGCCTCCCACATCAAGATCCTGCGCCGCGAGCTGCAGGAGCTCTCCTCCCACATGGCGCAGACGCGGCGCGAGATCGCCGCGCTGCGCCCCCAGGACCCCTCGGCCAACCGCATCATGGCGGCGACCGAGGAGCTGGACGCCATCCTCCAGGCGACCGAGCACGCCACCACCGAGATCCTCAGCGGGGCGGAGCGCATCCAGGCCATCGCCGACCGGCTGCGCGACGGCGCCCCCGACCAGTCCGCCCTGCTGGACAACGAGGTCATGGGGATCATGACCGCCTGCTCCTTCCAGGACATCACCGGCCAGCGCATGACCAAGGTGGTCAACGCCATGCGCTACATCGAGCGCCGGGTCCACGCCATGATCGAGATCTGGGGCGAGGACGGGGTCGAGGAGGGCGAGCTGCCCGACGACGAGCCCAGGGACACCAGGCCCGACGCGCACCTGCTGCACGGCCCGGCGCTGCGCGGCGGCATCGACCAGGACGCGGTGGACGCCCTGCTGATGAGCGCCGCCGCCCACCGCCGCGACCCCGACCCGCTGGCGGCCAAGCCGGCGCCCCCTCCCCCGCCGCCGCCGCCGCCTCCCCCGCCGCCTCCCCCGGCGGCCAAGGCGCCCGAGCCGGAACCTGCCGGCGGCGGCGCCAAGATGGACCAGTCCTCCATCGACAGCCTGTTCGACTGAGGCGGCACGCCTATTCGAAGATCGGTGCCAGGCGGGCCAACACCTCGTCCACGATGAAGGCGGGCGCCTTCTCCATCAGCCGGGCGCCCCGCGCCCTGAGGTCCATCGCCCGCGGCTGGTCGCAGCGGACGACGCCCTGCGTCGCCAGCCCGGCGCCCGTCAGCGGGACGGCGAAGCCGGCGGTCCGGGCGAAATTGCCGCCCGTGGTCACCGGTACCACGACGGGAACGCCGGTGACCCGGTTGAAGGCGGCGGGCGAGACGACGAGAACCCGCCGCTCCCCCTGCTGCTCATGCCCGCGGGTCGGGTCGAGGCTCACCAGGTAGATGTCGCCGCGGTCCATCAGATAAGCTCGCCGCCTTCGCGGTCGTCGGCGGCCGTCCAGGTCCGGTCCTCATCCGCGGGAGCGGAATCCGGGTCGCACTGGGCCAGGAGGACCGCCAGGGAGTAGCGGGTGCGCCGCGGCTCGATCACCAGCCGCCCGCCCTCGACGGAGAGGCCGACCACCGACTGCGCCTCCAGCCCGAGCTCCTTCATCATGGCCGGCGGTATCGCGACCATGACGGACCCGCCCACCCGTCTCAGCGTGGCCTTGTTCATTGCGGCGCCCCACATCCAGTTATACTGCAATATAACATGCCACCCGGACGAACGGAACTCCCCGCCACGCGCGCGGGTGCCCCCGTGCCCTTCCCCCCGTGCGGGTTGTTTGCGACTATGCGGGTTCGCCACACCTTGGCCGACGGACGTGAGCATGACTGATACCCCCGACCCGACCGCCCTGTCGGCGTCATCCCTGTCGGAGGCGCTGGCGCGCGGGACGACGACGGCGGAGGAGGCGGCACGGGCCTACCTGGACCGGATCGCGGCGCTGGACGGGGAACTCGGCTGCTACATCACGGTCTGCGCGGAGACGGCGCTGGCCGAGGCGGTGGCGAGCGACCAGCGCCGCGCCGCCGGCGACGCGCTGGGGCCGCTGGACGGGGTGCCCGTCGCGGTGAAGGACAACATCGACGCCGCCGGCGTGCCCTGCACCGGCGGCGTCGCCGCCTACCGGCACCGGGTGCCGCAGCACGACGCCTTCTGCGTGGAGCGGCTGCGCGAGGCCGGCGCCGTCATCCTGGGCAAGCTGAACCTGCACGAGGGTGCCTTGGGCGCCACCAACGAAAACCCGGCCTTCGGGCGCTGCCACAACCCGCACCGGCGCGGCCACACCCCCGGCGGGTCCTCGGGCGGGTCGGCGGCGGCGGTGGCGGCGCGGCTGTGCGCGGCGGCGCTGGGCACCGACACGCTGGGATCAATCCGCATCCCTGCCGCCTATTGCGGCGTCGCCGGGCTGAAGCCCACCTACGGGCTGGTCAGCACCGCCGGGCTGCTGGGCCTGTCCTGGACGCTGGACCATGTCGGCCCGCTGGCGCGCACGGTGCAGGATCTGGCGCTGCTGGCCGACACGCTGGTCTGGTTCGACCCCGCCTGGCCCGACAGCCGCCCGGCCCCGCCGGGCTGGTCCGCCGCGATCGGGGCGGAGCGGCGGGCGCGGCCGCTGGCGGGCCTGCGCGTCGGCCGGCCCGACGTGGTGGAGCGGGTGGCGTGCGAGCCCGCGGTGCTGGACGCCTACGCCGCCGCCCTGGAGGTGCTGCGCGCGCTCGGGGCGGAGATCGTGCCGACCGCCATCCCGGGCTGGGACCCCGGCCCCACCCGCCGCGCCGGCTTCCTGGTCGTCGAGGCGGAGGGGGCGATGGCGCACGAGGCGGCGCTGGCGCGCGACCCCGGCGGCTTCTCCCCCGCCTTCCGGGCGCTGCTGGAATACGGCCGCGACGTGCCGGGGGTGAGGCTCGCCAAGGCCTACCGCCGGATCGCCGACGCCGCCCACGCCGTCGACACCGCCTTCGGGCTGGGGGGCGAGCGGCTGGACGCGCTGGTGCTGCCGACGACGCCTCAGGCCGCCTTCCCCTTCGACGCGGAGGCGCCGGACAGCCAGGGCGACTTCACCGCCATCGCCAACTTCACCGGCCGGCCCGCCGTCTCGGTGCCGATGGGGCTGACGCCGGACGGGCTGCCGCTGGGCCTCCAGCTCATCGGCCACCACAGCGGGGAGCAGGCGCTGCTGCGGCTGGCGGCGGCGTTCGAGAAGGCGGCCGGCGTCGCCGTCCCCGACGTCAGCGTTCCAGGGTGAAGTCCGGCAGCGACAGCCGCCAGGGCCGCCCGCCGTCGCGGCGCGACAGCGTCAGCTCCAGCCGCGGCGCCGGCCCCCGCCCCAGCACCAGCAGGCCCGACGCCTCCAGCGCGCGCCAGTCCGGCCCCGGTTCCACGCCGGCGGGGAACTCCAGCCGCACGCCCGCGATCTCGGCCAGCCCCGCCGCCCGCTGCCGGTCGCCGGCGCGGCCGTCGGTCCAGGCGTCCGGCCGCGCGTCGCCGGGGGAGCGGAACAGGAAGGGCAGCCGCGGGTCCTCCGACGACAGCGCCACCGGGATCGCCATGCCGGGCGGCAGGTAGGGCGGCCGGAATTCCCACGCGTCGAACGGCATGGCGCCGCGCAGCGACAGGCCGAAGGGAGAGGCGCCCGTCTCCCGCCAGCGCGACCGCTCCGCCAGCCGCGTGCGGGCGATGGGGGCGGAGGCGAGGTCGCCCGCATCCTCCACCCACAGCAGCTCCAGGTAGGCGTTGTCCAGGCAGTAGCAGACGTTGGCCGTCCCCTGCCCCGGGTGGGCGCGGCGGTAGCTCTCGCGCAGGCCCGCCGCCTCCAGCGCCGCCCGCTCCGGCGCGCCCGGCTCCGTGAAGACGAAGACGTGGCAGAGGGCCGGGGTGCCGCTCATCAGAAGGCGCCGGTGCGCAGCGGGCGGAAATACTTCAGCACGCCCTGCAGCTCGTTGCGCAGCGCCTCGTCCTCGCGCAGCCGCGACTGCAGCGCCACGTCGCGCTTGGCGAGGAAGACGACGTGGTCCTTCGGCGGCAGCGCCCGGTAGGAGGGCTTGGCGGCCAGCGTGCCGTCGTCCTGGATCGTCGACATGAAGAAGGACACGCGCATGAACTTCGAGAACAGCTTGTTCCCCGCCTCCGCCGGCTCGCGCGAGACGATGGAACAGATGTAGTTCAGCTTGAACCAGTAATAATTGTTGTAGATGTTCTGCACGACCTGGAACAGCTCGGCCGGGTTGGAGACCTTGCTGACAAGCTGCTGGTCCTTGAACCCGGCGAAGAAATAGGTCGAGGCCTCCCTGGCGTAGAGGGAGGGCTTCTCCTTGATCTGGCCGATGCGCTTGCGGTAGTCGATCAGGGCGCGGCCCAGCAGCATGTGGATCATGCGCCGCTCCACGTCCAGCTCGACCGGCATGCCCATCATGAACTCGATGGCCGGCATCAGCTGGACCGGGTGGGTGATCGAGGCGCGCTTGCCCCGCCCCTTGCCCAGCAGCGAGGACTGCAGCCATTCGATCGTCTCGTGCGACTGCCAGCGCTGCCGCGTCACCACGGGGATGGAGCTGAGGCCGCTCGCCTGCAGGAACAGGCGGAGATTGTCGCGCCAGCTCTTCTGCGGCAGCGACACGTACTCGACGTCGGTCAGCCGGATCTGGTTGGGCAGCACCTCCCCCGCGATCGGCTCCGGGCGGAAGTTCAGGCTCCGCCCGAAGACCACGCCCCGCGTCTTCTTCTCACCGTCGGCCAGCGTCATGCCCGCTACCTGACCCGCGCGCCCGGCCCGGGGCCGGTCGACGGACGCCCCCTGGGCTGTTTCCTATCCGAAAGGATGTATAGCACTCGTCGGATTCGATATTAACAGCAAAGCTTCCGGGCATCGGCATCCCTGCCATTCACGGGCGTGGCCGGGCGCGGCCCCGTCCCTTCGCTCCCTAACCTTCCGGTCGGCACGATGGCTTGGATTTTATGCTTGTGCTTTCCCTGCCGCGTCGCATGCTGGAAGGCGGAGCGGGGCGGCTCGAGAGGTATGCCGGTGTGCTGAACCGGATGCGGACATCGCGGGGCAAGTTCGTCGTGGTCATCGTCCCGATGATCATCGCCTGCACGCTGCTCACCTCCATCGCCTCGGCGATGATCGGGCTGAACGACCTGCGCGACAAGCTCGCGCAGGAGATGGAGAACGTCGCCCGCACCCAGGCCCTGGCCCTGCGCATCCCGGTCTGGAACTACGAGAGCCAGACGCTGCAGAGCATCGCGGAGGCGATGCTGACCAACCCCGCGGTCTCCGCGGCCGAGGTGCGCGACAATTTCCGCAGCGTCATCGCCAAGGCGGAGCGGCGGGCGCGGGCCGGCGCCACCTGGACCATCGTCACCCCCATCCAGTCCCCGGCCGTGGCCGGGGGCGAGGAGCTGATCGGCGACCTGGTGCTGGTCTACAACGACGGGCTGATCCGCAACGAGGTCAGCAACCGGCTCTGGCGCGACGCGCTGCTGCTGCTGCTGCTGGTCGTCACCATCTCCGCCAGCGCCATCGCCGCCCACCTGCTGACCATCGGCCGGCCGCTGGACCGGTTCCTGCGCGCCATCCACCGGGCCGAGGACCCGCGCTTGCGCCAGCCGGTGCCGGTGACCTCGCAGGACGAGATCGGGCGCATCATGGCCGGCTACAACCGCCTGCTGGCCAAGCTGGCGGCGGAGGAGAACGAGCGTACCCGCGCCGCCGACGAGCTGCGCGCCGCCCGCGACCGGGCGGAGAAGGCGCTGGCCGACCTGCGCACCACCCAGCGCTCGCTGATCGAGGCGGAGAAGATGGCCTCGCTGGGCCAGATGGTGGCCGGCGTCGCGCACGAGATCAACACGCCGGTCGGCATCGCGCTGACCGCCGCCTCGCACCTGGCGGACGAGACGCGGCACCTGCGCACGGCCATGGACGACGGCTCGCTGCGCAAGTCGCAGCTGGCGGACTATGTGGAGACGGCGGCCGACGCGGCGCGGCTGCTGATGTCGAACATGCACCGCGCCTCGGAGCTGATCCAGAGCTTCAAGCAGGTGGCGGTCGACCGCTCCAGCGACGAGCGGCGGGGCTTCGACCTGCGCGCCTACGTGGACGAGGTGATCCTCAGCCTCGGCCCCCGGCTGAAGCGCACGCGCAACCAGGTGCTGGTGCGCGGCGAGGGCTCGGTCATGGTGGACAGCTATCCCGGGCCGATCGCCCAGCTGGTCACCAACCTGGTCATCAACGCCCTGGTGCACGCCTTCGGCGACGACGGCGCCGGCACCCTGGCGATCGACGTGGCGGCCCTGCCCGACGGGCTGGTGGAGCTGCGCTTCCAGGACGACGGCCGCGGCATCCCGGCGGAGAACCTGGACCGCATCTTCGAGCCCTTCTTCACCACCAAGCGCGGCGCCGGCGGCAGCGGCCTCGGCATGCACATCTGCTTCAACCTGGTGACCCGCACGCTGGGCGGCACCCTGACGGTGGAAAGCCGCGTCGGCGAAGGCACCACCTTCACCGCCCGCTTCCCCGCCATCGCCCCCGCCCAGTCCGCTCCCGCGGAGGCGGAGACGGCGGCCTGAGGGGTGGGTGGCCGGTCCGGGCGGAGGGGAGCGTGGACGGGGTGCGGCCTGACGGAGGGCAGCGTGGGCGTGCTGCGGCCCTCTGACCGAGCTCAGGCTGAGGAACGTGTTGCAGCTCCTGGGGAGGGTGCTGCTCCCATCGCACACCGGGCCTGGCTCTAACGCTCCTCATGCTGAGCCTGTCGAAGCACGCACACCCTCCCAGCCGCACCCATGGGCGCACCAGGGCAGCGGCGACGTGGTGCGGCCTTCGACAGGCTCAGGCTGAGGAATGTGTTGCTGCTCCCCGGGGAGGGTGCTGCTCCGACCCGCGTCTGGCCTGGCATCCACCCTCCCTCATGCTGAGGCACGCGCCACCCCGCAGCCGCACCCCGTCCCCTCAGTGCGGCCAGACCTCCTTCAGCACCTCGGCCCGGCCGTCCCTGAGCATGACCTCGACGGCGGGCGTCTTCGGCTCGCCGGGGGCGAAGAGTTCGTAGACGGTGCTGCCGTCGGTCTGGCGGCTCTCGATGACGCGGGCGGGCTCGAAGCGCTTGGATGCGCCGGCGGCGGCGGTGCGGACGGGGGCCGGGGCGGCCGACCAGGGGATGTCGCGCTGGATTTCCACCACCCGCCAGGCGCCGCCCTCCTCCAGCAGGTCGAGCTCGATCTCCTGCCCGTCGGCGGTGCGGCCCTCCACGTCGTAGTAGCGGCGGCCCTCGCGCTCCTTCGGTTCGGCCTCCGACACGGTCATGCCGGGCATGGCCTTCGCGACCGCCTCGGCGACGGCGGGCGGCAGGTCGGCGCCGGCGACCTTGGCTTGGTCGGAGGCGGCGAGGGCGCCCCCCGTGCCGAGGCAGAGGGCGGCGGCGAGACTGAGGGCGATGTGGCGGCGCGTCATTCCGGTGTCCTCCCGTAGCGTGTACGTCAGGATGACACCGGTATCACATGAAGGGCCCCCAAGCACAGCGCCGCGCGCGCCCCACCCCGTCCGGGGTAGGCGCCCGCTAGTAGGGCGTGCCGTCCTTGTGCACGAAGCGCCACTGGCCGTCCGCGTCCAGCACGGCCGCCAGGTCGTCGTCGGGGTAGGTGACGGAATCGCCGGCCGTGCGGTCGCCCACCTCCAGGTAGACCACGTCGCGGTCGGTGCGGTTCGCCAGCATGTGGGCGTCGCCCGACCCGGCGGCGAAACCGGCGCACATGCCGGGGCGGAGATGCGTCTCGCCGGCGTCGGTGACCAGGGTCGGCTCGCCCTCCAGGATGTAGACGAACTCGTCCTGGCGGCTGTGCCAGTGGCGCAGCGCGGAGATGCCGCCCGGCTTGATGCGGGTCAGGTTGACCCCGAAGTTGCGAAGCCCGAACAGGTCGCCCAGCGGTTGCTTGAACCGCCCGCCCAGGCGGGTGGCGAAGGGCTCGGGCGCGATGGTCTGGCGGGCCCGCGGCGGCGCGTCGGCCGCCATCAGGGCTGCGGGGCGGGTGCCGGCGTCGCGGCTGTCGGACATGGTTGCTCCTCCTCGGTTCCGGGGCCTCGGTTCCGGGAGGAAGGTTAAGGGCGTGCGCCGCCGCGGTCTTGCCGGTTTCGCCGCAGGGCAGCCCTTCCCGCGGCGCGCAAGCCCTCCGGTCCGGTCAGCGCCCGGCCTCGGCGTTGCCGCCCTCGGCCGGGGCGCCCTGGGCCATGCCGGCGGTGGTGGTGCGGGGCATGGCGGGCCGGGTCCCCTGCCCCAGCAGGGTCATGGCCTGGGCCAGCTGCACGTCCTCCGCCGGGTCGGGCCGGGCGCCCCACGGCACCGGCGTCGATTCCGCCGAGCCCAGCTGGAAGTCCGGCATGATGCCGACCTCGTGCACCTTGCGGCCCGAGGGCGTGATGTAGCGGGCGGTGGTCAGGCGGATGGCGCCGCCGCCCGGCAGCGGGCGGGTCGACTGGATCACGCCCTTGCCGAAGGTCTTGGTGCCGACCAGCACGGCGCGGTGGTTGTCCTGCAGCGCGCCGGCCAGGATCTCCGCCGCGGACGCGGTGCGGCCGTTCACCAGCACCACCACGGGCAGGCCGCCGGTGTCGTCGCCGGGGCGGGCGGAGACGGTGTCGTCGGCGCGGCGGTCGCGGCCCTCCGTCGTGATGATCTTGCCGCCCTCCAGCAGGGCGTCGGCGATCTCCACGCTGGCGTCCACCAGCCCGCCCGGGCAGTCCCGCAGGTCCAGCACGATGCCGGCCAGCGCCGGGCCGCGGCGGAAGCCCTTCAGCGCCGCCTCGAAGCCGGGCACGGTCTGCTGGTCGAACTTGCCGATGCGGACGTAGCCGATGCCGTCCACCGTGGTGTGCGCCACCGACGGCACGGTGACCGCGCGGCGGCGCAGCGAGACCTCGCGCCGGGCCCCGTCGGGCGAGGCGACGGTGACGCGGACGGCGCTGCCCTCCTCGCCCCGGATCAGGGCGCGCACCTGGTCGACCGTCAGGCCGGCCAGCGTGCGGCCGTCGATGTCCTGGATCAGGTCGCCGGCGCGCAGGCCCGCCTCCGCCGCGGGCGATCCGAGAAAGGTCTCGGTCACCCGGGCCGCGTTCTCCTTCACCTCGAACCGGATGCCGATGCCGACCAGCGAGCCCTGGTTGTCCGCCTGGATGTCGCGGTACTGCCCCTCGTCCATGTATTTGGACCAGCGGTCGCGGCCCACCATCGCCTGCACCGCGATCTCCGCCAGCTCGCGCTCCGACATGCGGTCGACATAGCGCTCGCGCACCTCGCGCAGCGCCCGCACGAAGAGCTGCACCGCCTGCTCCTCGCTCATGTCGCGTCCGGCGTCGCGGGACGCCGGCGGGTTCAGCCCCTGCGCCGGCACGTCGGCCGGCGCCGCGGCGAGCAGGAGGAGTGCGGCGGTCGCGAGAAGGATGGTGCGAAACTTCATAGGCCCCGGTCCCTGGTCGATGGCCGCCGGGCATCGCGCCCGGTCCAGGAGGCCAGTATCCGCACCGAATGCTTAACGGTTTCTCTCCAGCGGGTTACCCCGGCTGGGACAAATGCGGCGGGCGTGGGGCGGCGGCGGGGAACCGCACCCGATCTTCCCGCCGCCCCTCCGCCCGCCCTCAGCCGGTCATCTGGACCAGCTGGATCAGGTTCCCGCAGGTGTCGTCCAGGACAGCCATCCTGACGGTGCCGGCATCCATCGGCGCCTGGGTGAACGCCACCCCGAGCCCGCTGAGCCTGCCGTATTCCGCGTCCAGGTCGTCGACCTGGAAGGAGGCGGCGGGGATGCCGTCGCGCACCAGCGCCTCCTTGTAGGGCCTGACCGCCGGGTGCTCGCTCGGCTCCAGCAGCAGCTCCGTGCCGCCGGGATCGTCCCTGCCGACCACCGTCAGCCAGCGATGCGCGCCGAGCGGGATGTCGTGCTTCACCTGGAAGCCCAGCACCCGGGTATAGAAATCGAGGGCCTTGGCCTGGTCCTCGACGAACACGCTGGTCACGTAGATTCTCATTCACGGCTCCTTGAACCTGGACAGCCAGCCTGCCGACAGCCGCGCCAGGGGCCCGGTGTTCAGCGAGTGCAGCTTCGTCGTTCCCTGCCACGCCACCTCGACGATGCCGGCCTCCTCCAGCACCGACAGGTGCCGCGAGAATCCCTGCCGGCTGAGCCCGATGCCGTGCCCGGACATCAGGCGCGCGCAAATCTCGAACAGCGACTGCCGGTCCCGCGCCGCCAACTCCTCGATGATTCGCCGCCGGGTCGGATCGGCGATGGCCCGGCAGACCCGGTCCATTTCGTCTTCGGTGAACGACATGGACGCACTATGCAACAAGGTTGTTGCATAGGCAAGGCGGGGGTGACGGCGGGAGGAATCAGGATCGGGAATGGTGGGGAGCGGCTGGCGAGCGGATCGGACGGGTGTATCATCCTCCCGCCAAACCAGCAGCATCGGCGCCATGGCACCGGACCGTCACACCTACCAAGTGGCTTGGTCCCCCGTAGATGGGGAGTACGTGGCGACCTGCCTGGAGTTTCCCAGCCTGTCCTGGCTCGAGGTGGACCAGGTGGAAGCGTTGCGCGGCATCCGGCAACTCGTCGCCGACGTGGTGGCAGACCTCCGCGCCGGCGGCGAACCGGTGCCGGAGCCGCTGGCCGACCGCAGCTATTCCGGCCAGTTCCTCGTCCGCACGATCCTGGACCTGCACCGCCGCCTTGCGATGGAGGCGGCGGAGGCGAAGGTCAGCCTGAACCGGTACGTGAACGCCAAGCTGGCAGGGTAAACTCCCCGCCGGCCTCAAGCGATGGACTTTCACCCAGCGCCGTATGCCGCTGCCGTCTGCTGGAGCCGGTCGGCATAGGAGTAGATATCGTCGACCGAGTTGATCCTGATCTTCTCTTCGTCCTTGCCCGTGAAGAGCCCCAGGTACTTCGTGGACTTCGCATTGAAGTGGAGGCGGGCAAGCGGGCGCCGGTTGTTGTCGTCGATCAGAATGGCGCAGTACGATTTGGCGTCCCTCATCACGATGCGGTCCGATTTCACGACGTTCCGGACCAACGCCTTGATGATGTGGTAAGCTTCGATTTCCTCGTCCGTCGTTTCAACCTCCGGGTCGGAAGCCAAAAGAGAGGCCGGAGCAACGATCTCCGAAGTCGGCATGACCGGCGGGCGGGCTCCGCTTGTCACTTCCAGGGCGGATGTCAGTCGCTGGCTGACCATGTCCCGGATTGCGTCCTTGATTGCGGCGGCGACCAGCGGCGTAAACTTATCCTTCACCTTCTGGGTGAAGCTTCCGTCGAA
>DASPKT010000306.1:0-4115 GCA_035627915.1 Azospirillaceae bacterium
GGGCGCGCAGCTCGGCGTCGGCCTCGCTCAGCCGGTCCAGCATGACGTTGAAGGCGGCGGCCAGCCGGCCCGCCTCGTCCCGCCCCGCCGCGTCGCGTCCGGCCACGCGGGCGCGGCTGTCCACCAGGCCCTTGCGGATGACGGTGCCGGCCAGCGTCTCCAGCTCCCTCAGCGAGCGCGTGAGGTAGCGCCCCATGGCGTAGGACAGGGCCGCCGCCAGCGCCACCACCAGCAGGCCGCCGGCCAGGAAGGCGGGCAGCATCCAGCCGGGGCCGCCGGCGTCCTGCCGCGCGCCCACCCGGACCCGCAGCCCCAGCCCGTCCAGCGGCGGGTCCAGCTCCAGCGCCGCCTCCACGGAATCGGCCTCCGGCACGGCGCCGCCGGCACCCTCCGCGCCGTGCAGCAGGGTGGCGCGGTCGCCCAGCGGCAGGGCCGACAGCGGGACGCGGTAGAGCAGCGCCCCCTCCGGCGTGCGGGTGCGGGAGTAGATGATGAGGGCGGCGGCGCGGATGTCGCGGCGCCCGTCCGGCCCCGCCACCACGTCGGCGGGCGGGCGGCGCCCCTCCATCACCTCGCGCAGCCAGGCGATGTCCCCGGGCGGGACGGGGGCGACGCCGTTGGTGGCGATGGGCGCTCCCTCGAAGTCGGTGAAGGCGACCGAGACGGGCACGCCGTTGATCTGCCGGAACCCCTGGAGGAAGGGGATGATGTAGGTCTCCTTGCCGGCGCTGTCGACCAGCGCCGTGGCGATCATGCTGTTCTGCGCCAGCGCCGCCATCGTGCCGGAGATGGGGTCGAGGATGCCCTCCAGGTGCTCGGCGAACAGGGTGGCGTCGGCGCGCAGCTGCGCGTCGTGCGTCGCCGCCAGCTGGCGGTGCGCCAGCTGGTAGGCGGCGGCGCCCAGCACCGCGGTGATGGCTGCGGCCAGCATGACCGAGGCGGCGGCGAAGCGCAGCGCAAGCCGGCTGCCGCCGCCCGGGCCCGGGACCCCGGCGTCAGCGGCCATGGGCCCGCGCCGCCTTCCCCACCGGCCGCTCCACGGGCACGATGACCCCGTCGGGGCGGTAGCGGGCCAGGAACAGGTCCTCCGGTCCCAGCGCCTCGTGATCGTCGGCGGTGAAGGGGTGGACATAGTCGCGGACCAGCCCCTTGTGCTCGGGGATGCGCTCCAGCGCGTCGCGTACCGCGGCGCGGTCGGTGGTGCCGGCCAGGTCGATGGCGCGGGCGACCAGGTGGGTCAGGTCGTAGGCGTGGGCGAAGCCGACGGGCGAGACGACCTGCTCCGCCGTCCGGATGCCGAACAGCCGCTCCGTCACGCGCAGCACCTGCGCGGCGCGGGCGGGGTCGGCGCGGAAGAAGCTGAAGGTCTGCACGACCGCGAAGTCCACCTCGGCCAGCGCGGGGCCGGCCTGCTTGGCGAAGTCGCCGCCGGTGACGCCCCAATGGCTGATGATGGGCCGCCGCCGCTCCTTGGGAAGCGCCGCCACCTCACGCACCAGGATGGCGCCCTCGTCGTCGTTGGCGACCAGCACCACCGCGTCGGCGCCGGCCTTCAGCAGCGCCTCGTACTTGTCCACCAGGCTCTGGTCGCGCCAGTTGTACCAGGTGGTGGCGACGGCCACGGGCGCCTCGCCGGAGCGGGCGAAGTACCGCTCGGCCGCCGCCTGGTTGCTGCGGCCCCAGGCCGTGTTGGTCAGCAGCAGCCCGACCCGGCGGGCGCCGATCGCCTTGGCGTGGTCCAGCATGGCGCCCATCGCCAGGCTGTCGCGCAGCGACAGGCGGAACACGTAGTTGGGGCTCATCCCGTTGTCGACGATGGCGTCGGCGGCCGACCAGGGCGCCAGGAACAGCGTCCTCGTCTCCCGCAGCACGGGCATCTGCTCCAGCACCACGGGGCTGAAGCGGCCGCCGAAGACCGCCACCAGGTCCGGCATGGCGGCGAACTCGCGGATGTTGCGGATGCCGCGCGCCGGCATGGAGCGGTGGTCGCGCGTCACCAGCCGCAGCGGCCGGCCGCCCAGCACGCCGCCGGCGCCGTTGATCTCCTCCAGCGCGGTCAGGATGCCGCGCTCGATCGCCTGGGCGCTGGTGCTGTTCTCCAGTCCGAATTCCGCGTCCAGGCCGAGCAGGACGGGCGGCGCCTCCGCGGCCCGGGCGGCGTCAAGGGGCAGGGCAGGCGGCAGGAGGGCGAGGGCCAGCAGCAGGGGCAGGCTTCTCAGCAGGGCTCGTCGCGCACGCATGGGGTAGGGGGTTCCGCCTTTCCGGGGGCCAGGGAAGGGGCAGCAGTATAGCCGCTGGCGGCGCCGCGCCGGATTTCCGATGGGCAGGTCGGGCGTCCCCCGAAGGTGATAGGCCGCCTGCCTGTCCGCATGAGGGAAATCCGCACCCTCTACTCGCTCGGAAGGGGTATCCGGAAGGACCGCGTCCTCACCGCCCACGCCGTTGCCCCGGTGCGCCGGACAGGCGAAAAGCATGGGACCCGGCGTCGGGGGTTCAACACCTGCGGCGTGTTAAATAAGGGGGTTGTTGCAACTATTTCTCAATAGGCGTATCAACACGTCGCAGCCGGACAGATGCCGAAGCGAAGGGCCCGACGAAGGGTTCCCCCGGCATGCCGATCCGGCCGACCTCAAGGCGGGGGTGCATCCGCGTGGCAGTGCTGGGGCAGATCGCAGCGGACCTGATGAAGGCGGTGTCGCAGCACTCCGCCTATGCGCGGGGCCGCGGCGGGCGCCGGCTGATCGTGCGCGACGCCGACTTCTCCGGGCTGAACGCGCACGGGCTGAACCTGCACGGCGCCATCATCACCAACTCCAAGTTCATGAAGGTCTCGCTGGAGGCGGCGAACTTCTCCGACGCGGACCTGTCGAACTCGCTGTTCTACTTCTCCCGCCTGAAGGACTGCGACTTCTCGCGCGCCAACCTGCGCGGGGTGCGCTTCCACAATTCCGACCTGACGGGCACCCGGCTGGCCGCCGCCGACCTGCAGACCGCCCCCGCCACCATGCAGTACGGCCGCGACGGGTCGCCGGCGCAGATGGGGGCGGAGCGGACGACGGAGATCTCCGGCTGCAACATGGAGGGTGCCAACCTGGAGGGCGCGGTGCTGACCGGCGTCAACCTGAAGGGCGTCAACCTGCGCGGCGCCAACCTGAAGGGGGCCGACCTCACCGGCGCGTCGCTCTCGTCGGTCGTGCTGGACGGGGCCAAGCTGGACGGCGCCCGCTTCGACAAGGCGGTGCTGCAGGACGTGGTGCTGGGCGACAACGCGGACGCGCCGGCATTGCAGGCGGCGCAGGCGGTCAACACGCTCCAGCTCAACGACCGCGACCGGGCGGTGCGCATGCTGGAGGGGCACCGCGCCTGGCTGGAGGCCCTGGGCCGCTCCGGCCAGCGCGCCGACTTCTCCGGCAAGGTGCTGCGCGACCTCGACTTCTCAGGATTGGACCTGTCCACCGTCAGCTTCGCCGGGGCGGAGCTGATGGGGCTGAAGTTCGACCGGGCGGTGCTGGCCTCCTGCGACTTCTCCGGCGCCGTCATCCGCTACTGCAGCTTCGAGCAGGCGGACATGCGCGCGGCCAAGCTGGGCAAGGCGTCGCTGTCGCACACCAAGCTGACCGGGGCGAAGCTGCTGCCGCTCCCCTTGCGCGACGGGCAGCGGGAACTGCCCGTGGTGATGGAGGGCGCGCGCCTCGACTGGGTCGACCTCAGCGGCGCCAAGTTCGACCGCGACGCCTTCCGCTCGGCCCTGGCGACCAACTGCAAGTTCTGAGGGGCGGGGAGAGCCGGGGCCGGGCGGGCGGTGCGTGGTTGCGACCACACGACCACTCCGCCGTCATGCCCGCGTTTGCGAAGCTGGCGCGAAGCGCCTAGGCGGGCATCCAGGTATTCAGCGTGCCTTGCGCCGGGCGGAAGGGCACGGACGCTCCCCGAAGCGCCCGAAAGGCACCCACGGTGCCGTCGGCGCCCGTTGTCCAGGGCCGGATAGCAGGCTGAATGCCTGGACCCCCGCCTAGGCGCTTCGCGCCAGCTTCGTAAACGCGGGGGTGACGAAAAAGTACGACGCAACCGTGCAATGCCATCCAGCAAGAGGACCGGTGAATCCAGGCCCGACA
>DASPKT010000307.1:0-36482 GCA_035627915.1 Azospirillaceae bacterium
CTACCGGGGCAACGTGAACCCGATCGGTCCGCGCGCCTGCTACGACGAGGGCAAGCGCTGCGCGGAGACGCTGTTCTTCGACTACCACCGGCAGCACAAGCTGAACATCCGGGTGGCGCGCATCTTCAACACCTACGGCCCGCGCATGCACCCCAACGACGGGCGGGTGGTGTCGAACTTCATCGTGCAGGCGCTGCGCGGCGAGCCGATCACCATCTACGGCGACGGCAGCCAGACCCGCAGCTTCTGCTACGTCGACGACCTGGTCGAGGGCTTCATCCGCCTCATGGCCGCCCCCGACGACGTCACCGGGCCGATCAACCTGGGCAATCCCGGAGAGTTCACCATCCGCCAGCTGGCGGAGGCGGTCATCCGCCTGACCGGCGCCCGCTCCACCCTGGTGTTCGAGCCGCTGCCGCAGGACGACCCGATGCAGCGCAAGCCGGACATCACGCTGGCCCGCACGACGCTCGGCTGGGAACCCACCATCGCGCTGGAGGCGGGGCTGCGGCGCACCATCGCCTATTTCAGCGACCTGCTGGGCCTGCCCCTGCCGGAGACGGTCTCCGCCTGACATCCAGGCGGCTGCCGGACAAGGCCGCGCACCGGTCCCGAGGAGCCGCCGCGCGGCCTTTTCCTTGCCCGGACGGCGCTCGCGTCGGACCGCCCAGGGAACGGCGCGATTTCGAAAGTTTTAGACGAAAGTGGTAGTCCGTCTATCCTTATTGGTGCGCCATCCCACCAAGTAGACGACTCCCCCCCGCGTTGAACCTGTGTTTGTTGGTGTGCTAGCGTGACTGGCATTTCTGAAGACTCTCCCGAGCCTCAAGACAACAAACATTTGGAAGGTTGAAGATGCGAAACCGGATCCTTGCGGTGACGGCGGCTATTCTCGCGAGTACGGGCGGCACCGCCCTGGCGCAGCAGGATCTCCGCGGCACCGGCGTGGAGGAGCGGACCCGTCCCGACTACGACCCCGCCGGCATCCGCGCGGGCACGTTCCTGGTCAGGCCATCGGTCACCGTCGCCGGCCAGTATGACGACAACATCTTCGCCGACGATGCCGGTGCCGTGGACGACTACGTCATCATCGTGCAGCCGCGCCTGAACATCACCTCGGACTGGGGCCGCCATGCGCTGAACTTCCGCACCGGGGCGGAGCTGGCGCGCTACCAGGACTTCGAGAGCGAGGATTACGACGACTTCCACGTCGGCGCCGACGGCCGGCTGGACGTGGGCACGGACTACGCCGCCACCGGCGGGCTCCAGTATTCCCGCCAGCACGAGGACCGCGGCTCGCCCAACGACGTGAACGGGGCGGAGCCGACGGAATTCGACCTGACCTCGGCCTCGGTCGGCTTCGCCAAGGGCGTGACCCGCATCAACGGCCGCGTCCGGGCGGAATACCAGGGCTTCGACTTCGAGGACGTGCGCGGCCTCGCCAACACGGTCATCGACCAGGACAACCGCGACCGCGACGTATGGGGCCTGGGCGGCCGCGTCGGCTACGAGGTCCGTCCGGGCTTCAACGCCTTCGTCGACGGCGCGCTGAACTGGGTCGAGTACGACAACAGCCCGCTGCGCGACAGCGACGGCTACCGGGTGTCGTTCGGCGCCTCGATCGACCTGGGCGGCGTCACGACCGGCGAGGTGTTCGCCGGCTACCGGGCGCAGGACTACGACAACCCGGCCTTCGAGGACATCGACGGTTTCACCTACGGCGCCAGCGTCCTGTGGCTGCCGACCGGCCTGACCTCGGTCCGCTTCTCCCTGGTGAACGAGGTCGCGGAGACCATCCAGGCCAGCAGCCCGGGCTTCGTGCGCAGCGCCATCGGCGTCGAGGTCGACCACGAGCTGCTGCGCAACGTGATCCTGGGCGGCGAGGTGCGCTACACCAACGACGACTACGAGCGCATCCCGCGCAAGGACGACGTCTGGCAGTACGCTCTGGGCGCCCGCTACCTGATCACCCGCAACTTCTCCGTCGGGGGCGAGTGGCGGCACACCGACCGCGGTTCCAACGCGGCCGGCCAGGACTACAAGCGCGACCTCGTCACGCTCCGGGTGACCGCCGCCCTGTAAGGGTACCGGAGCGGGGAAACGCGAAGGGCGGGCGCCTTCCCGGCGCCCGCCCTTTTCAATCTCCGCCCGGCGGACGGCCGTCCGTTCGCCGGGATCAGGCGCGGGCGCCGCCGGACGGCCAGGCGGCGGCGAAGTGGCGGACGACCTGGACGAAGTGCCGGCTGCGCGACAGCGCCGCCGGGCGCCGCGACAGCAGGAAGGCCAGCGCCCAGTAGGCGGCGCGGGTGAGGCCGAAGGCCAGCAGCAGGGCCCAAACCCCGGCCGCCGGCAGCCATCCCCCGTGCTTGCGGTGCAGCCGCACCGTCCCCTCGGTCAGCAGCAGGTCGCGGCGGTAGTTCAGGGAGCCGCTGCTGCCGCCGCCGAAATGGGTGATGGTGCCCACGGGCGCGAAGGCGACGCGCCAGCCGGCCTCGCGGAAGCGGCGGCACCAGTCGGTCTCCTCCCCGAAGAAGAAGAAGCTCTCGTCCAGCAGCCCGACCCGCTCCAGCGCCGCGCTGCGCACCATCATGTAGCAGCCGGACACGACCTCGACGTCGCGCTCGCTCAGGCGGTCGAAATGCGCCATCCGGTATTTGCCGAGGACGCGCGGCCAGGGCAGCTTGGCGAGCCCCGTCGTCTGCAGCACCAGGTTGGCGACGCTGGGGAACTCGGTGCAGCTGACCTGGGTGGTGCCATCGCGGTTCAGCACCCGGCAGCCCATGACGCCGACGCCCGGGTTGTCCCGCATGTAGCGGACCGAGCGCGCCAGCACGTCGCCGTGCACCAGCGTGTCGGAGTTCAGCAGCAGCACGAAGTCGCCCGCCGCGCGCCGGATCGCCTGGTTGTTGGCGGCGGCGAAGCCCATGTTGCGGGCGTTGCGGATGAGGCGGACGCCGGGGAACTCCATCTCCACCATGTCGGCGGAGCCGTCGGTCGAGGCGTTGTCGACGACGAACGTCTCCGCCGCCACCCCCTCCAGGCCGCGCGCGACGCTCTCCAGGCAGTCGCGCAGCATGTCCCGGGTGTTCCAGTTGATGATGACAATCGAGAGGTCCATGGGACGGGGCTCCGCTGTGTGGGTCACGCCCGGCCGCGCAGGAGGCGCCGGGCCAGGCCGAGGAAGCTGACGAGGTTGGCCTTCGCCCCGCCCATGAGCGCCGCCCGGCCCAGATCCAGCCCGCGGAAGCGGGGCAGGCGGCGGCCCAGCACCGCCATCGCCGCCAAGCGCGACAGGGTCATGCGCTTGCGCTTGGCCTGGAAGGGCTGCATGGACAGGATCTCGGCGGCCGCCAGCGGCTCCGTCCGGATCGCCCCGGCGGCCTCGGCGGCGCGCACCAGGTCCTCGCCCATGCGGGTGCGGGTCAGGATCAGGCTGCGGCCGTCCTGCTCCTCGAAGCAGGGATAGCCCCGCTCGTCGCCGTGCCAGGCGTCGGCGCAGACCACGTCGGCGAAGGCGCCGGTGCCGTCCGGACAGATCTTGCAGCGGAACTGCACCCGCTTGGACAGAATGCCGCCCCAGGCCTCGTCGTAGGTCATGGAGGCGGTGCGCCCGTCGGCGGCGACGGCGGTGGTGCGGCCGGGCCATCCCTCCCCGCGGAAGCGGAAAGCGGCGACCTCCTCCTCCCGCATGCCCAGCGCCTCCAGGATGTCGCCGGTGCCGTGCTGGCTGGGGATGCCGCCGCACATGAAGGAGATCATGAAGGCGACCTTCTCCACCACGCGCGGGTCGTGCCGGGCATAGGCGCGCAGCGCCGCCACGTCGCAGGGCTTGCCGACGAAAGCGAAGCGGCCGGGCCGCGCCAGGTGCTCGTCCAGCCGCTCCAGCGGGGCGGAGGGGGCGTAGCGGGAGCCGGCGGCGGCGAACACGTCGTCCCGGCCCGTGCTCTCCCTGACCGCGTTCAGGAGCGGCGAGGTCGGCGACACCGCGGTTTGCACGACGAAGTCGACTTGGGCACTCTCCAGCAGGTGGATCAGCAGCGCCGACAGCACCCCGCCCGACGACGCGCGGTGGCGCACCGCCGGGTCGGTCGCGTGCCCGGTCCGCACCGCCTTCAGCGGGCCCCAGTCCGGGTGCGGCGGCGCCTCGGGCGCGCGCAGGTCCAGGTTGGCGCCGGGGCAGGCGTCGCGGATGACGCGGTCGACCCGCTCCGGCACCGGGCCCACCCGCACCGGGCGCAGATAGCCCTTGGGGCTCATCCGCATCTCGATGGCGGGGCCGGCGACGGCGCTGCACAGGCCGCAGCCGGTGCAGAGGTCGGCGCGCTGGATGCGATCGAGTTCAAGCGGCGTCGCGGACATGCGCGTGCTCCCCGCCGGCCAGGATGGTGCGGACCAGGTCCTCGTAGACGGACAGCTTCTCCGCCGCGATCAGGTTACCGCGGCGGACCTGCGCGGCCAGTTCGTCCCGCCGCTCGAAGGCGCCGGTCACGGCGGCGAAGGCGCCGTCGGTGTCGAGTGCGGCAAGGTCGGCCACGTGGCCGTAGGCGAGCGAGCCGAACAGGCCGGTGAACTTGCGGCTGTAGGCCTGCGGCACGACAGGCACCCCGGCGGAGAAGGCGGCGATGCAGGCGTGCATGCGGGCGCCCGTGAAGAAGTCCAGCCCGGCGATGTAGGACTTCGCCTCCGACGGGGTGGCGAAGGCGGGCGCCAGCACCGCCGCGGGGAATTTCCGCAGCAGCTCCGACGCGGTCAGGTAGTCGTCCTCGACCGGCATGCCGGTCGCCATCACGTGCGGCACCAGGTGCACGGTGCAGCCGGGGATGGCGGAGAAGTGGCGGATCAGCCGCTCGGTCAGGGCGCGGTAGTCGACCGTCAGCCCGAACATGTTGTCGCCGGTGTAGCCGCCGTTGAACAGCAGCGCCGACACGTTGATGCCGACATGGATGCCGTCCCCCGCCGGCCGCTCCGGCCGCGCGAAGGGCAGGCGGAAGGCGACGTCGACGGCCTGCTCCGCCCGCTCGCCCAGGCGGAACTCCTCCAGCACCGCGTAGGACTGGTGGTCGCGCGCCACCACCCGCTCGCAGCGCAGCAGCACCTCGCGCGCGCTCAGCGCCGCCGCGCGGCCCTTGAACGGGCCGATGGTCTGCGGGCTCAGGACCAGCGGCACGCCGGCGTTCAGCACGATCAGCTTGGACAGCATCAGGTAGGCGAAGCGCTTCCAGCCGTAGATGTCGGCGAAGCTGTCGCCGGCGCCGATGTCGAACACCACGTCGCACCGCCGCACCGCCGCCTGGAAGCCGCCGCGCAGGTCCAGCAGCATCCGCCCGCCCATCGGGTGGATGGTGACGTCGGCGGCGGCGGCGTAGTGCGGCCGGCCCGCGTCCACCCAGCCGAACAGGTCGAACGAGACCTCCACCCCCGCCTCGGCCGCGGCCCTGCGGATGATGGCGAGGTTGGAGACGGTCAGCGCGCCGACGCCCAGGTTGGCGGAATTGACGCTGTGCCAGAGGAGGCCGACGCGCACGTGCTTGCTACCCATGCCCTTCACCCCTGCTTGATGCGGCCGCCGAACGGCACCAGGAAGCCGTGGAAGCGGTAGACGAGATAGGAGGCGGCGAACGCCCGGGCCGCCATCGCGGCCGACGCCGCCACGGCGCCGCCCAGCGCGCCGTATTGCGGGATCAGCGCCAGTGACAGCGTCGTCACCAGGGCGACGCCCATGGCCGACTGCGCCATCGAGGCGCGCTCGTGCCCGGTCATGACCAGGATGGTGCCGGTGACGCCCAGCGCCAGGTTCACCAGCCGGCCCGCGACCAGCACCTGCAGCACCGTCGCCGCGGACGTGAACTCCGGCCCGAACAGGCCCAGCACCCAGGCGGGTGCGGCCAGGCAGGCGAGGATCAGCGGCGCCGCCGCCGCCACCGTCAGCAGAGACGCCAGCCGCGCCACCGACGCGATGCCGCCGACCTGACCCTGCGCGAAGAGGGAGGAGACGCGCGGCGACACCATCGTCTCCAGCGCCACCGACAGGAAGGTGAACAGGGCGACGACCTGCCAGGCGGCGCGGAACAGCCCGACCTCCCCGGCGCTGGCGAACCAGCCGATGAGGATCAGCGGCACCGATTCCGTGAGGAACGCGCCCACCGCCGAGCCCGACATGAATATGCCGCTGGCCAGCAGCGGGCGGGGCGGGGCGAAGTCGCGCCAGCCCCAGCGGCCCCGCAGCGCCAGCCGCCACCAGACCAGGCCGGCCGCGGCGGCGACCGCCCAGCCCACGGCATAGGCCTGCGCCGCGCGCTCCACCGAACCGGCCGCCGGGGCGCCCGTGAAGCCGCCGGACAGCGCCAGCAGGACGGCCAGCGCCACGGCGGGCCCGATCGCGCTGAGGACCATCTGGGACCGGATCACCTCGTGCAGGCCGCGCAGCAACCCGCCGGAGAGGCGCGCCAGCGCCGTCACCGCCGCGGCCAGCCCCATGCAGGACAGGACCGGCGCCAGCCCGGGCTCGGCGAAGACGTGCCCGGACAGCAGCGGCGCCGCCAGCGACAGCAGGACGGCGCACGCGCCGGACGCGGCCGCCACCAGCAGGACGCTGGTCGCCGCCACGCCGCGCACCGAGGCCCAGTCGTCGCGGGCGCGGCCGGCCGCCACCAGCTTGACCGCGTTGAGGTCGAGGCCCAGCGTCGCCACCATCCCGACCAGCGAGGACAGGGTCAGCGCGAGGCCGTAGAGGCCCACGCCCTCCACGCCGTAAAGGCGGGCGACGGCGAGGGCGAAGCCGAAGGAGAGGGCCGCCGCGGCGATCTTGCAGGCGAACGCGACCGCG
Organism: Azospirillaceae bacterium; assembly: GCA_035627915.1. Classification (GTDB taxonomy): domain Bacteria; phylum Pseudomonadota; class Alphaproteobacteria; order Azospirillales; family Azospirillaceae; genus DASPKT01. Next base: position 6,827 of record DASPKT010000307.1, read on the forward strand.
CTTCCCGAGACGATCTCCCGGGAGGTGGCGTCGGCGGCGAGGCGCCTGGCGGACCGCCAGGCCTTGGCGAGGGGCATGATGCGGTTCCGGTGGTTGGCGGGAAGGGGCCCGGGCGCGCCGTGGCGCCCGGGCCGGGCCGATGCCCTCACTCCGCCGCGCCCTGGGGACCGGCGATGCCGGCCTCCGCCTTCTGCACCTTGCCCTCCGGCGCCGCCGGCGCGTCGGCCGGGGCGGGCGTCGCGTCCGGCGTCGCGGCGGGCGGGGCCGCCATGATGCCGGCGTACTCCCCGACATACTCGACCTTGCCGGCGTCGCGGACCGACGCGCGGATCGCCTCCGCGTCCTCCTGGCCGCGCTTGGCCTCCAACACGCGCCGCGCCGCGTTGAAGGCGTCGCTGCCCAGCAGCGGCTCCGGCGTGGCCGCGGTCAGGGTGGCGAAGGTGGCGACGCCGCCGGTGTTCAGCATGAACACCTTGCCCGGCTTCACCGCCTTGATCTGGGTGACGATGTCGGCCGGCAGCTCGGCCGTGGCGCTCTCGCCCTTGCCGCGGTTGTAGGCGACGCCGGCAGACGCCAGCACCTTCTCCACGTCGGCCAGCGTGTCGGCGTCGTTCAGCTTGCCCATCAGCTCGTCGGTGACAGCGGTGCCGGGCACGACGATCTTGTCGAAGCTGAGCTTCTCCATCTGCGCGAACATGTGCGGGTTCCCGGCCACGAAGGCCTCGACCTCCTGGCGGCTGACCGGCGCGCGGGCGGCCATCTGCTGCTGCAGGTAGGCCTGGGCCAGCACCTGCTCGCGGGCGCGGCGGAGGTCCAGCAGGACGCCCGGCTGCCGGTCCAGCCCGGCCTCGACCGCCTTCTGGGTGAACAGCTTGCGCTCCACCACCGCACCCAGCAGCTGGCGCGTGGCCTCCTCCTCGGCGGTGCCGGAGGGGAAGGAGACGCGGCGGCGCTCGGCGCTCAGCTCGTGGATGGAGACCTCCTCGCCGTTGATGCGCGCGACCACCTGGCCGGCCAGCTTCTGCTCCTCCGGCTTGGCCGCCTGCTGGGCCGGCTCGTCGCCGCCGCAGCCGGTGAGCATCAGGGTCGCGCAGAGGGCGAAGGCCGACGCCGCCGCCCCGATCCGCTTGCGTCTGGTCGAGGGGAACACTTTGTACCTCCGTCAATCGTGACAGGCCGGGCCCGGAGGCCGGCGGGCGCGCCGCGCGGCGGGACCTGCCCGCGGCGGCTCTGACGGGAGAGTGCAAAAAAGGGATCGTGAACGCGAGGAAGCGGAGGACTTACTCCGGACCCCGGCAGCCGGCGATTACTGGATAGCGTCAAAGTATCGGCCGGCGGTGCCCCGGACGGGGCGGAGGCGTCCCGGGGCCCCCTCGCGGACCCCCTCGGGAGGGGCCAATCCGGCCGGGTGCCAAGGGTTTGGGCCGGCAGGTGGTATCGCTTTCCCGCCCGGCCGCGCCCGGACGCGCCGCCGGAGTAATACCGGGAACACAAAGTATAGGCCGGCGCCCCGAGCAATGGATTAAGGCCGGAACACTTGGGCGACTCTCCGACGCCACATGGACGGTCGCGGCGCCGCCTCCTTAGTCTCCAGTCCATGTCCGCGGGGCCGCGCGGCCGATCCCCGATTCGAGGGAGCCGGGCGGCCGGCAAGCAGGACGCGTCGGAAAGGAGGGGAGTCGTGGCGGCATCCGAAGGCAGGTTCCCGTTCGTCAGCGTCGTCGTTCCCCATCTCAACCAGCCCGCCTTCCTGGCGCGGTGCCTGCGCTCGCTGGAGGCGCAGGACTATCCCCGCGACCGGTTCGAGATCATCGTCGCCGACAACGGGTCGGTGGAGGTGACGGCGCGCAGCCTGCGCCGCCTGACCGGAATCCGCATCGTGACCGAGCCGAAGCCGGGCCCCGGCTGCGCCCGCAACGCCGGCGTGGCGGTGGCCGCCGGCACCGTGCTGGCCTTCGTCGACGCCGACTGCACGGCGCATCCGCGCTGGCTGTCGGCCGCGGTGGAGCGGCTGCGCAGGGGCGACTGCGACGTGGTCGGCGGCGACGTGCGCATCGCCGTGGGCGACCCGGAGCGGCTGACCGACCTGGAGGCGTACGAGTCCGTCTTCGCCTACCGCCAGCAGGAATACATCGAGAAGCAGGGTTTCTCCGGCACCGGCAACCTCGCCATGGGGCGGGAGACCTTCGACCGGGTCGGGCCGTTCGGCGGCATCGAGGTGGCGGAGGACCGCGACTGGGGCCAGCGCGCCGCGGCGCTGGGCCTGCGCACCGCCTACTGCCCCGACATGGTGGTCTACCACCCGGCCCGCCGCTCCTACGCCGAGATCTTCGCCAAGTGGCGCCGCCACACCGTCCACGACTTCAACCGGCACCGGGAGGCGGGCCGCTCGCGCCTGACCTGGCTCGCCCGGGCGCTGGCCGTGCTGGCCTCGCCGCCGGCGCACGCGGTCAGGATCGTCCGCTCCGACCGGCTGGACGGGGCCGGCGCGCGGCTGCGCGCGGCCAAGGCGCTGCTGACCATCCGCGTCTACCGCGCCTGGTACATGGCCCGGGTCGCCTTCGCCGCCGACGGCGAGGGGCGCCCGCTGTGGAACCGGGCCGAACCCGGGACGCCCGTGCCGAGCCGCTGAAGCGGCCGCCGTCGTCCCCGACCAGGGAGTTTCCATCCGATGAGCACCATCTTCGACTGGATCACCGTCGGGATCTTCTTCGCGCTGGTCCTGCTGTTCCTGCAGCGCCGCGAGGGCGGCGCGTCCGAGGTCATGCGCTACGGCGTCGCCGGCATCGGCTGCGCCGTGGCGAACCAGGTCGGCAATGCCGGCTTCGACATCGCCGCCTGGCTGATGATCGCCGCCATCGGCGTCTACAGCGTCCGTTTCATCGTCATGAAGCCCGCCTGAGGGGAGTCCCGAGACATGGCCGTACAGGACATCGCGGGCGGCGCCCGCGACAGGACGGGTGCGCCCGCGCCCGGACGCGCCGGCAAGCCCACCCGCGTGCTGATGGTGGTGGAGAACCTGCCCGTGCCCTTCGACCGGCGCGTCTGGCAGGAGGCCCGCACCCTGCGCGAGGCCGGCTTCGAGGTCAGCGTCATCTGCCCCAAGGGCAAGGGCCAGACCGCCAGCCGCGAGCAGGTGGAGGGGATCGAGATCTACCGCCATCCCCTGCCGCTGGAGGCCAAGGGCCTGCTGGGCTTCCTGCTGGAATACGGGGCGGCGCTGTTCTTCCAGACCTGGCTCGCCTGGCGCATCTTCCTCGGCCGCGGCTTCGACGTCATCCACGCCGCCAACCCGCCCGACCTGATCTTCCTGGTCGCGGCGCAGTTCCGGCCGTTCGGGGTGAAGTTCATCTTCGACCACCACGACCTGATGCCGGAGCTGTGGTTCCAGAAGTTCAAGCGCCGCGGCGCCGGGCACACCGCCATGCTGTGGATGGAGCGGGCGACCTTCGCGCTGGCCCATGCCGTCGTCAGCACCAACCAGTCCTACCGCCAGATCGCCATCGAGCGCGGGCGCAAGCGCCCCGACCAAGTCTTCATCGTACGCAGCGGTCCCGACCTCACCCGGTTCAAGCCGGTGGCGCCCGACCCGGCCATCCGCGCCAAGGCGCGCCACATCGTCGGCTATGTCGGCATCATGGGCAGCCAGGACGGGGTGGACGAGCTGATCCACGCCATCGGCCACTTTGTGAAGGACCTGGGCCGCACCGACGCGCACTTCCTGCTGGTCGGCGACGGGCCGGAGCGGCCGGAGCTGGAGGCGCTGACCCGCCGGCTGGGGCTGGAGGGCTTCGTCACCTTCACCGGCTACCTGCGCGGCGAGGAACTGGCCCGGGCGCTCAGCTCCATCGACGTCGGGGTCTGCCCGGACCCGGACAATCCCTATACCTCCAAGTGCACCATGAACAAGGTCATGGAGTACATGGCGCTGGGCAAGCCGCTGGTGCAGTTCGACCTGGTGGAGGGCCGCCGCTCCGCCCTGCACGCCGCCGTCTACGCCCGCAACGGCGACCTGCTGGACTTCGCCCGCTGTATCGCCTCCCTGCTCGACGACGAGGAGATGCGGGCGGAGAAGGGGGCCTACGGGCTGGAGCGGGTCCGGCGCGAGCTGCAATGGGCCAACGAGGTGCCGCAGCTCCTGGCCGCCTACGCCTCCCTCGGCCACGCCCCGCCGCGGCCGGTGCGCGAGGCCGTCCCCGCCTGACGCCCCGCCCGACGGACAAGCCCCGAGTCGCGACAGCCCCCGCCGGACATCCGGCGGGGGTTTTCGTTCGTGCCGTCCGTTCCTGCCAATGCCACCCGAAATATCGGCGGGGCGGGGCGGCGGAGGCTACCCGCCCGCGCCGCCGCCGGGGCCGCTTCCCACCCGGATTGGAAGGGGGTTTTCGGCGCGGTACTCCCCGCCCGGCAGCGCCCGTCCCTTCGTCGGGGGACCCGCCTCCCGCACGGTTGAGGCGGTTCGGCCGAGGCCCCGAGCATGCCCCGACCAATGGCCGGGGCCACGGGGCCGCGGCCGCCAACGGGAGGTAGCCCCATGTTCGGACGGGTAAGACGCTTCGCCTGCGCGATGGCCGCGGCGGCGGGCCTGATGGCCTCCGCCACGGCCTCCGCCGGCGTCACCCAGATCACGCTGGACCGCACGACCGACATCGGCCGCTCGTTCCGGGTCGACTTCGCCGGCGCCGCCGGCCTGCTGCCCAACCCGAAGCTGGACTACGGCGCGCTCACCGCGAGTGCCGAGGTGACGCTGCTGGCCGCGACCGCCACGCAGTTCGTCCTGTCCTTCGATTTCCGCAACACCGCGGACGCAGGCGTCTATAGAACATGCCCTTCCCACTACCAACTATACTCACGACGCAGAAGTCACCTGATGGAATGTTTACCAAAAAAAAGAACTACATCCAAACAATGCTCCTGAAACGCCTCTTCATCCAGCTTATGCTTTTGTTTTGAGTAAATTTTTAGTTCAACTGCTCCGCCAGCTTTTATCACTCTTGCGGCCAAACGATGGCTCATTTCAACACTCCATACTTCATCATTTTCGCCATGGCTGATAAATAATGGCCCCGTATAGATTTCGATCTCGATAGGTGTAGTTGGTAGCAAGGCATCAGAGGACCCCATCCAAGCCCATGCGCGTTCAGATGGATCCCAGGACCGCCACCCCGGATCGCCATTGTCTCGCCAGCAAGCACCTCGGAAAGCGCCGCAGACCACGTCAGCTGGGCTATGCACAGCGATGGCGTCGGGAATTCCGGACACACTATCTCTCGCAGACAGCCAACCTGCTAATAGCGCGTGCTCACCACCTCGAGAAGCGCCATAGAGTCCAACCCATCCGGTGCACAACTCGCACCTACGCACACTGTTTATTACTTCGCACGTTTCATATACATCTACATCAATTATGTCTCCAGCATTCCATGCATTTCCACCCCTAGAATAACGATAAGGCACTGCCAGGAATCCATGCATAGCAAATATTAAGCACATCAGGTCACTCCAGCCAGACCACCCACCCTCAGATCCGTGTAGCACGATGATTGCTGCGAACGGCCCATTGCTATCTGGAACATAAGCATGCCCTATGCCATCTATGCGTCGAAGAGCGAACTGCAATTTCGCTAGCGTTCTATCATTATTTTTCATTGCATATTTTCCTAACTGTTCCAAATTCTGGCGCGGGACCGAGCTCGTCACCATACCGTACAACTCCAAGGCGCGCGTCACCGGCTACGGCTTCGACCTCTCCTCCAAGCTCAAGTCGGCCGCCACCGACTCGGCCGTGTTCGGCAATCTGCCGGCGGTGCTGCCGCTGCTCCCCCTGCCGGTCGGGCTGGTCGATTTCTGCGCGGTCTCCGGATTCGCGCTCACCTGCGCGGACGGGAACGGCGGGCTGAAGATCGGGGAAAGCGACGCCTTCACCGTCGCCTTCGGCTTCAAGAACCCGACCGACACGCTGACCCTGTCCAACTTCGGGGCGCAGTTCCGGGGAATCGACCTGGGCGGCACCCGCAAGGAGGAGAGCTTCCACGCGGTGGCGGCCGGCAGCATCGTCCCGGCCGTCCCGGAGCCCGGGACCTGGGCCATGATGCTCGCCGGCTTCTCCCTCGTGGCGCTCCGCCTGCGCCGGGGCAGCCACGTCGCGGCAGCCGCCTGAGACCCGGGCTAATCCCCGTACCGCGAGTAACGGCGGGACACCCCTTTATCGCGGTGAAGGAAAAGACCGGCCCCAGCGCAAAGAAGAGCGTGCCGGCCCAAGCGTGTCTCAGACTCAAGCGGGTTTGCCGGCTTACCGACACTAGCCGAGCATTCCAGGCGCAATGACCGGAACACGGCGCAGGCCGTCCAACAGAAAGGTTGACCAGAATGCGCGGTACCCTGAGGCAACTCGTCTTCGGCATGACGACGGCGGGCGGGCTGCTGCTGTCGCAGGCGGCATCGGCCGCCATCACCCAGATCACGCTCGACCCGGCCGACGTCGGCACGACCTTCACGGTGAACTACGTCGCCGTCAGCGACGACAATTTCGCCAACAAGAGCCAGGTGACCGCCGAGGCCGACTTCAAGCTGGTCAGCTTCGCCGGCAACACGATCACCTTCACGGTGAACCTGGAGAACACGACCAACCCGGCGCTCTTCACGAACGTGAACCTGACCGGCTACGGCTTCGACATGTCCTCCACCTTCACCAAGGTCACGACGACGTCCACGGTGTTCCCGGCCTTCGACAACGGGAAGAACATGCCCCAGGTGGGCAAGCTGGATTTCTGCGCCATCGCCAAGGACAAGGGCGGCAGCTGCGCCGGCGCCGGCAACGGCAACCTCGGCCTGGAGATCGGCAAGGACACCACCTTCAACCTGACCTTCACGCTGAGCGGCCCCGCCACCTCGGTGACCCTCAGCAGCTTCGCCGTCCGCTTCCAGGCGATCGACCCGGTCGGCGGCCGCACGGAGGACTTCTCGGCGGTCGGCATCGGCACCATCACGCCGGCGGTCCCGGAGCCCGCGACCTGGGCGATGATGCTGATGGGCTTCGGCCTGGTCGCCCACCGCCTGCGCCGGCGGGAGCTGCAGCTGGCCGCCTGACCGGCCGACCATAGACGCGCCACGGCCCGCGGCGCGGCAGGGGAGATCCCCCCTGCCGCGCCGCAATCATTTTGCGGGACCGCACGGCCGGAAGCGCGCCGGCCTCACCCGGAAAGCGAGTCCGGCCGCGCCCCGGCCCCCCTCCGCCGCTCCCTTCGCCCACCCCTTTCGCGCCGGCGGAAGAGGGCTGCCTCCGGCCCCGCCTTTGTCACGGAACCCACCTCTTTCGATTTCCGGGCCGGGAATCGGCGGATTCCGCCGGTTACGGCCGATCGAACGGAGCCCTGGCGCCGGCAGGTCCCCGCAAGAAAGGGGTAGCGGATGGCAGGGCCTATCCGGCCGCCCGGCGATGAAAGTGGAAGAGGGCTGGCATCTCCCCCGAAATCGCGGAAACGGAAGTGGAGATCGGCGAAGGCGCGGCGACAAGGTGTGACAAGTTTTATCGACAGCGTCTAACGCCATTACAGCCCGGTTTCGACAAGAGCAAAAAACCTGGTTGCGAAAGAACGCGGACTTCATCTGATTGCACAGATGTATCGGCGCGCGGCAGTTGCTAGAAAAAGAGCGCAGCACGGCGGATCTCCACATGGGGCGAAGTGCTCAGGCGCTTAATAAATTCCATAGAATTCACGGAACAAAAGGGACGTAGACATGCTCAAGACTCTGAAGGCATTTGCGTTCGCTGCTGTCGCCACCGTCGGCATCACGCTCGCCGGCTCCGCCAATGCGGGGATCTCGATCATCGGCGGCACCGACACGGCCATTCCCGGCAACAACGATTTCAAGACCCAGCTGAACACCGCCGGCTTCGACACGCTGAACATGGGCGGCAACCTGTCCTTCACCACCGGCACGGTGAAGTTCTACCTGCTGGGCTCCGAGAGCGACTACCGCGACGGCTTCAAGGTCAACGGCACCACCCTGTACCAGGAGGCCGGCTCCGGCGGGGCGAACGACGTCGCCTGGCAGGGCCTGCCGGGCACCTATCTCGGCCAGTACAACGTGTCGGGCCAGAACCCGCTGTCGCTGACGTTCATCAGCTCCAACCCGAACGGCACCACCGCTTCGGTCGGCTCGCAGGCCTTCGGCCTGATCTATGACGGCCCGAACAAGACCGGCCTGACCAAGGTGGTGTTCGCGTTCGACGACCAGATCAACAACCAGGACGACAACCACGACGACCTGCTGATCCTCGCCAAGTTCACCCCGGCCGTGCCCGAGCTGGACACCTGGATGATGATGCTGGTGGGCTTCTCCCTTGTCGGCCTGCAGCTGCGCCGCCGCAACAGCGTCTCCATGTCGGTGGCCTGAGACGCCGACACGACGCTGGGGGCAGGGCGGCGGTCACGAGACCGCCGCCCTTTCCTTTTGTCCGATCTTAGGCGGTAGCCTCACGGCTTCCGCCTACTTCGTTTTCGCCCGCCGCCGCCGTGCGGGGTCCACCGCCCCGCCTCCCGGACCCCCTTACCGCCAGTAGGCAGAAGAGCGGCTTATGGGAGGGCGCCGCTGCCGCTATCGATAGAGGCATCCGGCTGCCGGCCTCCCGGCGACAGAGGGCATTCATGGCGGAACTGAGCGAAGTCCAGGCGGAACGGTCCACCCCCCTCGCGCACAAGCCGATCCCGATCTCGGCGATCGACTACGCGGCGCGCGGGGCGGACGTGCTCGCCATCATCGTTACGGGCATCGCGGCCTACATCCTCCTCGGGGACCGCATCCCGCCCACGCTCCACGCACAGTACCTGAACACGACCGTCCTGGGCGCCATCGTCGCGGCCATCGTGTTCGAGTGGCTGGGCGTCTACGACATCGGCACCTGGTTCAGGCCGGCCGAAGGGTACCGGCGGATGCTGACCGGCTGGACCATGAGCGGCGCCGTCCTGGTCGTGTTCGGCTTCGCGCTGAAGATCACCGAGGACTATTCCCGCCTGTGGGCGTCGGTGTGGTTCTTCGGCACTTTCCTCAGCCTGGTGGTCACGCGCACCCTGGTCCGCACCCAGGTGCGGCGGATGAAGGCGCGCGGCGCCTTCGACGCGCGCGTCGTCATCGTCGGCGCGGACGAGCAGGCGGAGCGCCTGGCCCGCTTCATCGCGCAGAGCCGCGCCCTGACCATGCGGGTGGTCGGCTTCGTCGACGAGCGGGCCGAGGGCGGCACGCGCGCCATCGACGGCATCCCGGTCAGCCGCGGGCTGGAGCCGCTGATGCGGATGATCCGGCGCGAGGAGGTCGACCAGGTCATCCTGGCGCTGCCCTGGCAGGACGAGCGGCGCATCCACGACCTGGTCGCGCGCGTCGCGATGACCCCGGTCCGCATCCGGCTGGCGCCCGACCTCGCCGGCTACAACTACCCGCACCGGTCCTTCACGCTTCTGGACGGGCTGCCGGTCCTGAACCTGTTCGAGCGGCCGATCTCCGGCTTCAGCTACGTGGTGAAGGAGATCGAGGACAAGGTGATCGCGGCGCTGGCCCTGGTGCTGCTGAGCCCGGCGCTGCTGGCCATCGCCGCGGCGGTCAAGCTGGACAGCCCCGGCCCCGTCTTCTTCCGGCAGGACCGGGTGGGCTTCAACGACCGGGTCATCCGGGTGTGGAAGTTCCGCTCCATGCGCACCGACATGTGCGAGGCGGACAACATCCGCCAGGCCAGCCGCGAGGATCCCCGCATCACCCGGGTCGGCCGCATCCTGCGCCGTACCAGCCTGGACGAGCTGCCGCAGCTCTTCAACGTGCTGAGCGGGGAGATGTCGATCGTCGGCCCGCGGCCGCACGCCCCCTCCACCCGCGCCGCCGGCCGCTACTTCGACCAGATCGTCGACAGCTACGCCGCCCGCCACCGGGTGAAGCCGGGCATCACCGGCTGGGCCCAGGTCAACGGCTGGCGCGGCGAGACCGACACGGAGGAGAAGCTGATCCGCCGGGTGGAGCACGACCTGCACTACATCGAGAACTGGTCGGTCGGGTTCGACCTCTACATCATGCTGCGCACCGCCCTGACGGTGTTCGGCCAGCGCAACGCGTACTGAGGGCCGGCATGACGCGACGCCGCGCCCTCCTGTCCGCATCGCTCCTGGCCGCCGCCTCCCCGGCGTCGGCGCAGGTCTTCGACACGCAGCTCAGCCTCCGCGCGGACAGCCGCTACGAGGACAACTTCCTGCGCCTGCCGCCGCGGGCCCCCACGCCGCCCGGCCGCTCGCGCAGCGAGGTCGTCCACAGCCTCGCCGCCGGCTTCATGGCGACGGCCCACATCGGGCTCCAGCAGCTCTATGCCGGCGCCGACGTCGGCATCGAGCGGCTGACCCGCAACGAGGGGCTCGACGACGACTTCTATTCCGGCCAGGCCGGGCTGCGCTGGCGCCTGCGCCGCCTGTGCGAGGGGGATGTGGGCGCGACCCTGCGCCGCCGGCGCAGCGACCCGGGCGACGTCGTCGGCATCATCGCCAACCGGCAGGAGCAGCGCGGCGTCCGCGGCAGCGGCGGCTGCCTGCTGGGCGGGACCTGGCGCGCCACGCTGGAGGCGTCCGCCCAGAAGGTGGAGAACTCCGCGGCCCAGCTGAGCCTGGCCGACCGGCGCGACACCTCGGTGTCGGCGACGCTCGCCTACGAGGACCTGCCGCTGATGAAGATCGGCGTCCAGGCCGGGGCGACGCGGCGGCGCTACCCCGCGCGCGACGGCCTCACCGGCGTGCCGTTCGACCCGCCGGTGGACGGCGGCAACGAGCAGAAGGACGTCCGCCTGGTCCTGGACCGGCGGATCACGCCGAAGCTGACCTTCACCGGCCGCGTCGGCCTGTCCCGGGTGGACGGCGCCGGGGCGGAGGACCTGACCACCGAGACGCTGGACGCGCGGCTCGGCTGGCAGGTCGGGCCGAAGCTGTCGCTGGACCTGTCCGGCGGCCGCGCGGTGGAGAGCGCCGACACGGTCGTCTCCTCCTTCGTCATCGCCGAGCGGGTCCAGCTTCGGGCCGACTGGGCCTTCAGCCCCAAACTCGCCTTCGGCGCCACCGCCGCCTACGAGGAGCGTGACTTCCGCGGCGGCGTCCTTGAATCCGGCGCGGAATTCTCCAGGAAAGATAAGACCAAAACGGGCGGAGTGGAAATTGCGTATAGCATATATCGGGGTGTCGGCCTGCGCTTCTCCTACCGATACATCGATCGGAACTCCACGCTTTCGCTCGCTACCTACACCACTCATCAGGCGGGCGTCGGAATCAGCGTGACATACTGACCCGCGGTTGCCGGGTCCCTTCCAGTCATTCGGCACGAGAGGGGTTGCTTCGATGTTCAGGACCATCCTTGCCGCGGCGGTCGCCGCCGCCTTCCTCACCAGCCCGGCCGCGGCCGACAGCGCCGGCGGCCTCCAGGGTGCCCGTCCCGCGGCCGACGCGGCGGCGCCGGTCTACCGGCTCGGCCCCTCGGACGTCGTCTCCATCCGGGTGATCGGCCATCCCGACCTGCAGTCGCAGACCCGCATCGACGGGGAGGGCAAGATCCACCTGCCCTATGCCGGCGGCCTGGCGGTCGGCGGCATGACCCCGGACGCCGCCGCCGCCCACATCGCGCGTGCTCTGGAGCGGGTGCAGCTGGCCCAGGGCGCCCAGGTGACGGTGGACGTGGTCAGCTTCGGCAAGCAGGCGTCCATCCTGGGCGCGGTCGGCATGCCCGGCACCTACCCGCTGGACCGCAACCTGACGGTCACCCAGCTCCTGGCCCGCGCCGGCGGCGCCCGGCCCGACGCGGCGAAGCACCTGATGATCCGCCGCGCCGGCGAGGAGATGCCGCAGCGCATCGACCTCGCCCGGCTGCTGGGCGAGGGCGACCTCAGCCTCGACCGGGCGATCCAGGACGGCGACCTGATCTACGTGCCGGAGGCGCCGCTCTACTACCTCTACGGCTACGTGAACGCCCCCGGCGCCTATCCCCTGCGCGAGCCGATCACGGTGCAGCAGGCGCTGGCGCAGGGCGGCGGCGTCGCCGAGATGGGCTCGGACGGCCGGCTGCGCATCAAGCGGAAGAAGGCGGACGGCTCGGTCCAGGAGATCGACGCCGAGCTGGGCGATCCGATCCAGCCCGGCGACACGGTGATCGTGCCGGAGCGCTGGTTCTGAGGTCCGGCGGCCCCGGCGAGGGGCGCCCTGGGACATCACGCGAGGATAGAGATGGGTATCGCACAGCTGTTGGGAATTCTCTGGGCGCGCAAGTGGGTCGCGCTGGTGGCGCTGGCGGTGACGGTGGTCACGGCGCTGTCCATCGGCCTCCTGCTGCCGCCGCGCTACGAGGCGACGGCGACCATGATCGTCGACGTGTCGGAGCCCGACCCCGTCACCGGCGAGCATGTCGGCTCCCCGCTGGTGCGCTCGCACCAGCGCACCCAGACCGAGCTGGTCCGGAGCGACCGGGTGGCGCTCGACGTCGTGAACCGGCTGCGGCTAACCGCGGCGCCCGACTACCAGGCCGCCTACGCCGAGCGCGGCAAGGACAAGCAGGGCGACATCGCCGCCTGGATCGCCAGCCGCATCAAGGAGGACGTCGACGCCCGCTTCGCCGAGGGCAGCAACATCATGGCGATCACCTTCCGGGCGCCGACGGCCCGGTCGGCGGCCCTGATGGCGAACACCTACATGGAGGCCTACCTCGACGCCACGCTGGACATGAAGGTGGCGCCGGCCCGCCGCAACGCCGAATGGTTCGAGGTGCAGCTCCAGGGCCTGCGCAAGGACCTGGCGGACGCCCAGGCGAAGCTGGCCGCCTACCGGCAGGAGAACGGCATCATCGGCAACCTGGAGCAGGTCGACACCGAGACGGCGCGCCTGCAGTCCATGTCCGACCAGGTCATCCAGGTCAAGGGCGAGCTGATCGCGGCCGAGAGCCTGCAGCGCCAGCTCGAGTCCGGCAAGGGCTCGGCCGCCGACGCGCTGGTGGAGGACGCCAACCTGCAGAAGCTGCGGAGCGACCTGGCCACGGTCCAGGCGTCCATCGCCCAGGCCCGCGGCACCATGGGCGCCAACCATCCGGCCGTGGTGGCGCTGAACGCGCAGAAGGCCACGCTGGAGGGGCAGATCGCCACCCAGGTGCGCAACGCCCGCGCCAGCATCGCCAGCCGCGTCCAGGCCCTGCGGGGCCGCGCCGAGGCACTTCAGGCGGCCTACGACGCCCAGGAGCGCGACCTGCTGGCGCACCAGAAGCAGCGCGACATGCTGGCGACCCTCCAGAAGGAGGTCGAGGTCAAGCAGACCCAGCTGGCAGCGGCCGTCAGCCGCGCCTCCTCCCTCAACCTCCAGGGCAAGATCGCCTTCGTGAACGCCGTCCCCCTGGACGAGGCCCGCGCGCCCGACAACAAGGCCTTCCCGAACGTTCCGCTGATCGGGGCGCTCGCGGTCGTGCTGGGCGGCATCCTCGGCATGGCGCTGGCGATCCTGCGGGAGATCTTCGACCGCCGGGTCCGGACGCTCGAGGACCTCGAGTTCGCCACCGGGGCCAAGGCCATCGCCTCCCTGGTGCCGGCGCGGCGCAGGGCCCGGGGCGGCCCGGCCGTGCCGGACGACCTGATCCTTCAACCGCATTTCCGGGACACCGGTCTGAGGCTCGTCAAGGGATGACTGACAGCACCAACCTCACCATCGATCCCCCCGCCGCCGACATCACCAAGGGGCCGCCGCTGCCGCCGGAGTTCCGGCACCTGCTGCGCACCGGCCGGCTGAACCAGGAGCAGCTGGACAAGATCGAGACCTGGCGGCTGGAGCACCGGTGCAGCTTCGCCGAGGCGGCGCTGGCCCTGGGCCACATCACCGAGGCCGACCTCGCGGGCGCGCTGGCGGCGGAGTTCCGCTACCCCATCATCCACCAGGGCTCGCTCCTGGAGACGGCGGGGCGCGAGGTCGTGGTCGCGCACGACCCGTTCGGCCCGGCCGCCGAGGCGATCCGCGACCTGCGCAGCGCGCTCATCCACAAATGGATGGGCCTGGGGCTGCGCTCCATCGCGCTGGTCGGGGCGGAGCGCCGCACCGGCTGCACCTACGTCGCCGCCAACCTGTCGCTGGCGATGGCGCAGGCCGGCTTCTCCACCTGCCTGGTCGAGGCCAACCTGCGGCACCCCAGGCTGGCCGAGGTCTACAACCTGCCGGGCCGGCGCATCGGCGTCGCCGACGTGCTGGCCGGGCAGGCGTCGCTGGGCGACGCCGTCTACAAGGTGCTGCACAACCTGACCGTCATCCCCGCCGGGACCAAGCCGCCCAACCCGCAGGAGCTGCTGTCGGGCCGCGAGTTCACGGCCCTGATGGCGACGCTGGAGCGGGAGTTCGAGGCGGTCATCGTCGACACGCCCGCCGGCATGGAGTCCGCCGACGCGCTGGTCGTGGGCGCCCGCGCCCGCGCCTGCCTGCTGGTCGTCCGGCAGCACCGCACCGCCTACGGCGACGTGCAGCACCTCTCCCGCAAGCTGCAGGAGACGGGCTGCGTGATGGTCGGCTCCTTGCTGAACCGCTTCTGAGGACAGGGAGGAAGTCCGGGTGTCCTTCGTCAACCTGAGGCCCGCCGCCGCGGCGGCGTCGCTGCCACCGCTCCTCTGGTGCGTGCCGCTGGCGCTGGCGGCCGCCCTCCTCTTCGCGCCCGCCTACGCGAAACTCGCGGCCGGGCCCTGGGAGACCGACCAGGAGGGCCACGGCCCCTTCATCCTGGCGGCCGGCATCTGGCTGGTGATCCGGAGCCTGCCGCAGGCGCGGGAACTGCCCCACGCGCCGAACCCGGCGCTGGGCTGGCCGGTCTTCGTCCTGGGGCTGGCCGCGGCCGTCGTGGGGCGGTCGCAGGACTTCCTCAGCATCGCCGTGGCCGCGCAGATCCCCATCATCGCCGGGCTGGTGCTGATGCTGTTCGGCGGCCGCATGCTGCGGCTCTTCGCCTTCCCGCTGGCCTTCATGCTCTTCACCGTGCCGGTGCCGGGCTGGGCGATGGACGCGGTGACGGTGCCGCTGAAGGGGGTCATCTCCGACATCGTCACCGACATCCTCTACGCGCTGGGATATCCCGTCGCGCAGAACGGCGTGGTGCTGATGATCGGCCAGTACCAGCTGCTGGTGGAGGACGCCTGCTCAGGCCTGAACTCGCTCTACAGCCTGTCGGCCGTCAGCATCTTCTACATCCACCTGGCGCGGCATTCCTCGGCGGTCCACAACACGCTGCTGTGGCTGGCGGTGCTGCCGGTCTCCTTCCTGGCGAACCTGCTGCGCGTGATGCTGCTGGTGCTGCTGACCTACCATCTCGGCGACTACGCCGCGCGCGGCCTGCTGCACGACATCTCGGGCGGCGTCCTCTTCACCGCGGCGCTGCTGGCGATCTTCCTGGTGGACAGCCTCATCCTGGGCGTCCGCCTCGTCGGCCGGCGCGTCCTGTCGGGAGCCTCCAAGCCATGATCCGCCGTACGCTCCTCCCCGCCGCGGCCATGGTGCTGGCGGCCCTCGCCGCCGAGGCGATGACGCCGAGCGAGGTCCACACGGTCACGCGCGAGCAGCTGAGCCTCGATACCATCGTCCCGGAGAATTTCGGGCAATGGACCTACGAGCCGCGCGTGCGGCTGGTCCAGCCCGAGGACCCGGACGCGCTGGCGAACCAGCTCTACAGCCAGACCCTGGCGCGTGCCTACCGCGACCCCCAGGGCAACCTGGTCATGCTGCTGATCGCCTACGGCCCCAGCCAGAGCGACCAGCTGCAACTGCACCGGCCGGAACTCTGCTACGCCGCGCAGGGCTTCCGGGTCTCCGACGCCGCCAAGGGCACGCTGGCCCGCGACGGCGGCCCCGACATCCCGGTCGTCCGCCTCGGCGCCCGCCGCGAGAGCCGGTACGAGCCCGTGACCTACTGGATGCGCGTCGGCCAGGAAATGCCGAGCGGCGTGCTGGAGCGGCAGTACGTGAAGCTGCGCGAGGGGCTGGCGGGGCGCATCCCCGACGGGCTGCTGGTCCGCGTCTCCAGCCTGAACGGCGACCCCCAGTCCGCCTTCGAGCTGCACGAGCGGTTCGTGCGCGACCTGCTCGGGGTGGTCGATCCCCGGCATATGAAGTTCCTGCTGGGCGCCTACGCCGGGGACCGCCAGACCTGAGCGCGGGCGAAGCCCCCTTCCGCCGACAACATCCGCCCCGTCCCGAGTAACGGGGCGCCGACCCCACCCCAGGCCGCCTGCACCCGCTGCAGGCGGCCTTTTTCATTTCGCGGACGGATAATTCGGTCGGGGAAGGGTTCCGCCCAAAGGGTCGGAGCAATGCCGATCCGCACGGGGACAGGGGGCAGTAAGCCCTAAACTCATGCTCAAAGTAGATCGAACTTCGGTGTAAAATCCGGGCGAGTTCATTCATCTTAAGTCTAATGTCACAACAAAGTCACTTGCGGCCCATCCTCATATACCGGTAGTAGCGCCCCGCTCGCTTCTGAACTATGGCGAGTTGATGGGGTGGTTTATCTTTCATTAAGACTTTCAGCCTTACCCTCAAGAAAGGAGATAAAGGGGTAATTCGGTAGTGTGGATTTAGCCAATTCGTCTCGGCAGGCCCGTTCCGGGCCCGATCCTCTCGCCGCAATCCCATGACGCCTGCACCAGGGCCTTAGCCCCGGGCCGCCGCACAGCCGGTGGCCTGGATCGGGACGCTCTGTGCCGGAACGGGCGCATGGCCGCCGGAAGCCACCCCCGCCTACTCCTTAGTCGTAGGTCTCCCGCTGGAGGCGTGCGAACGGACCGACTTTTCAGCGGGGTTCTTGAACATGCAACTCGACGGTAACGCTCAGACGATCCAAGGTCTTTCCGCCGCCACGAACGGGGGAGACGAGATGGGACTGCTGACGGACATCGCCGCGGCCACGGTCGCCCTGACCATCACGGTCTCCTCGGCGGCAGAGCTCACCACGGCGCTGAAATCCGCCAAGGGCGGCGAGACGATCCTGCTCAATTCGGGCAACTACGGCGACCTCAACATGGGCGCGCTGAAGTACGCGGCCCCGGTCACGATCAAGTCCGCCGACGGCGCGCAGGGCGCCGTGTTCCGCGACATCCTCCTGCGCGACGTGGAGAACATCCGCCTGGATTCCATCCGGGTCGCGCGGCCCCTGACCTCGGCCGACCCGGCCTACGAGGTCGCCATCGACATCGAGCGGGGCCGCAACGTCCAGATCGTCAATTCCGAGATCCACGGCAGCGTCGACGGCAACCACACCAACGACGGCTACGGCGTGCGCATCCGCGAATCCGCCGGCGTCCTGTTCGCCAACAACGACCTGCACGACCTGACCCGCGGCGCGCACTTCCTGAACGTCGACGGGCTGCAGGTCGACGGCAACGAGGTGCACGACATCCGCTCCGACGGGCTGGACTTCACCTCCGTCCGCGACGTGAAGATCACCAACAACTTCATGACCCGGTTCCACGCCCACGGCACGGACCACCGGGACTTCATCCAGTTCTGGACGTCGGGGACGACCCGGGAGTCCGCCAACGTCGTCATCAGCGGCAACACGCTGATCGAGGAGGGCGGCTCGACCCAGGGCATCTTCATCAGCAGCGAGAACGCGCTGGTCTACCGGAACTTCACCATCGAGAACAACATCATCTACTCCTCCAGCCCGCACGGCATCACGCTGGCGCCGGCGGTGGGCGCGGTGGTGCGCAACAACACGGTGCTGACGGTCCCGGGCTCCGCCAACGAGACCGGGATCAACATCCGGGCCGGCAGCTCCTCCGTCACCGTCGCCAACAACGTCACCTCCCGGATCGCGGTGGAGAGCGGCGCCTCCGCGACCCAGAGCAAGAACCTGATCGCCCAGTGGGCCGACCCGGCCAAGCCCAACTACTACGGCGACCTGTTCGCCGACGCGTTCGGCGCCAACGAGGCGGCCGACTTCATGCCGCTGCCCGGCAGCGCGGTCGACTTCGGCAGCAACCTCGGCGCCCTGGCGCTGCTGTCCGGGCAATCGAAGCCGGCCGCCTACATCCGCGCCGACCTGCGCTACGGCACGCTGGACTCGCTGTCGCCGGTCCTGTCCGCCGGCGACCTCGACCCCGCCAGCGATCCCTGGCCGGCGGGGACGCCGGTGACCTACAAATGGGCCTTCGGCGACGGGACCACGGCGACCGGCGCCACGGTGACCCACCGCTACGCCCACGGCGGCACCTACGACGTGTCGCTGACGGTCCAGGCCGGGGACAAGAGCTACGTGGTCGACAAGACCATCCTGGTCCGCAGCCCGCTGCTGCTGGACCTGACCTTCGACAACCGGGTCAGCAGCGACAGGTCCGACTACGGGCACGCGGTGCGCTGGAACAAGACGGCGGCCTATGCCGACGGCCCCACCGGCGCCGCGGCGAAGTTCGACGGCGCCGCCGCCGGGCGCGAGGTCACGGTCGACGCCGACGTGCTGTCGGGCCTGAAGAAGATGACGCTGTCCTTCGACTTCCGCGCCGACGCCGCGGACGGGCGGATGGTATGGCTGCACAGCGGCTTCGGCGCGGCGCTGGACAAGGGCAAGCTGACCTTCCTGCTGACCCTCGCCGACGGCCGCAACGTCTGGGTCAAGCCGGCCATGGCCGCGCTGGAGAAGACCGGCTGGCACTCCGTCATGCTGACCTACGACGGCGAGAGCGGGAAGGCGGTGGTCTACCTGGACGGCAAGGCGCTGGTCACCCAGACGGGGTTGGGCGGCGGCCTGGCCTCCACGGGGACGCGCGACCTGCTGATCGGCAACGCCTACGACCGCTACTTCGACGGCGACATCGACAATGTCAGGATCTACAGCGGCGTGCTGACGCCGGCGGGCGAGGACCAGTTCCTGGCATCGCTCGGCCAGCCGCCGGTGAGCCCGCCGCCGGACAGCACGGCGCCGGCCCCGACGCCGGCCCCGGCCCCCACGCCGGTGCCGACCGCGCCCGCCCCGACGCCGCCGCCCACGCCGGAGCTGCGCCTCGACTTCGACGCGGCCGGCAAGGACGCCGCCACCGGCCTGACCCTGACGCCGGCGGGCGACGCCCGGCTGGGGCAGGGGACGAAGGGCGACGCCGCCACCTTCGCCGGGGCGGGCAGCGTCTCGCTCGGCCGCGACGCCCGGCTGTTCGACCGGGACGAGCTGACGGTCTCGGTCGACTTCCAGGCGACGAAGGACACCGGGACCCAGCAGGGCATCCTCTGGAACCACCAGCGCTACTCGGTCTCGGTGCGCGGCGACGACCTGATCGTGGAGATCTTCGACGCCGGCGGCGCGCGCAAGACGGTGACCGCGGCCGACGTGGTCACCCTCGGCCGCTGGCACGAGGCCGCCTTCACCTACTCCGGCACCACCGACGAGTTCGTGGTGTACCTGGACGGCAAGGTGGTGGGACGGCAGACCGGGGTGCAGATCGACATGGGCGGCCCCGGATCGTGGGACGTGAGGGTCGGCTCCGACGGCTGGTCGCGCAACTTCCACGGCTCCGTCAAGGACGTGGAACTCTACGGCCAGGCGCTCCCGGCGGATGTCATGACGCTGATCGGCGTGCCGGACGGCGCGGGCGTCTGAGGCGGGTCGAGCCCGTGTTACTTCCGCGGTGGCGCCTCCTCATCGACCGCGAGGCGCCGGTCCCCGCATGCTAGGGTCCCGATGCCGCCCCTCCCGGATCGGAGGGGCGGCGACCCCGGGACAGGTGCGGTGGAGCGGAAACGGTGATCGGTTCCCTGGCGACGGCGCTGGAGCGGCGGCCCCTCTACCGGTGGCGGCTTTCCCGCAGCCCGGAGACCGCCGCCCGCCTCTGGCGCGACCATGGCGGGCCGGCCGCCCTGCGCGGCCTCGGCTGGCTGCTGATGGCCGGGCTGCTCGGCCTGTTCATCGGCTTCTCCGTGGCGGTCCTGCCGATGCAGATGGTCATGGTGCCGGCCTCGGTCGTCATCCTGCTGGTCGGGATGGTCTTCTGGGGGCTGCCCGACCTGCCCAGGGTGCCGGCGCGGCTGACGGTACGCCTGTTCTACGTCGCGGTCGCCACCTCTCTGGTGCTGCCGACCTACCTGGCCTTCGACCTGCCGGGCCTTCCCTGGATCTCGGTCATCCGCATCACCGCGTCGGCGGCCCTGCTGGGCTTCGCCATCTGCTACTGCGCCTCCTCCGCCGTCCGCGCCGAGGTGGCGGACGTGGCGGCGGCCGACCCGGTGCTGGTCCGCCTCGCACTCTGCGTGCTGGGCGCCTTCGCGCTGTCCATCCCGCTGTCGATGGCCATCGCGGCGTCCTTCACCGTCCTGATGAACGCGCTGATCCACTGGTACTTCCCGTTCTTCTGCTGCCTGTTCGTCCTGCGCTCGCACCGGAACCTGGCGGCCTTCTTCCGGCTGCTGGTGGCCTGCACCATCGTCACGGTGCTGGTCGCGGGGCTGGAGTTCCACCTGGAGCGCCGGGTCTTCCTGGACCTCGTGCCGCAGAGCCTGGTGGACCAGAACCCGACGCTGCAGAACATCTGGCGCCAGCAGATCCGCAACGGCATGTACCGCGCCTCCGCCAACTTCCTGGTGCCGCTGTCCTATGGCGAGTACCTGGCGTTGGCGGCGCCGTTCTGCCTGTTCTTCATCTTCCACCCGGTGCGGCGGTCGGATTTCGTCCTGGGCTTCGCCGCCTTCCTGCTGGTTCTGGCCGGCACGGTGCTGTGCGGCGCCCGGGTGGGGTTCGTCGGCGTCATCGTCTCCTGCGCCGCCTTCGCCGTCCTCTACGCGCTGCGGCTGGTCCGCCGCAAGGGCAGCAGCCTGGTCGGGAGCATGCTGCTGGCGCTGCTGCCGATCGGCCTCATGTCGGTGCCGGCGCTGCTGATCACCAGCCGCCGCTTCTACAACATGGTGCTGGGCGGCGGCGAGACGGCCGCCAGCACCGGCGCCCGCTTCGTCCAGTGGGAGCTGGCGATGCCGCGCATCGTGGAGAACCCCCTCACCGGGCACGGGCTGGGCATGGGGGCCGCCATCGTCGGCTATGCCGGCAGCCGCGGCCAACTCTCGGTGGACAGCTACGTGCTGTCGCTCATCACCGAGACGGGGCTGCTGGGCCTGTGCGCCTTCGTCGTCATGCTGGGCTGGGCGGTCTGGCGGGGGGCGTCCATCTACGCGACGCCCGACCGCGAGGGCTCGGCCTTCGCCGGGCCGATCGCCGCCGCGCTCTGCGGCTTCATGGTGACCCGCCTCGTCCTGTCGCAGCTGGAGAACCACACGCTGGTGTTCATCCTGCTGGGGACGCTGGTGGTGGTCGCCCGCTACCTCGGCCCGGTGCCGGGGGAGGGGCCGCGGCGCGGCATCGCCCCGTAGCAAATTTGCGCCACTTCGGGAAATCGTGGGCGGCCCTGCGCCGCCATGATGCGGAAGCTATACCCGTCCGCCCCCGACTTGCCGTATGCTCCTGGCGTAGGCCGTAGCCCGCTTGCGGACAGTCCGTCCGTTCCCCCCGGTGGCGGCCGGCAGTGAAGGAGCATGTCATGGTTCTGTCTCGGCGCGCAGCGGAGGCGCCCAAGCCGGGCGACTGGATGGAAGAGGTGCGGCTGCCCAAGCGGCGGCTGCTCGTCCACGCCGTCCACCAGCGCCCGGGCCACCCGCCGCATGTGGAGTTCCTGGTCGACGGCCGGTCGAGCGACCGGCTGAGCCTGGCCCTGGAGGTCGTGCTGGACGGCGAGCGGTTCCGGCGGGTCGCCTCGTCCCAGAACGCGGCCTGAGGACAACGCAGGCTGGCGACAACGCGGCCCGACGACAACGCGGCCTGACTAGACCGCGGCCCGGCGATCGCCGGGCACGGCGCAGAATCGGGAAGGCGCCCGCCGCAGCGACGCGGCAGGCGCCTTTTTCTTTTCCAACCCGGAACGATCGGCTCCTGGGCCAGCCGAAGGGCGGTTCAGCCGCGGGCTGCCCACCAGGCGGCGGCTGCGCGGGCGGCGGCCTCGGGGCCGGCATGGATGCCGCCGGTGGCGGGGTCCACCAGCATCAGGTTGGCCTCCAGGCCGAACTCCTCGACCATCATGCCGTCGGCGTCGCGCCAGAACGGCCCTTCCAGCGCGACCGGCATCGTGCGCGCGGTACGCTCCAGCAGCGTTCCCGCCGCCTCGCTGTAGGGGAAGACCGGCAGGCCCAGCGCGGCGGCGAAGCCCATCTCGTAGACGGTGCCCTCGTCGGCGGCGAGGCCGCGGAACGGCGTCACGTTGGCCAGGACGAGGTCGGCGCCCCTTATCAGGTCCAGGTTCTTGGCGCGGATGCGGGCGGCATGGGCGGCCGGCGCCTCGCCCGGCAGCGGCGGCGTCTCGTTGTCCAGCGGGAAGACGCCCTCGATCCCGAACCGGGCGCAGAGCGCGCGCAGCTCCGCGGCCTTGGCGAAGGGGTCGCGGAGGAAGACCTCCGGCCCCGCCAAGTAGGCCCGCGGCGCCCTCACTTGGCCCCCGCCCGGGCGTTCAGGTCCACCTTGAAGACGGAGAAGCCGTTCTCCCCCGGCCCGACATGGGTGACGCCGGGATAGCGGTCCAGCACCTCCATCGCCCTGGGCGAGGTGTCGTAGAGCACCGTCGGGTTGCCCTGCACCGGGGCGAAGCGCCAGCTGTGGTTGGTGGAGGGCTCCACCACGCCGACCGAGCGGATGTAGTCGGCGATCAACTGCTGAATCGTTTCGGTGCCGGAATAGACGACGTTGCTGCCGTCCAGCCCGGGGAAGTCGCCGCCGCCGTTGGCGCGGTAGTTGTTGGCGACGACGACGAACCGCTGGGCCGGGTCGACCGGCTTGCCCTGGTAGCGCAGGTCGACGATCCGGTGCGCGTCGGGGGCGGCCACCTTGCCCTCCCGGTCGTAGCGGGAGGGCTTCGTCACGTCGATGCGGTAGGTGACGCCGTCCAGCACGTCGAAGTTATAGCTGGGCACCCGGCGGTCGACGAGCTGCTGCGGCTCCGCCTTGGCGGGGTCGATCTGGTTGAACACCCGGGCCGACATCTCCAGCCACTCCTTGACCTGGGCGCCGGTCAGAACGACCGCGGTCACGGTGTTGGGGTAGAGGTAGAGGTCGGCCACGTTGCGGAGCGCGAACTGGCCGGGCGCGATGTCGGTGAAGTAGTCCACGCCCGGCCGCCCGCCGGCCTTGAAGGGGGCGGCGGCGGACAGGATGGGCAGGCCCGCGTGCGGCGTGCCCTGCAGGGCCTTCTCCATGAAGTGGCGCTGCGCCTGCGCCACCAGGTCCAGGCCCGGGAGGTCGCCGAGGAAGGCCATGTAGCTCTCGATCCGGCCGTTGGTGCGCCCCACGGCGCGCCGGACATAGGCCAGCGTGTTCTCATGGTCGTGGCGCAGCGCCGCCACCACCTCCGCGTCCGGCTGGGTGACGGGCACGGACTTGCCGCCGTCGCGCTGCATCAGCGCCCGCGTCTCCGCCCCGCCGCCGGCGACCGCCCAGCCGTCGCCCTTGCGCTCCAGCTCGACCCGGATGACGCCCAGGTGGCTGCCGAAGAAGCCGGACATGACGACCGGCTTGCCGTTCAGCGTGCCCTTGGCGATGTCGGCGCCGGGGAAGCCCTGGTAGTCCGGCCCCGGGAACACCCGGTGGGAATGGCCGGTGACGACGGCGTCGATCCCCGGCACCTGGGTCAGGTAGGCCGAACCGTTCTCGTCCATCCCCTCGCGCGGGGCGCCGGACAGGCCGGAATGGGCCACCGCCAGCACCAGGTCGGCGCCGCGCCGGCGCAGGTCCTCGGCGGCCTTGGTCGCGGCGTCCACCATGTCGATGGTGGTCACGCGCCCCTCCAGCTTGTCCTTGTCCCAGACCATGATCTGCGGCGGCAGCACGCCGATGACGCCGACCTGGAGGGAATGCTTCTTCCCCTTGTCGTCGACGAAGCTGCGCTCCAGCAGGGCGGAGGGGGCGTAGAGGTGCTTGTCGTCGGCCGGGTTGCCGTTGCCGTCCTCCACCATCACGTTGGCGGACAGCACGGGGAACTTGGCGTCGCGGTAGGCCGCCTCCAGGAAGTCCAGGCCGAAGTTGAACTCGTGGTTGCCCAGCGCCGCCGCGTCGTAGCCCAGCAGGTTCATGGCGGCGATGGCGGGGTGGGTGGTGCCCGGCGGCAGCCCCTGCTCGCGCGCGACGTAGTCGCCCATCGGTGTGCCCTGGATCAGGTCGCCCGCGTCCACCAGCAGCGTGTTGGGGTTGGCCGCCCGGGCCTGCCGGATCAGGTGGGCGACGCGGGCCAGCCCGATGCCCGGCTCCGCCCGGTCGCCGTAGTAGTCGTAGTCCATCAGCGTCATGTGCAGGTCGGTCGTCGCCAGCACCTGCACGGTGACCCGGGGGGCGTCGGCGGCGAGCAGGGCCTGCGGGGCGGTCACCAGGACCAGGCCGGCGGCAAGCAGTTGGACGGTACGGCGGCGGATGGACCGAATCACGGGTGGCTTCCCCGGGTGGTTGAGGGCGTCGCCCCTGCTTATAGCCGAGACTGCCCCCATCGGGGTAGTGCGCCCGGTCAGCGGTCCTTCACATAAGGCAGGCCCGACGCCTTGGGCGGGACCGAGCGGCCGACGAATCCCGCCAGCAGCAGCACCGTCAGGATATAGGGCAGCGCCTCGATCAGCTGGACCGGCACGGCCCCCACGCCCGGCACCACCACGCCCTGGAGCCGCGCCTGCAGCGCGTCGGCGAAGGCGAACAGCAGGCAGGCGCCTAGCGTCGGCCAGGGCCGCCACTTGCCCAGGATGAGCGCGGCCAGGGCCAGGAAGCCCTTGCCGGCGGTCATGTTCTCCTGGAAGCCCGCACCCTGCGCGGTGGAGAGGTAGGCGCCGGCGACGCCGCACAGCACGCCGGCGATCAGCACGGCGCGGTAGCGCAGGCCCTCGACCGGCAGGCCGGCGGTGTCCACCGCGGCCGGGTTCTCGCCCACCGCCCGCAGGCGCAGGCCGAAGCGGGTACGGTAGGCGACCCAGGCGGCGGCCGGCACGGCGGCGAAGGCGGCGTAGACCAGCAGATTGTGCCCGCTGACGAGGTCGGCGTAGAGCGGGCCCAGCAGCGGGATGCCGGAGAGCGCGCCCGCCAGTGGCAGGGTGATCTCCCCGAAGCGCTGCGGTCCGTCCAGCGCCGGCGTGCGCCCGCCCAGCTGGAACCAGGCGTTGGCGACGACGGCCGTCAGGCCCAGCGCCACCGTGTTGATGGCGACGCCGGAGACGACCTGGTTGCCCCGGTGGGTGATGCAGGCGAAGCCGTGCAGCGCCGCCAGCGCGACCGAGGCGCCGATGGCGGCCAGCAGCCCGATCCAGGGCGAGCCGGTGAGGGTGGCGGCGGCCGCGGCGGCGAAGGCGCCGGCCAGCATCTTGCCGTCCAGCCCGATGTCGACCACGCCGGCGCGCTCAGAGAAGAAGCCGGCGAGTGCCGCCAGCACCAGCGGGGCGGCGATGCGCAGCATGCTGTCCAGCAGCGACAGCAGCCAGAGGGCGGCGTCGGTCATCAGGCGGCCCCCCCGGTCGCGGCGGCTGGCCGGGCGGGGCGGAACAGCCGCGCCAGCGCCGGGCGGAACATGTGCTCCAGCGCGCCGGCGAACAGGATGACCACGCCCTGGATGACGACGACCAGCTCGGGGCTGATCGTCTGCACCTCGAAGCTCAGCTCCGAGCCGCCCTGGTACAGCGCGCCGAACAGCAGCGCCGACAGCACGATGCCGACCGGGTGCGCCCGGCCCATCAGCGCCACCGCAATGCCGGTGAAGCCGATGCCGGCCTGGAAGTTCATGATGAGGCGGTGCTGGACGCCCTGCAGCTCGTTGATGCCGACCATGCCGGCAAGCGCCCCCGACACCGCCATGGCGACCACGATCATGCGCTGGGGCGAGATGCCGGCGTAGAGGGCCGCATGCTCGTTGGCGCCCACCGTGCGCAGCGCGAAGCCCCAGCGGGTGTGCCAGACCAGGAACCAGACCAGCACGCAGGCGGCCAGCGCCAGGAAGAAGGTCAGGTTCAGCGGCGTCTGCTCCACCTCCAGCCCGACCGCGCCCAGGATCTCGTGCATCATGGGCAGCGACAGCGACGGGTCGAACTCCCGGCTCTCCGGCGACATCTGGCCCGGCTTGATGAGCACGTTGACCATCAGGTAGGCCATCAGCGCCGAGGCGATGAAGTTGAACATGATGGTGGTGATGACGACGTGGCTGCCCCGGTAGGCCTGGAGGTAGCCGGGCACGGCCCCCCAGGCGGCGCCGAAGGCGGCACCCGCCAGGATGGTCAGCGGCAGCGCCGCCCACCAGGGCCAGCCGCCCAGCGCCAGGCAGGCCAGGCCGACGCCCAGGCCGCCGATGTAGGCCTGCCCCTCGCCGCCGATGTTGAACAGCCCGGCATGGAAGGCGATGGCGACCGCCAGGCCGGTGAAGATCAGGCCCGTGGCGTAGTAGAGCGTGTAGCCGATGCCGGTGGCGCTGCCGAGGGCGCCCTGCACCAGGTAGCCCAGCGCCGCCACCGGGTCCTCGCCGATGGCGAGGATGACCAGGGCGGAGGCCAGCAGCGCGCAGCCGATGTTGATCAGCGGCAGCAGCGCCAGCGAGACCCACCGGGGAAGTTCGTCACCGCCGCCCGCGCTCATGCCGCCGCCCCGCCATCCCTGGGTTCCCCGTCCTGCCGGGCGAGCCCGGCCATCATGCGCCCGATCAGCGCCTCGTTCGCCTCTTCCGCCGCCAGCTCGCCGACGATCTCGCCGCCGCACATGACGAGGATGCGGTCGGACAGCGCGAGGATCTCGTCCAGCTCGGCCGAGACCAGCAGGATCGCCTTGCCGCGGTCGCGCATGTCCAGCAGCCGGCGGTGGATGAACTCGATGGCGCCGATGTCGACGCCGCGGGTCGGCTGGCCAACCAGCAGCACGTCGGGATCGCGCTCCATCTCGCGGCCCAGCACCAGCTTCTGCTGGTTACCGCCGGAGAAGAGCGAGGTGCGCAGCCGCGGCTGGCGCGGACGCACGTCGAAGCGTTCCATCAGGCCGGCGGTGCGCGCCACCACGCCCGGCCAGTCCAGCCTGGGCCCGCGCGCCAGCGCGCGGTCGTCGTGGTAGCCCAGCACGGCGTTCTCGAAGGCGGGGAAGGCTTTCACCACGGCCAGCTTCAGCCGGTCCTCCGGCACGTGCGCCAGTCCCAGAGCGCGCGCCTCCGCCGGGTTCATGCGGCTGCCCGCCTCCACCGTCCGGCCCTTCAGCACGAAGCGGCCGCGCGAGACCGGCAGCATGCCGGCCAGCGCCTCCAGCAGCTCCGACTGGCCGTTGCCGGCGACGCCGGCGACGCCGACGATCTCGCCGCGGCGCACGGTGAAGCTGGCGTCGCGCAGCCGGTCCACCCCGCGCGCGTCGGTGACGCTCAGCCCCTCGGCCGAGAGCAGCACCTCGCCCGGGGTGGAGGCGCCGCGGGCGACGGTCAGCTCGGCCCGGCGGCCGACCATGGCCGACGCGATCTCCATCTCGTTGGTCTCGGCGGTGCGGAACTCCGCCACCACCTGGCCCTGGCGCAGCACCGACACGGCGTCGGTGACGGCCATGATCTCCTTCAGCTTGTGGGTGATCAGCAGGATGGTGCGCCCCTGCGCCTTCAGCGCCCGCAGGATGCGGAACAGCTCCACCACCTCGGGCGGCGACAGCACGGCCGTCGGCTCATCCAGGATCAGCACCTCGGCGCCGCGGTAGAGCGCCTTCAGGATCTCCACCCGCTGCTGCAGCCCCACCGGCAGGTCGGCGACGCGGGCGTCCAGCGGCACGTCCAGCGCGTAGGCCTTCTCCAGCCGCTCCACCTCGGCCCGGGCGCGGGCGATGCCGTCCTTCAGCAGGGCGCCGCCCTCGGCCCCCAGCATCAGGTTCTCCAGCACGGTGAAGTCCTCCACCAGCATGAAGTGCTGGTGGACCATGCCGATGCCGAGCGCCAGCGCGTCCGACGGCGTGCGGATGCGCGCCGTCCTGCCGCCCACCAGGATGTCGCCCCGGTCGGCCTGGTAGAAGCCGTACAGGATGCTCATCAGGGTGGACTTGCCGGCGCCGTTCTCGCCCACCAGCCCGTGGATGGAGCCGGCGGCGATGCGCAGCGTGACGTCGCGGTTGGCGTGGACCGGGCCGAAGCGCTTGTCGATGCCGACCAGTTCGATGGCGTAGGGGTGGGGGGCCGGGGTGGCGCCGTCGGTCATGTCGGGGTGCCGCTCAGTACTTGCAGCCCTGCGCCTCGTCGTAGTTCGCGACCGTGCGCTTGCCGGCCTTGATCTCCTCCGCGGCGGCGTCGACCTTCGCCTTCATCTCGGGCGTGATGGCGGCCTTGTTGTGCTCGTCGTAGGCCCAGCCCACGCCGTCCTCCTTCAGGCCCAGGCGGCGGGCGCCGGCCTGCCAGGTGCCCTCCTTGGCGGTGCGGAACGCCTCGTAGGCGGCGACGTCGACGCGCTTCACCATGGAGGTCAGGACCGAGCCCGGGTGCAGGTGGTTCTGGTTGCTGTCCACGCCGATGGAGTACTTGCCGGCGTCCTTGGCCGCCTGCAGCACGCCCATGCCGGTCTGGCCGGCGGCGGCGAACACCACGTCGGAGCCGCGGTCGAACTGGCTTTTCGCCAGCTCGCTGCCGCGGGTCGGGTCGGCCCAGGCGGCGGGCGTGGTGCCGGCCATGTTGGAGATGATCTTGGCGTCCGCCTTCGTCGCCTTCACCCCCTGCTCGTAGCCGCAGAGGAAGCGGCGGATCAGCGGGATGTCCATGCCGCCGACGAAGCTGACCGTGCCGGTCTTGCTGGCCAGCGCCGCCAGCACGCCCACCAGGTACGACCCCTCGTGCTCCGCGAACTCCACCGACTGCACGTTGGGCAGGTCGACCTTGCCGTCGATCAGGGTGAAGCGGACGTTGGGGAACTCCTTCGCCACCTTCTCCACCGTGGGCGCCATGGCGAAGCCGACGGCGACGATCACGTCCGCCTTGCGCTGCGCCAGGCGGCGCAGGAACTGCTCGCGCTGGGCCTCGTTCGTGACCTCCAGCCACTTGTAGTCGACGCCGGTTTCCTTCTTGAACTTCTCGATGCCGCTCAGCACGCCTTCGTTGAAGGACTTGTCGAAGCGGCCGCCCATGTCGAAGACGACGGCGGGCTCGAACGCGGCGGCGGGCGTCGCCGCGGCGGCGGCGAGGAGGGCGAACGCGAAGGCGGCACGGAAGGGATGGCGCATCTGCGATGGGTCCTGGGTCCGGACGGATGAAACGTTTCCTCGTCACCCGGCCGACGCCGGGCAATCGTGGAAACCTAGCGACATCGGGACGGGCCGGCAAGGACGGCCTATCCGCAAGGGCGGGACCGGGCGGGGCGCCACGGCCGCGGCGAAGGGACACGGGCCCCCTGACGGCAGCCGTCACGCCCGTGTAAGATGCAGGCCCTATAAGGCGGAAATCCTTGCCCGCTGCAATCCGGCGGACTACCCCCTATTGTTCGCGGCAGGCCCGGCCGGGTCCGCCCCCGATGGAGCCGACATGACGCTGCCGCCGACCGACGCCGAGTTCGACGCCCTCCAGGACCGCGCCACCAGCCCCGACTCCGGCCCCACCTTCGGCGAGGTGCTGCAGCGGCGGATGGGCCGGCGCGACGTGCTGCGCGGCGCGCTC
>DASPKT010000308.1:0-27196 GCA_035627915.1 Azospirillaceae bacterium
GGTGCCGCGGTGGCGGCGCTGCTGGCGGGCCACGGGCTGCGGGTCGCCCGCCGCTCCCTGGGGGAGGCGCCGGACGTGGCCGCGGACGTGTTCCTGGGCGACACGCTGGGGGAACTGGGCCTGTTCTACCGGCTGGCGCCCGTCGCCGCCGTCGGCGGCTCCTTCGTGCCTGTCGGCGGGCACAACCCGGTGGAGCCGGCGCTGCTGGGCGCCGCCGTCCTCCACGGCCCGCACATGCACAATTTCGCCGAGATGGCGGCCGAGCTGGAGGCCGCCGGCGGCGCCCTGCGGGTGGCCGATGCCGACGCGCTGGCCGCCGCCGTTTCCCGCCTGCTGGCTGACGGGGACGAGCGAACCCGGCTGGCATCCGCCGGTGCCGCGGTGGCGGAGCGCAACCGGCAGGCGGCCGACCGGGTGATGGAGGCGCTGGCGCCGCTGCTGGCCGAGGCCGGCATCGGGGACGCCCCATGAGGGCACCCGGCTTCTGGTACGCGCCGCCCGGTCCGGCCGCCGCCGCCCTGGCCCCGCTGGGGGTGCTCTACGCCGCCGGCGGGCGCCTGCGCCGGCGCCTGGCGCGGCCCTGGCGGGCGCCGGTGCCGGTGGTCTGCCTGGGCAACCTGGTGGCCGGCGGGGCCGGCAAGACGCCGGCCGCCCTGGCCGTGATGGAGCGGCTGGCCGCCCGCGGCCTCGCCGCGCACTTCCTCTCCCGCGGCCATGGCGGCAGCCTCCGGGGCCCTGTGCGCGTGGACCCCGCGCGCCACACGGCGGCGGAAGTGGGGGACGAGCCGCTGCTGCTGGCCGGCACCGCCCCCGCCTGGGTGTCGCGCGACCGCGCCGCCGGGGCCCGCGCCGCCGCGGCGGCCGGGGCCGCCGCCATCGTGATGGACGACGGGTTCCAGAACCCCGGCCTCGCCAAGGACCTGTCGCTGCTGGTGGTGGACGGCGGCGCCGGCTTCGGCAACGGCCGCGTCATCCCGGCCGGCCCCTTGCGGGAGCCGCTGGCGGACGGGCTGGCGCGGGCGCAGGCGGTGCTGCTGGTGGGCGACGACCGCGCCGGCGCCGGGGCGGCGCTGGCCGGGCGCCTGCCGCTGCTGCGGGCGCGGCTGGTGCCGGACGCGGCGGCCGTGACGGCGCTGGCGGGCCGGCCGTGCCTCGCCTTCGCCGGCATCGGGCGGCCCGCGAAGTTCTTCGACACCTGCCGGGAGGCGGGGCTGGAGCTCGCCGGCGCGGTCCCCTTCCCCGACCACCATCCTTACCGGGAGTCGGAGGTCGCGGCGCTGCTGGAGCGGGCACGCCGGCTGGGCGCCACGGCCGTCACGACGGAGAAGGACGCGGTACGCCTGCCGGGGCCCCTGCGCGGGGAGGTCGCGGTGCTGCCCGCGCGGCTGCGCCTGGAGGAGGAGGGCGCGCTGGACGCGCTGCTGGACGGGGTGATGAGGCGCCATGGCGAAGCATAGCCTTCTGCGCCGCCGCTTCGACCGGACGCTCGGCTACCGGCTGGAGGCGGCGGCCGTGCACCTGCTGTTCGCGGTGCTGCGCCTGCTGCCGGCCGACCGGGCGTCGGACTTCGGCGGCTGGGTCGGGCGCACGCTGGGGCCGCGGCTGGGCGCCTCGCGCAAGGCGCTGCGCAACCTGGAGCGGGCCCTGCCGGAGCTGGACGGGGCCGCGCGCCGCGCCGTTCTGGCGCAAAGCTGGGACAATCTCGGCCGCACCATGGCGGAGTACCCGCACCTCGGCACCATCGCGCGGGAGTGGGAGAGCCGGGTGGAGATGGCGGGCGCCGACCATATCCGGGCGCTGAAGGACGACGGCCGCCCCGGCCTCTGCGTGACCGGCCATTTCGGCAACTGGGAGCTGGCGGCGCTGGCCTGCCACAAGCTGGGGCTGGACATCACCATCGTCTACCGCGCCCCCAACAATCCCTGGGTGGACCGGCTGCTGGCCGGGGCCCGCGGCGCGCTGCAGGGCATGCTGGTGCCCAAGGGGCGGGAGGCGGCCAGGGGCCTGCTCGCCACCGTGCGGCGCGGCGGCCATGTCGGCATCCTGGTCGACCAGAAGCTGAACGAGGGCATCCCCGTCCCCTTCCTGGGCCGCGACGCCATGACCGGCACCGTCATGGCCGACCTGGCGCTGCGCTACGACGCGCCGGTCGTGCCGATCCGGGTGGTGCGCGCGGCGCGCGGCGCCCGCTTCCGCATCGAGGCGTACCCGCCGCTGGACCTGCCCCGCACCGGCGACCGCGAGGCCGACGTGCGCGCCGCCATGCTGGCGGCCAACCGGCTGCTGGAGGGCTGGGTGCGCGAGACGCCGGGGCAGTGGCTGTGGCAGCATCGCCGCTGGCCCGATTGAGGAGACGACCCCATGACCATCCCGCCCGTCGTCGGCCTGTCCGACACCGAGCCCGCCGAGACCCGCTACCGCCCCGACGCCGGGAAGATCCTCTCCGGCGATCCCGAGCAGTCCGTGCGCAACCACTACGCCAGCGCCGACGGCCGCTTCAACGTGGGCGTCTGGGAAGGCAAGCCCGGCACGTGGCGCGTCGCCTTCACCGAGACGGAGTTCTGCCACCTGCTGTCCGGCAAGGTGGTGGTCACCGCCGACGACGGCACGGCGCGCACCTTCACCGCCGGCGACGCCTTCGTCATGCCCTCCGGCTTCACCGGCACCTGGGAGGTCGTGGAGACCGCCCGCAAGCTCTACGCGGTGTACGAGTAGGGGCAGCGGGGATGGAGTGCGGGCTTCTGACCGGGCTCAGCCCGAGGGACGTTGAGCTGCTCCCCTGCAAGGCCGGGCTTGGCATCCCCCCTCCCCCATGCTGAGGTCGGTCAGAAGCACGCACCGCCCCACAGCCGCACCCGTAGGTCGCATGGAGCGCCAGCGCAATGCGACGCCGCCAACGGCCCATCGCCGGGCAGCGGCGGTGGGGTGCGGGCTTCGACAGGCTCAGCCTGAGGGACGTTGAGCTGCTCCATGAGGACACCGGGCCTGCCATCCCCCGCCCCTCATCCTGAGCTCGGTCAGAAGCACGCACCACCCCGCAGCCCACTCCCGGACAAGTCCCCCAAAGAAAAAGGGGCGCGGCCTGCGCCGCGCCCCCGGTACTCGTGCGCCCCTGGGGGCAGCGTCTTCAGAACTTGGTGTTGAGGACGACGCCGACGGTGCGCGGCTTCATGACCTGACGGGCCACGCGGGCGCGGAAGCCGCGCTCGCGGTCCAGCGAGAGCTTGGCGTTCTCGTCGAACAGGTTGTTGATGTAGCCCGCGACCTCCCACTGGTCGCGGCGGACGCCGAGACGCAGGTTGACGACGTCGTAGGCCGGCAGCTTCGGGTTGAAGCTGAACGCCGTGCCCGGCTGGCCGCCGATCGGGATGCGGGTGATGGTGCCCACCGCCGTCGGATCCTGGTCCACCGCCTGGGTGAAGCGGGAGCCGATGTGCTGGAAGGTCGCGGTGACGAAGCCCAGCGTGTCCTCCGCGATCTGCTGCTCGTAGTTGGCCGAGGCGTTGAACTGCAGGCGCGGGACGGTCGGCAGGCGGTTGCCGTCCTCGATGCCGCCGACCACCGCCGCGGTGCCGCCGGCGCCGACCGAGGCGACCGTCTCGGTGAACTCGCCGTCGGTGTAGCTGGTGCCGGCGGAGATCGAGAAGGCGTCCGTGACCTGGTAGCTCAGCTCGGCCTCGGCGCCGATCGTGCGGGCATCGGCGTTGAAGACGATGCGCGACGAGCAGGTGCCGGCGTCGAGCGTGACCTGCAGGTTGCTGATGTCGGTGTAGAAGCCCGCGAGGTTCAGCGAGCCGCGGCCGCCAGCGAAGCCGATCTTGGCGCCCGCCTCGTAGTTCCACACCTTCTCGTCCGCGAAGTCCTCGCGGCCGCCGAAGGTGACGAGGTCGGCCGCCGAGCAGAGCGGGGCGTTCAGCGGGTCGTTGATGCCGCCGAGGCGGAAGCCCTTCGACACCTGGGCGTTCAGCGTCACGTCGTCGGTGACGTCGTAGCTGACGAGCACGCGCGGCGAGTAGCCGTCGCTGCTGGTCTCACCCTCCACGCCGATCGAGCGGTCGGCGAAGATGCCGTCGAAGTTGAGGACGCGCTCCTCCTCGAAGTCGAAGTAGCGCAGGCCGCCGGTCAGGCTCAGCTGCTCGGTCAGGTCGTACGTCGCCTCGCCGAAGAAGGCGATCTGCTTGAAGTCGTACGGGATGCGCGAATAGTACAGCACGTCGCGCGGGTTGATGACGCCCGTGGTCGGGATGCCGGTCAGGTTCTCGAACCCGTCGACGTTCAGCGTCTGGGCGTAGTTGCGCTCGATGTCGGAGTAGAAGCCGCCGAGCACCCACTGGAACGGCCCTTCGCCGTTGGAGCCGATGCGCGCCTCCTGGGTCAGCACCTTCACCGCCGTCTCGTCCGCCAGCGGCGAGTCCAGGGTGTAGACCGCGGGGCCGAGGCCCGTCGGCGACAGCACGCCGGGCTGGCCGGTGATGGAGCCGGTCAGCTGGCTGGCGTCGCGCAGCACCAGCACGTCGCGCTCGGTGTAGCTGGTGATCGAGGTCAGGGTGACCGCGTCCAGGTCGACCTCGACCGTGGTGTCGACCAGCAGGAACTCGTCCTCGAACTTCTCCTCCAGCTGGGTGAACTGCTGGCGCTTCTTGAAGTCGTAGAGGCGGCTCGGCACCAGGTCGTTGGCGAGGATGTTGAACTCGTCCTGGCGGGCGAAGCCGTCGACGTCGATCTCCTGGTAGACGACGCGCGGGGTGATGGTGATCCGCTCGGTCGGCTGCCAGCCCAGCGAGACGCGCACGCCGGTGCGGAAGCCGTCGTTGACGTCCTCCTTCACGCTGCCGTCGGGCTGCACCGCGTCGATGAAGCCGGCGTAGCGGGTGCCGTAGGCGACCGCGCGCAGCGCCAGCGTGTCGGAGATCGGGGCGTTGACCGCGGACTTGGCGCCGTAGCCGGTGCCGCCGCCGTCGACCTGCTCGATGCTGAGCTCGGTGGAGCCCTCGAAGCGGTCGGTCGTCGGCCGGTTGGTGATGTAGCGGATGGTGCCCGACAGCGAGCCCGAGCCGTACAGGGTGCCCTGCGGGCCGCGCAGCACCTCGACGCGGTTCAGGTCGAACAGGTCGAGGTCGGGGGTGAACAGCGACAGCGAGATGACCGACTCGTCGAGGTAGACGCCCACCTGCTCCTTCACGCCCGGCTGGTCGCGGACGATCTGGCCGGCGGAGATGCCGCGCACGGCCACCTGGCTCTGGCCGGGGCCGAGGTTCTCGACGGTCAGGCCGACGATGTTGCGGGACACGTCCTCGATGTTCTCGGCGCCGCGCTCACGCAGCTGGTTGGCGCCCAGCGCGTTGATCGAGAAGGGAACGTCCTGGATCGTCTCCGACCGCTTGCGCGCGGTGACGATGATCTCCTCCAGGCCGGCGTCGGCGGTGGAAGCCGGCGCGGCGCCCTGCGCCCAGGCACCGGTTGCCAGCGTGACGGCGGCCGCGGAGGCCAGCAGCCCGGCCAGATGGCGGACCCGGCCCCTCGTCTTCGACTCCATGATGTTCTCCCTAGCCTTTTTCAGGTTCGTGACCGGCCGGCAGCCCCCGTTTCAGGGCGCGCGGTCCCGGAGTGGCCGCATGGTTGCAGCCCCGCAAAGGCTCTTACAACCCCGGTATTGGTTAAGCGACCGTAACAAGTGCCGGATGTTGCGGGAAAACCACGGTCAGAACAGGCTGCCCTGCCCCGCCGGGACCGGCTTGGCCCGGGCGGGCTTCGCCTCGGCCTTCTGAAGCGGGGCCGGGGCCGGAGACGGGTCCGGCGCCAGGGGCCGCGGGCCGGCGCCCTCCACCACCGCCTGCGCGCGCCCGTCGGCGAACTCCAGCGTCACCGCCTGGCCGGGCTTCGCCTCCGCGGCGCGGGTGACGGGCTGGCCGGCGCCGTCGGTGACAAGCGCGAAGCCGCGCTCCAGCACGCCGCGGTAGGAGTAGCTCTCCAGCAGCTGCGCCTGCGCCTTCAGGCGCGTGGACAGCGCCTCCAGCCCCCGCGCGTAGGCGCCGTCCAGGCGCGGCGGCAGGTCCTTCATGCGGGCGGCCCCGTCGGTGATCTGGCGGCGCAGCGGCAGCAGGGTCAGCCGGTCGCCGACGCGGGCGAAGCGCGCGCGCTCCAGCTTGACCGCTTGCACCAGCCCGGTGCGCAGTGCCCGCCCCGCCGCGTCCAGCCGCGTCGTCGCCAGCCCCAGCACCTCGCGCGGGTGGCGGAGCGCGCCGGCCAGCTGCTGCACCCGTGTGCGCCGGCGCTCCACCTGCGCCTGCATGGCCAGCACCAGCCGCTCCGCCCGGTCGTCCAGGCGCTGGACGCAGCCCTCCAGCAGGGCGCGGGGGTCGCCCAGGCCGCGGCCCAGCCCCTCCACCCTCGTGCGCCGCTCCTCCAGCGCCCGGTTCAGGGAGCCGTGCAGCCGGCGCTCCGCGTCCATCAGCATGGCCAGCAGCTCGGCCCGCACCGGCACCGCCATCTCCGCCGCGGCGGTCGGGGTCGGCGCCCGGCGGTCCGACGCGTAGTCGATGAGGGTCGTGTCGGTCTCGTGCCCGACGGCGGAGATCAGCGGGATGCGGCTGGCCGCCGCCGCCCGCACCACGGCCTCCTCGTTGAAGGCCATCAGGTCCTCAAGGCTGCCGCCGCCGCGCGCCACGATGATGAGGTCGGGGCGCGGCACCGGGCCGCCGGGGGCGATCTCGTTGAAGCCGCGGATGGCGCGGGCGACCTGGGCGGCCGCCCCCTCCCCCTGCACCGCCACCGGCCACAGCAGCACCCGCCGCGGGAAGCGGTCGGCCAGCCGGTGCAGGATGTCGCGGATGACGGCGCCGGTGGGCGAGGTGACGACACCGATGACGTCGGGCAGGAAGGGCAGCGGCTTCTTGCGCTCAGGGTCGAACAACCCTTCCGCGGCCAGCCGGCGCTTGCGCTCCTCCAGCATCTTCAGCAGCGCGCCCTCGCCCGCCAGCTCCATCGTCTCGATGACGAGCTGGTACTGGGAGCGGCCGGGATACGTCGTCAGCCGCCCGGTGCAGACGACCTCCATCCCCTCCTCCGGCCGCACCGACAGGCGGCCGGCGGTGCCCTTCCAGCAGACCGCCTCGATGACCGCCGTCTCGTCCTTCAGGCGCAGGTAGAGGTGGCCGGAGCTGTGCCGCTTGGGCTGCGAGATTTCCCCGCGCACGCGCACGTAAGCGAAGGCCTCCTCCACCGTGCGCTTGAGCTGGCGGGAGAGGTCGGAGACGGACAGTTCCGGCAGGTTGGAACCGGTTGGCGGCGTGCCGGCCCCGTAGCCGAGGCCGTCGCGATCAAAGGCGTCTTGAGTCATGGCGGCGGCATGATACAACCCCCGCCTCTTGCTGTGGAACCTCGATCGGGAGCGGTGCCCATGAAGGTCCTGGTGGTCGGCTCCGGCGGCCGCGAACACGCGCTCTGCTGGGCCATCTCCGCCTCCCCCCTGTGCGACCGGCTGTGGTGCGCGCCCGGCAACGCCGGCATCGCCGACGTGGCGGAGTGCGTGGCCGTGGCCGCCGACGACGTGGACGGGCTGGTCGCCTTTGCCCGGGACAACGCCGTGGACTTCGTCGTCGTCGGGCCGGAGCAGCCGCTGGTGCTGGGCCTGGTGGACCGGCTCACCGCGGCCGGCATCAAGGCGTTCGGGCCCAGCCGCGAGGCCGCGGCGCTGGAGGGCTCCAAGGGGTTCATGAAGGACTTCTGCGCCCGCCACGGCATCCCCACCGCGGCCTATGGCCGCTTCCGCGACGCCGACGCCGCCCGCGCCTTCGTGCGGGAGAAGGGTGCCCCCATCGTGGTGAAGGCGGACGGGCTGGCCGCCGGCAAGGGCGTCGTCATCGCCCGCACCGAGGAGGAGGCGCTGGCCGCCATCGACGACGCCATGGTCGGCCGCCGCTTCGGCGAGGCCGGCGCCGAGCTCGTCATCGAGGAGTTCCTGGACGGGGAGGAGGCAAGCTTCTTCGCGCTGTGCGACGGGACCCACGCGGTCGCCCTGGCCGGCGCGCAGGACCACAAGGCCGCCTACGACGGCGACCGGGGCCCCAACACCGGCGGCATGGGCGCCTACTCCCCCGCACCGGTCCTGACGCCGGAGCTCGAGGCCCGGGTCATGCGCGAGATCGTGGAGCCCACGGTGCGCGGCATGAAGGCGGAGGGGCGGCCCTTCGCCGGCGTGCTGTTCGCCGGCCTCATGATCGTGCAGGGCCGGGACGGGCCGGAGCCGAAGCTGATCGAGTTCAACGCCCGCTTCGGCGATCCGGAATGCCAGGTGCTGATGAAGCGCATGATGTCCGACGTGCTGCCGGCGCTGGTCGCCGCCGCGGACGGGCAGCTGCGCAACGTCAACATCCGCTGGTACGAGGATTCCGCCCTCTGCGTCGTCATGGCGGCGGAGGGCTATCCCGGCGACTACCGCAAGGGCACGGAGATCCGCGGCCTGGACA
This sequence comes from Azospirillaceae bacterium, assembly GCA_035627915.1. Classification (GTDB taxonomy): domain Bacteria; phylum Pseudomonadota; class Alphaproteobacteria; order Azospirillales; family Azospirillaceae; genus DASPKT01. Next base: position 8,469 of record DASPKT010000308.1, read on the forward strand.
GGGCGGCGGAGATCGAGGACGTCACCGTCTTCCACGCCGGCACGAAGCGCGGGCCGGGCGGCGAGGTGCTGGCGGCCGGCGGGCGCGTGCTGGGCGTGACCGCGGTGGCCCGCACCATCGTGGACGCACAACGGCAGGCCTACACGGCCGTCGATCTGATAGACTGGCCGGAAGGCTTCTGCCGCCGCGACATCGGCTGGCGGGCCGTGAACCGGGGCCGGGCCTGAGCGGGCGGGCCGGAAAGCATCGGCGGCCGGGAACGACGTGCCGCCGGAAAAGAGTGTCTGGGAAAGAGTGTCTGGGAAGAGGTCTTGAGATGAACCGCCGTGAACGCCGCCGCAACCTGTCCACCCTCGCCAAGCGGCCGGACGCCCCGGCCCGTTTCGCCGCCGACATGAAGGCGGCGACGGCGACGCACCGCGCCGGCCGCGTCAAGGAGGCGGAGGACATCTACCGCAAGATCATCAAGGCCTATGCGGAACTGCCGGAGGTGCGCGTCGCCTGGTCGAACCTGGGCGCGGTGCTGATGGGCCAGGGCCGCAACGAGGAGGCGGTGGGCTGCCTGAAGAAGGCGCGCGCGCTGAAGCCCGACCACCCGCCGCCGCACCACAACCTCGGCATGGCGCTGATGGCGCTGGGCCGCCGCGAGGAGGCGATCGAGAGCCTGGCGAAGGCGGTGGAGCTGGACCCCAACTTCCGCGACGCCTGGATGGCGCTCGGCACCGCGCGCCAGATGGCGGGCGACGTTCCCGGCGCCGAGACGGCGCTGCGCCGCGTGCTGGAGCTGGACGAGGGCATGGTCGAGGCGCGCTACAACCTGGCCGTCCTGCTGCACGGCAGCGCCCGCTCCGACGAGGCGGCCGAGCACCTGCGCCGCTGCCTGGAACTCGCCCCCAACTTCACCCAGGCCCGCTCGGTGCTCTCCAGCATCGAGAACGCCAACGCGTCAAGCGTCGCCTTCTCCCCCTTCGCGTCCTGACGCGCAGCCCCTCTCCCCCTGGATTCCCCTCTCCCCTTGAGGGAGAGGGAGGGACCCGTCGCGCGAGCGACGGGAGGGTGAGGGGTGGGAATCGGGACGCCGGGCATTGAGCTCGGGTGCGGCTGAGAGGCCGTGCATGCTTCTGACCGAGCTCAGCGTGAAGGGCGGGGGAAGCCAGGCCCGGTGTCCACCGCCCGGCAGCCACCGGGAGCAGCGCTACATCCCTCAGCCTGAGCCTGTCGAAGGCCGCACACCGCCCCTGCTGCCCCCTGGGGAGCATCTCAACGTCCCTCGGGCTGAGCGCGGTCAGAAGCCCGCACGCCCTCGCCGCTGCCTGACGGCCGGCCCCCTCACCCTCCCGTCCCTGCGGGCCGGGCCCCTCCCTCTCCCTCGAGGGGAGAGGGGATTTTTCCCTTGAGGGGAGAGGGGATAATCGGGGAGAGCGGCGCCCCCTACCGCCGCGCCCGGAAGAACGCCCGCAGCACCGCCTGCGCACGCTGCTCCTGCAGGCCGCCATAGACCTCGGGCGCGTGGTGGCAGGTCGGCTGGGCGAAGAGGCGGGGGCCGTGCTCCACCCCGCCGCCCTTGGGGTCGTAGGCGCCGAAATAGACCCGGCGCAGGCGGGCGAAGCTGATGGCGGCGGCGCACAGCGCGCAGGGCTCCAGCGTCACGTAGAGGTCGAGGCCGGGCAGGCGCGGCTCCCCCCGGGCGGCGCAGGCGGCGCGGATGGCCAGCACCTCGGCGTGCGCGGTGGGGTCGGCCAGCTCCTCCGTCCGGTTGCCGGCGGCGGCCACGACCCGGCCGGAGGCGGGGTCGACCAGCACGGCGCCCACGGGCACCTCGCCCCGCGCGGCGGCGCGCTCGGCCTCCAGGAAGGCCATCTCCATGGGCGAATCGGTCATGGCGACATCCTTACCACTCTCCCGCCATGGGGAGGAACGGCCGCGGCGGGGTCCTGTTGGGGCCGGCATCCGGGAACCCAGCCAGGAGAGACGCCATGGCCCAGCACCAGGACCCCCGCGACGCCACCGCCAAGCTGTGGGAGATGATCAAGGACATCAGGGTCGCCATGCTGACGACCGTCGACCACGGCCACCTGAGGGCACGGCCGATGTGGAGCATGCAGGACCGGTTCGCCGGCAGCCTCTGCTTCTTCACCCGCCGGTCCTCCGCCAAGATGGACGAGATCGAGGCGAACCATCAGGTCAACCTCGCCTATGCCGACCCGAACCGGCAGAACTACGTCTCCGTCTCCGGCTTCGCCCGCCTGACCCGCGACGAGGCGCGCATGAAGGAGCTGTGGCGGGAGCCGATGCGCACCTGGTTCCCCGACGGGCTGGACGATCCCGACCTCTGCCTGATGGAGGTCGAGGTGGAGGAGGCGGAGTACTGGGACAGCCCCTCCTCCGCCATGGTCCACCTCTACGGCTACGCCAAGGCCGTCCTGACCGGCCGGCCGCCGCAGCCCGGCGACAACGAGAAGGTCAACTTCCAGCACAGCCCCATGGACCAGAAGAGCTGGGGGCATTGAGTCACATGTTCCCTCAGGCGCCGGGCGGCGGCATCCGCCGCCTTGGCTCACGCGCACACGGGTGCGCGGGCCGGCGGTCGCCGGCCTGGGGTGCGCGTTCCCTCAGGCGCCGGGCGGCGGCATCCGCCGCCTTGAGTTTCGTGTTCCCTCAAGCGCCGGGCGGCGGCTCCGCCGCCTTGGCTGGCGCGCACACGGGTGCGCGGGCCGGCGGTCGCCGGCCTGAGGAGCGGTGTGCTCTCCTCACGTGCCGGCCGGCGCGATAGAGAGCTTCCTTGCGGCGGGGGGTTGCGGCGCTTAAAGTCCGGCGCCATGCCCGACGATACGCCCGACTCCCCCGCCGCCGACACAGGCGAGCGCATCGCCAAGCGCCTCGCCCGCGCCGGACTCTGCTCGCGCCGCGACGCCGAGCGCTGGATCGCCGAGGGCCGCGTGGCGGTCAACGGCAAGGTGCTGGACAGCCCCGCCGTCAACATCCGCCCCGGCGACCGCGTCACCGTGGACGGCAAGCCGCTGCCGCAGCAGGAGCCGACGCGCGTCTGGCGCTACCACAAGCCGGCCGGCTTGGTGACCACGGCACGCGACGAGAAGGGCCGCGCCACCGTCTTCGACGAGCTGCCGGAGGAGCTGCCGCGGGTGATCTCCGTCGGCCGCCTCGACCTCAACACCGAGGGGCTGCTGCTGCTGACCAACGACGGCGCGCTGGCCCGCCACCTGGAGCTGCCGGCCACCGGCTGGCCGCGGCGCTACCGGGTGCGCGTCCACGGCGAGCCGGACCCGCAGCGCCTGGCGGCACTGGCGCACGGCATCATGCTGGACGGGGTGGAGTACGGCCCCATCGAGGCGGTGCTGGACCGCGAGCAGGGCGCCAACGCCTGGCTCACCATGACGCTGCGCGAGGGCAAGAACCGCGAGATCCGCAAGGTGCTGGAGCATCTGGGGCTGGTGGTGAACCGGCTGATCCGCGTCTCCTACGGCCCGTTCCAGCTGGGCAAGCTGCCCCCGGGCGAGGTGGAGGAGGTGCCGCGCCGGGTGCTGCGCGACCAGCTGCCCCAGTTCTTCCCCAAGGGCGAGGGCACCGGCGAGGCCAAGGCCGCCCCGGCGCCGCGCCTGCGCTTCGACGCCGTGCCGAAGCCCAAGGGCCCCCGCGCCGACAAGGCGCCCGCCCGGGCCGAGCGCGCCGCCCAAGGGGAACGCCCCGCCCGCGGCGAGCGGCCTTTCCGCGACGAGCGTCCGGGCCGTGACGAACGGCCTTTCCGGGACGAGCGCCCGGCCCGCGGCGATACCCGCGACGGCGAGCGGCGCCCGTCCCGCGCCCGCGACGACCAGCCTGCCCGCGCCGGCAGGACCGCCCGTGACGAGCGCCCCGCCCGGTCCTCCGACCGGGCCGACGCCCGCCGGCCGGCGCGCGCCGACGACCGGCAGGAGCGCCCCGCCCGCGCCAGGCCCGACCGCGCCGCCCCCACCGGCCGCGGCGCCGAGGAGCCCCGCCGCGAGCGGCCCGCCGGCGCGCCGCCCCGCCAGGGCCGGGGCCCCGGGGATGTGCGCGGCAGCAAGCCCGCTTCGGCCAAGCCCGCTTCCGCCAAGCCCGCTTCCGCCAAGCCCGCTTCCGGCGGCCGGCCGGACCGCGGCGGCAGGGACATGCACAGCGGCATGCCTAAGCTGTCGGACACCGCCCGCGACGCCGCGCGCGACCTCGCCCGCCGCATGGACCGGGCCATCGACCGCACGCCCGAGGAGGACGAGGACGCCCCGGCGCGCAAGCCCCGGCGCCCCGCCGCCCAGGCGCCCCGCCCCGGCGCCGCCCGCCCCGAGGGCAAGGCCCCGGCGCGGACCCCGCGTGGCCGCGACGGCGGCCGGGAATTCGGCAGCAGGGATGGCGGCGACCGGCCCGGCAAGGGCCCGGGCGGCACCAGATCGAACGCCAAGGGGCCGAACGCCAAGGGGCCCGGCGGCAAGGGACCCGGCGGCAAGGGCCCGGGCGCGCGCGGGCCGGGGGGCAAGGGTGCGGATCGTCGGCGGTAGGCACCGGGGCCGGCGGCTGCTGGCGCCGGAGGGGCGCGACGTCCGCCCGACCTCCGACCGCACCCGCGAGAGCCTGTTCAACATCCTCTCCCACTCCGGCTGGGGCCCCGACGGCGCCTCCCCGCTGGAGGGCGCCGTGGTGCTGGACGCCTTCTGCGGCACCGGCGCGCTGGGGCTGGAGGCCCTGTCGCGGGGTGCCGTGCGCGCCGCCTTCCTGGACAGCCGCCGCCCCTCGCTGGAGCTGGCCCGCCGCAACGCCGAGGCGGTGGGCGAGGCGGCGGCCTGCCTGTTCGTCCAGGCCGACGCCACCCGGCCGCCCGCGGCCCGGCTGGCGGCGACGCTGGCCTTCCTCGACCCGCCCTACGGCCAGGACCTGGTCCCGCCGGCCCTCTGCGCGCTGGACCGCGCGGGCTGGCTGGCCCCCGGCGCGGTGGCGGTGGTCGAGCTGGCGGCGGCCGACCCGTTCGGGCCGCCCGCCGGCTTCGCGGCGCTGGACGAGCGCCGCTACGGCGAGACGAAGGTCGTAGTCCTCCGGCGCGCCGGCTAGCACGAACGTCTAATAAAGAATTTTCTCCCCCGGGTGATCCGGTCGACGGGTGCCTCCGTACCCAGTGCGCAAGACCGGCCAGAGGCCCCCGCAACGACGGGCGGCCCGACAGGGGAGCGGACCATGGCGCACATCGACGATCCGGAGACGCAGCGGGCCAACCTCATCTACATCAAGGCCGCGATGCGCGAGCCGCTGCTGGCCCGCGACCACGAGCAGGATCTGGCGCGGCGCTGGCGCGACGACCGGGACGAGGCGTCCCTGCACGAGCTGGTGCGCTCCTACACCCGCCTGGTCGTCGCCACCGCCTCGCGCTTCCGCAACTACGGCCTGCCGCTGGGCGACCTGGTGCAGGAGGGCAATGTCGGGCTGATGCAGGCCGCGTCGCGCTTCGAGCCGGAGCGCGAGGTGCGCTTCTCCACCTACGCCGCCTGGTGGATCCGCTCCGCCATGCAGGACTACATCCTGCGCAACTGGTCGATCGTCCGTACCGGCACGACGGCGGCGCAGAAGTCGCTGTTCTTCAACCTGCGCCGGCTGCGCGCGAAGATCGAGGAGAGCCCGTCGGCGACATCGCTGACCCACGACGGCCGCCGCCGAATCGCCGAGGCGCTGAACGTCGACGAGTCCGAGGTGCAGTCGATGGAGATGCGCCTCGCCGCCGCCGACCAGTCGCTGAACAGCCCGGTCGGCGAGGGCGACGACGAGTGGCAGGACTTCCTCTCCGACCACCGCCCCTCGCCGGAGGAGGTGGTGATCGGCATGCGCGACAGCCGCATGCGCTCGCGCTGGCTGGCCGAGGCGCTGGGCGAGCTGTCCCCGCGCGAGCGCACCATCATCGCCGAGCGGCGCCTGCGCGACGACGGCGCCACGCTGGAGGAGCTGGGCCGGGTGCTTGGCGTCAGCAAGGAGCGGGTGCGCCAGCTGGAGAGCCGCGCCATGAACAAGCTGCGCACCTCCATGCTGCGCCGGGTGCAGGACCGGGAGGAGCTGCTGCCGGACGCGTGAGGGCTATTCCCGCCGTCGCCACTCCTCGATCCAGTTGGAGGTGGCGGTGTGGGCGGTGGGGTTCACCCCCTCCAGCCAGAGCGGCAGCACGAAGGGGATCTGGCGCGACCACAGCGGCAGGACCGGCAGGTCGGCGGCGAACTGGCGCTGCAGCCCGGACCAGGCGGCCCGGTTCTCCCTGGCGCCGCACTGGGTGGCCGCCTTGTCCAGCCAGCCGTCCATGGCGGCGCTGCGGTAGCCGGAGAAGTTCTGGCCGGTGAAGTTGTTGTCCGGCCCCGGCACCATGGTGGAGCGCAAGGACGGCGCCGGCACCTGCCGCGGTTCCGGGAACCAGGCGAGGTAGGCCAGGCCCCCGAAGGACCGCTTCGGCACCACGTCGGAGAAATAGGCCCGCGGCGCGGTGGAGCGCCCCCGCGTCTCCACCCCCAGCTTGCGCCAGCCGTCCATCATGACCTGCTGCACCAGGTCGTCGCCGACCGCCGGCCAGTCCAGCTCGACCGTCAGCCGCTCGCCCGAAGCATTGCGGCGCATGCCGTCCTCGCCCTTCGCCCAGCCGGCCTCGTCCAGCAGGCGCCCGGCGGCGGCCGGGTCGAAGGGCACCTCGCCCGCGGCCGGGTCGAAGTGCGGCTCCAGCGGGCTCACCCAGTTGTGGCGCGGCACAGCGCGGCCGTAGAGCACGCGGCGGATGATCGCCGGCCGGTCCACCGCCATCAGCAGCGCGCGCCGCACCCGCGCGTCCCCCAGCACGGGGTCGTCCAGGTTCACGAACAGGGCGTTGAAGGAGTTGCCCTGGGTCCACTCCACCCGGAAGCGGCCGGGATTGCGCTCCCCCAGGGTCTTGGCCTGCTGGACGTTGAAGCCCTGCTCGCCCGCCACGTAGTCCACGGCACCGGACAGGAGGTTGGCCTCCAGCGCCTGCCGGTTGTCGAAGATGCGCACGGCAATACGGTCGAAATGCGGGCGCGGGCCGGTCCAGGCGGGGTTGCGCTCCAGCAGAAGGCTGGCGCCCGGCTGCACCTCCGCCACCCGGTAGGGGCCGAACCACAGCGCCGGGTTCGCCGGGTTCGTTACGTAAGTGGAACGGTTGCGGTATTCCGCCGGCTGCCGCTCGAACACCGGGCGCTCGACATGGGCCGGCAGCAGGTGCAGGCGGCTGATGTCGGCATAGTCGCAGGCGGCGCGGCGCCGGTGCACGGTGAAGGTGCGGGCGTCCACCGCGGTGATGCCCGCGATCTCCTCGGTGTAGAGACTGCCCTGGGCGTAGCCGGACAGCGGGTGGCGGCCGACCTCCCAGCCGAACACGACGTCGGCCGAGGTCACCGGCGTGCCGTCGCCCCAGGCCAGCCCCTCGCGCAGGCGGTAGGTGACGTCGATGCCGCGGCTGCCGTCGGCCCGCGTGACTGCCTTGGCGAGCCCGTTCTCCAGCGTCGGCACCTGCTCGCACAGGCGGCAGACCAGGGTCAGGTCGTGGCTCCACCCCGTCACCGGCCGCCGCGCCATCGCCAGCACGAACGCCTGCGCCACCGTCGGGTCGAAGCCGGGGTGCAGCGCCGCGCTCATGTTGGTGATGCCGACGGTCAGCGTGCCCTTGTGGCCGCCGGTCTGGGCCCCTGTTTGAGCCTGGGCGGCGGCGGTTGGGGCGGCGGCCAGCGGCACCGTCGCCGCCAGCAGGAGGGTGCGGAGGAGCTTGCGCATGTCCCCTTATCGCACGGAATTGCTGCGCCGCGGAACGGGCGGCGTGGGGAGGCCCCTCACGCCTTCAGCACCACCGACACCCGCGCCCCGGGGCCGGGGGCGATCTCCAGGCGGGCGCCGAGCTGGCGGGCGAGCACGCGCACGGTCTTCAGCCCCATTGTCTCGGCGCTGTCGGCGTCGAAGCCGGGGGGCAGGCCGGGGCCGTCGTCCTCCACCGCCAGCACGTGGCTGGAGCCGGCGCGCAGGAAGGCGACGCGCACGGTTCCCGGCGCGTCGGGCGCGAAGGCGTGCTTGGCGGCGTTGGTGACCAGTTCGTTCACGATGAGGGCCAGCGGCACCACCTGGTCGATGCCCAGCGTGGCCGGGGCCGCGGTCACCTCCAGCCGCCGCCGGCGCCCGTCCAGCCCCAGGGTTTGCGCGATGTCGCGGCAGAGGTCGGCCAGGTAGGCGTCGAACGGCACCGTGCCGGGCCCGTCGCTGCGGTACAGCCGCTCGTGCAGCCGCGCCACCGTGACCACCCGGCAGCAGGCCTCGTCCAGCACCTCGCGCACCTTGGCGTCGGCGGAGCTGTAGGCCTGCAGCGCCAGCAGGCTCGCCACCAGCTGCAGCGAGTTCTTGACCCGGTGGTTGACCTCCTTGACCGCCACCTCCATGTCGGCCAGCACGCCGGACAGCCGCTCCTCCGCGGCGCGGTCCCGCTCGGCCTGGTCGCGCCCGGCGGTGACGTCCATGACGATGCCGGCCAGCCGCGTCGGGCGCCCGTCCGGCCCCGGCAAGAACTCCCCCTGCGAGCGGACCCAGCGCACCGGCCCGCCCGGCAGGCGGATGCGGTACTCGTGGCTGTGGCGGGCGCCCTGGACGCGGGCGCGGCGCAGCGTGCGGCGCAGGCCGGCCACGTCCTCGGGGTGGATGCGGGCCAGCACGGGGGCGAAGCCGGTCCCGCCCTCACCCGGGCGCAGGCCGAAGATGCGCTCGGCCCGGGCGGAGCGCTCCAGCCGGCCGGTGCGGAAGTCCGCCAGGAACTCCCCCATCTCCCCGGCGTCCAGCGCGAGGCGCAGCACGCGGTCCGCGTGCCCCGGCGGCGCCTTCGGTACCGACGTCGTGGCCGGAAGGTCTTCGCCTGTCAACATTGCGGTATGCGGCCCCCTGGTCCCCGCAATGTCCGCTTGCGGTCGAAAGGAGAATGTCCGACGCGGACAGGACAGCCGCAACACGCCTTTGGGGTTACTTCGCTGGTATTGGGGCCTCGACCGCACTCGACTGCGAGACAAGGCGCCACACCGCGACGGTGCCGGTGCGCCCCCGCAGGGAATAGTGGCCCATGTCGCGCAGCGGCCCGGCCTCGCCGCCGCAGGCCGCCACCGTGTCGGCGCTGGCCAGCACGACGCAGGCATCCTCCCCCGCCAGCACGGCGCCCAGCGCTTCCAGCCGGGCGGCGGCGTTCACCGTGTCGCCGACGATGGTGTAGTTGATGCGGCTGCTGGCGCCGATGTTGCCGACGACCACGGGCCCGGAATGGACGCCGATGCGCAGGCAGACCGGCGGTCGCCCGGCGGCCGCGGCCTCGGCGGTGGCCGCCTCCACCCGCCCGGCGATGGCGCGGGCGGCGCGCATCGCCCGCAGCGCGTGGTCGGGCTGGTGGTCGGGGGCGCCCCAGAAGGCCATGACGGCGTCGCCGATGAACTTGTCGACGGTGCCGCCCTCCGCCTCGATGCAGGCCGCCAGCATGCTGAAATGGTCGTTCAGCAGGGCCGCCGTCTCGGCCGGCGACATCGCCTCCGCCAGCGTGCTGAAGCCCTTGATGTCGGTGAACATGACGGTCACGTCGCGCTCCTCCGACCGCACCCCGTCGCTGCCGCCGTCGTGCCGGATCAGGCGCAGCACCAGGGCCTTGGGCACGTAGGTCTCGAACCAGCGCAGGCCGGCGACCATGGTGTTGAAGGCGGCGGCCGCCTCCGACACCTCGCGGAAGCGGCTGTCGGGCAGTTCCGGCACCGAGCGGAAGTCGAGGTCGCGCAGCGCCGCCGCGGCGCGCGCCAGGCGCTTGATCTGGCGGCTGATGGCGCGCCCCAGCGCCAGCGACAGCAGCACCGACACCAGCAGGATGCCGAGGCCGATGAGGGCCATGCGCTCCAGCCGCCGGATCTCCTTCACCACCTCGTCGTGGCGGTAGACCAGGGCCAGCGTCCAGGGACGGCTGCCATAGTCGGGAAGCTGGTGCAGCAGGTAGGTGTAGCGCTCCTCCGCCACCTCCGCCTCGCGGACGTCGATCGCCCGCAGCCGCTCCGCCATGCGGCCGCGGACCGGCAGCACCTCGTTGCGCTCGGCCGAGCCCTGGCGCTGCCAGATGCCGGCGGCGACGGGGTCGCCGATCTCGTCCAGCCGGGGCAGCGGCACCTCGCCCTCGCGGCGGCGGGACAGGTCGGGGGCGCGGTCGGCCAGGGCCGGGTGGGCCATGACGTGGCTGTCGTCGAACAGGATGAAGGCGCCCACCACGTCGTCGTCCTGGTAGCGCTCCAGGAAGCGCGACAGGTCGGAGAAGCCGACGGCCACCACCATCACGCCCAGGAACCGCCCCTCGCGCCGCACCGGCACGCGCACCGACAGGACCGACGTCTTCAGACCGTCCACCCAGACCGGGTCGACCCAGTAGGCGCCGCCGCGCTCCAGCGCCTCCTTCAGCACGGCCTGCTCCTCGGCCTCGGCCGGCACGGTGCGCACGTCCACCGACCCGTCCTGGGCGACGCGGCGGGCGCCGGTGGCGGTCCCGTCGATCGACAGGAAGGCGATGGCGGTGACCTGCGGCGCCCCCGCCAGCGAGGCCAGCAGGTGGTCGGACAGCCGCTGCCGGTCGGCCGGGTCCAGGTGGCCCTCGGCCATCTGGCGGGCCAGGAACTCCGCCTTGGCGCGGGCGGGGTCCAGCTGGGCGCGCACGCGCGTCACCATGCCGTCCACCCCCAGCGCCGCCTTGTCGACCAGCAGGGCGAGCGTGTTGCGGGTGGAGGTGTTGAAGCCCAGCCCCAGCACGCTGGCGACGGCCAGCGCCACGATGCCGCCGAAGCCCAGCGCCAGCACGAGCGCGATCGGCAGGTGGATGCGGCGGCGGCGCCGGAGCGGCGGTCCGGGGGGACGGGCTGGGGTCGTCGCGGTCATGGGCCGGGACGGTACAGGGCGCCTCCCGCCCCCGCAACCGACAACGACAAGGCACAGGCGCGGGGAGAAGGTACGGGCGGGGGAGGCGCCCGGCAGCCCAGTCCTGCAGGGGTTGCACGGGCGCGGGCGGCGGCTGCGGTATAGACTGCCCCGCACAGGACAACGGCCGAACCCGGGAACACCATGACCGCCACCCTGCCGCTCGCCACCCTGCCGCTGGTCGGCATCCCCGCCTGCACCCGCGAGATGGGGCCGCATCCCTTCCACGTCGCCGGCGACAAGTACGTGCGCGCGGTCTCCGACGGGGCGGGCGCGCTGCCCATGGTGATCCCGGCGCTGGGCGACTGGTACGACCCGGCGGCGCTGGCGGCGCGGCTGGACGGCATCCTCTTCACCGGCAGCCCGTCCAACGTGCACCCCACCCACTACGCCGGCGCCCCCAGCGCCGAGGGCACGATGCACGACGCCCAGCGCGACGCCACCACCCTGCCGCTGATCCGCGCGGCGCTGAAGGCGGGCGTGCCGCTGCTGTGCATCTGCCGCGGCTTCCAGGAGCTGAACGTCGCGCTCGGCGGCACGCTGCACCAGCGGGTGCAGGAGGTGCCCGGCATGGCCGACCACCGCGAGGACAAGGACGCGCCGCTGGAGGTGCAGTACGCCCCCGTCCACGACGTCGCGGTCGTCCCCGGCAGCCAGCTCGCCCGCATCACCGGGCGCACCGTCCTGACCGTGAACTCGCTGCACCAGCAGGGCATCGACCGCCTCGCCCCCGGCCTGGCGGCGGAAGCGACGGCGCCCGACGGGCTGATCGAGGCGGTGCGGGTGGAGGGGCATCCCTTCGCCCTGGGCTTCCAGTGGCACCCGGAGTGGCGGTTCTGGGAGAACCCGCCGATGGCGGCCCTGTTCGCCGCCTTCGGCGACGCCGTGCGCGCCCGCGCCTCCGCCCGCGCCCGCCAGGCCGCCGCGGCCTGACGGCCCTGCCCGGCGGGGCGGGCCGGTCCTCCCGGGGGTGGACAAGGCCGCCCGGGGCTTCTACACGGGAACGGCCATGGCCGCGGGTCCAGCATCCGCGGCCCCCTCCCCGACCCTGACCGGAAATCCCGTCCCGTGCGCATCGCCACCTGGAACATCAATTCGGTGCGGCTGCGGCTGCCGCTGCTGCTGCGACTCATCGACGAGCACGCCCCCGACGTCGTCTGCCTGCAGGAGACGAAGTGCGTCGACGACGTCTTCCCGCTGAAGGACCTGGAGGAGCGCGGCTACCGCCACGCCCACGTCCACGGGATGAAGAGCTACAACGGCGTCGCCATCCTGTCCCGCCTGCCGCTGGAGGGCCAGGCGATCCGCCACTGGTGCGGCAAGGAGGACTGCCGCCACGTCACCGCCATGCTGCCGGGCGGGGTGGAGCTGCACAATTTCTACGTCCCGGCCGGCGGGGACGTCCCCGACCCCGAGGTCAACGACAAGTTCGCGCACAAGCTGCGCTTCGTCGACGAGATGGCGGAGTGGTTCCCGCGCGAGCGGTCGGCCGACCGGCCCATGGTGCTGGTGGGCGACCTCAACATCGCGCCGCTGGAGCACGACGTGTGGTCGCACAAGCAGCTGCTGGACGTGGTCTCCCACACCCCGGTCGAGGTGGAGAAGTTCACGGCCATGCAGCGCTCCGTCGGCTGGGTCGACGCCATCCGCCATTTCGTGCCGGAGACGGAGAAGCTGTACAGCTGGTGGTCCTACCGCGCGGCCGACTGGCAGGCCTCCGACCGCGGGCGGCGGCTGGACCACATCTGGGTGACCCAGCCGCTGAAGGACAGGCTGAAGGGCTACCGCATCCTGCGCGACGCCCGCGGCTGGGAGCCGAAGCCCAGCGACCACGTCCCGGTCATGCTGGACCTGGACATCTGAGGCCGGCGCCGGGGGCCCGGCGCGACGCCGCCGGCCCCCGCACCCCATCGGCCCGCCGGGTTACTTGCCCGAGGAGCCGCGGACGGCGACCGTGCCCTGGTTCAGCTGGTCGGGGGTCCATTGCGGCAGCTTCAGCAGCTCCGCCGGCTCCACGTTCAGCTGCATGTTGGTGGAGGAGGGCTGGTTGCGGATTCGCTCGTAGGGGATCTCCACGAGCTTGTCGGTCAGCGGCCCGGCCTTCGCCATCTTGACGATCAGCGACCGGATGGTGCCGGAGCGGCCGTCCACGACCACGTCGTGGATCTCGCCCACGTCGGAGCCGTCGAAGGTCTCGATCGTGCGGCCGACCAGCGCGTCCGCGGAGGCCTGGGCCTGCTGCGGGATGGAGACGCCCTTGCCCCGCGCGGCCTCCGCCGGGTCCTGGCCGGCGGCGGGGTTGGTCGGGGCCGGGCTGGCCGGGCGCGCCTGCTGCTGGGCGGCCGGCTGCTGGGAGGCCGGCTGCTGGGAGGCCGGTTGCTGGAGGGTGGGTTGCCGGGGCTGCTGTGCCTCCTGGCCGCCCTGCTGGGCCAGCGCCGGGGCGGAGAGCAGAAGGGCTAGGACGCTCATACGGCGGAGCATGGGCTTCTCCTCAAGCGGGGATTCCGCGTGAGGCAACCCCTCGGACGGGCTCCGGGTTCCCGATGCGCCCGTGCCGGGCGCCCCCTCAGCCGACCTCCGCCAGCAGCTCCGCCACCGTGCGGGTCAGCAGCCCGATGTCCTGCGGGCGCGACAGGCGGTGGTCGCCGTCCTTCACCAGGGTCACCCGCACGTCGTCCGACGCGAGGTCGCGGGCGAGGTCCAGGCTGACCTGCCAGGGCACGTCCGGGTCGCGCTGGCCGTGCAGCAGCCGCACCGGGCAGGAGAGCGGCACCGGGCGGCCCAGCAGCAGGTGCCGCCTCCCCTCCTCGATCAGGTCGAGCGTGATGGGATAGCCGGCGGGATCGTAGGAAGAGGGCTCGATCCACACGCGGTCGCGCAGCAGGATGCCGCGCGTCTCCGCGTCCAGCCGGTCCCAGATCAGCCGCTCGGTGAAGTCCGGCGCCGGCGCGATGCCGACCAGCCCCGCCACCCGATCCGGCCGGGCCAGCGCCGCCAGCAGCATCAGCCAGCCGCCCATGCTCGATCCGACCAGCACCTGCGGCCCCTCGGTCAGGTGGTCCAGCACGGCGACCGCGTCCTCGGCCCAGGTGCCGACGGTGCCGTCCCGGAACGCGCCGGAGGAGGCGCCGTGGCCCTGGTAGTCGAAGCGGACGAAGGCGCGGCCCTCCCGCCTCGCGAATGTCTCCAGCGCGACGGCCTTTGTCCCCGTCATGTCCGACTTGAAGCCACCGAGGAAGACAATACCGGGACCACGGCCGGGGCTCCGCCGATAGGCTATGGTGGCACCCCCCCTGGCTAGGCTATGTATCGGCAGTTCGCCCATCCCGCTCCGCTCCCTCGTCAGTCCGGTATCATGTCCGTCGCGTCCAGCCAGCCCGGCACCCTATCCACCGAGCCCTTCCCCGGCAACCCGGACGTGGACGGGGCGGGCGGGGCGCCCGCCTGCTTCGGCGGCGGCCGGCCGGTGGTGCTGCAGGTCATCCCCAGCCTGGTCACCGGCGGGGCGGAGCGCGGCTGCGTCGACGTGGCGGCGGCGGTGCAGCGCGCCGGCGGCACCGCCATCGTGGTGTCGGAGGGCGGCCCGATGGCGCGCGAGCTGGAGCGCTACCGCGCCCGCCACGTGACCATGGACGTGGCCTCCAAGAACCCGCTGACCATCCGCCGCAACGCCGCGAAGCTGGCCGACCTGATCCGCAGGGAGAAGGTGGAGATCGTGCACGCCCGCTCCCGCGCGCCGGCGTGGAGCGCCTACTGGGCGGCCAAGCGCTGCGGCGTGCCCTTCGTCACCACCTTCCACGCCCCCTACAACTTCAAGAACGAGCTGAAGCGGCTCTACAACGCGGTCATGGCCAAGGGCGACCGGGTCATCGCCGTCTCCGGCTTCGTCGCCGAGCACGTCGCCGCTAACTACGGCGTCGGCCCCGACCGGCTGCGCCTGGTCCACCGCGGCGTGGACACCTTCTCGCTCTCGCCCGACAAGGTGACGCAGGAGCGCATCATCAAGCTGGCGCGCGAGTGGCGCCTGCCGGAGGACCAGCGCATCGTCCTGCTGCCCGGCCGGCTGACCCGCTGGAAGGGCCAGCTGGTGCTGATCGAGGCGCTGGCGAAGATGGGCCGGTCGGACGTGCGTGCCGTGCTGGTCGGCGGCGACCAGGGCCGCAAGGAGTACCGGCAGGAGCTGGTCGACCGCATCCGCCAGCTCGGGCTGGAATCGCAGGTCACCATCGCCGACCACTGCACCGACATGCCGGCCGCCTACATGCTGGCCGACGTGGTGGTCAGCGCCTCCAGCGAGCCGGAGGCCTTCGGCCGCGTCATCGTGGAGGCGCAGGCCATGGGCAAGCCCGTCGTGGTCACCAACCACGGCGCGGTGAAGGAGACGGTGCTGGACGGGGAGACCGGCCTGGTGGTGCCGCCGAACGACCCCGCCACCATGGCGACCGCCATCGGCGAGGCGCTGGCGCTGGACCAGCTGCAGCGCCGGGCGCTCGCCATGGATGCCATCCGCTTCGTCGCCGAGCGCTTCACCAAGGAGCGGATGTGCGCGGAGACGCTGGCGGTCTACGCCGAGCTGCTGGCGGAGCGGGCGGCGCGCCGGGCGCCCGGCCGCTGAGCCGGCGATGGGGTCCGGCAACGTCCTGGTCATCCGCCTGGGGGCCCTGGGCGACCTGGTCCAGTGCTTCGACGCCTTCCACGCGGTGCGCGCCCGCCATGCGGGCGCGCACCGCGTCACCCTGCTGACCGGCCCCGCCTTCGCCGGCTTCGCCCGCGCCATGCCCTGGTTCGACGCGGTGATGGAGGACGCGCGCGGGCGGTCCCCCCTGCATTACCTGCGCATGCGGGCCAGGCTGCGCGCGGGCGGCTTCGACCGCGTCTACGACCTGCAGAACAAGCCGCGCACGGCCCGCTACCGCTGGCTGATGGGCCCGGGGCGCCGGCCGGCATGGTCCGGCGCCGCGCCGGGGGCGGAGTTCCCCCTGCCCGACCTCGCCGGCCTGCACAACCGTGACCGCTATCTGGCCCAGCTCCGCGCGGCCGGGGTGCCGGACGCCGGGGCGGCCGACCTGTCCTGGCTGGACGGCGACGTGGCGGGGCTGGTGCCGGCCGGGCCCTTCGCCCTGCTGGTGCCGGGCTGCTCCCCCCACCTGCCGCACAAGCGCTGGCCGGCGGAGCGCTACGCCGCCCTCGGCCGGCGGCTGCTGGCGCGGGGGATGGCACCGGTGCTGGCCGGGACCGGCGCCGACCGCGACGCCGCCGACGCCATCCTGGCCGGCTGCCCCGGCGCCGTGGACCTGGTGGGGCGGACCAGCCTGGGCCAGCTCGCGGCGCTGGCCCGCCGGGCGGCGGCCGCGGTCGGCAACGACACCGGGCCGGTGTTCCTCGCCGCGGCCCTCGGCTGCCCGACCCTGATGCTGATGTCCCACCACACCGACCCCGTCCGCTCCGCCCCCTGGGGACCGCGCGCCGCCTGGCTGAAGCGGGACGATCTGGGTACGCTGGAGGTGGAGGCGGTCGAGGCAGCCATTCCAACGGCTTAATCCCTTCGATGCGGAGTTGGGACTTTCTCCGGCCAAGGGGGCGGCTACCACCACGAAAGGCTTGAAGCGCCCCCCGGATTGGCCTTGGATGAGGCGAGGGACCGGAATTTTCCACCCGCAACTGGTGCGCCCATGAGCAACCTGACCGAGAGCGGCATCCCGTCCGTCGGCGGCATCCCGTGGGGCAGCCATTTCTGCCAGTTCTACGAGACGGGGACCGACCTCGCCGAGATGCTGGTGCCGTTCTTCAAGGCGGGTCTGGACCAAGGCGAGCAGTGCCTGTGGATCACCTCGGACCCGTTGCGGGCGGCCGACGCGGAGGATGCGCTGCGCGCCGCCGTGCCGGACCTGGACCGGCGCCGCAAGGCCGGCCAGATCGAGATCATGGACCATGAGGAATGGTACCTGCGCCAGGGCGCCCTGTCGGCCGACGCCGTGCTCGACGCCTGGGTCGGGCGGGAACAGGCGGCGCTGGCGGAGGGGTACGGCGGGCTTAGGCTGACCGGCAACACCTTCTGGCTGGACCGCAGCAACTGGACGGCCTTCGCCGACTACGAGGCGGCGGTCACCGGCCGCTTCGCCTCGCGGCGCATCCTGGCGCTGTGCAGCTACTGCCTGGGCCGCTGCGACGGGCTGGGGGTCCTGGACGTGGTGAAGAACCACCAGTTCGCCGTCGCCCGCCGCCAGGGCGCCTGGGAGGTGGTGGAGAAGTCCGCCCTGGCCGCCGCCAAGCAGGAGCTGGTCCGCGCCAACCAGGACCTGGAGCGCCGGGTGGAGGAGCGCACGGCCGAGCTGGCCCAGGCCCTGCGCCGCAAGGAGACGCTGCTGCGCGAGGTGCACCACCGCGTCCGCAACAACCTCCAGCTGATGTCCAGCCTGCTGCACCTGGAGGAGAGCCGGTACCGGGGCCCGGCGCGCCCCGACCTGCGGGGCTTGCGCCAGCGGGTGCGGATCATGGCGGCGGCGCAGAACCTGGCCTACGCCTCGCGCGACCGGGACAGCGTCGACCTCGGCACCTTCCTGGAGCAGGTGGTGGACGACCTCGCCTGCGAGGCGGAGGTGACGGCCGAGCCGCTGCGCCTGTCGCAGGACGAGGCGGTGCCGCTGGCCCTGCTGCTGGCCGAGCTGCTGCTGCATTCCCGGGGGACGCGCGACCCGGCGCGCCGGCTGCGCATCCGGGCGGCGGCCGGCGCCGGCGGGGTCTCGGTCGTGCTGGAGGGGCTCGGCACCGCCGACCTTCCGGCCGAGGAGGAGGTCGCCGGCCAGGTGGCGGCCAACCTGGCGCGCCAGCTGGGCACCGAGATGCAGGTCCAGGCCGGGCCGGACGGCGCCGTCGCCATCGCCATCGCCTTCGCCCCCGCGGTGCCGGAGCCCGCCTTCTGAAGCGGGTAAGCCGCCGGGGGCTTGGCTGGCCCGCAAAATCGCCCACCTGCCGTGCTTGACATGCCCCCGCGACCTTCCCAAAGTCGCCGTTCCGCAACAGCGAAGACTTGTCAAGCCATGGATACGGTCGAAGCCCTCGATAGACCCCAGATCGCGATCACGCTGCCCGACGGCAGCGTGCGAACTTACGCGCGCGGGGTGACCGGTGCGGAGATCGCCGCGTCCATCGCCAAGAGCCTGGCCAAGGCGGCGCTGGCCGTGAAGGTCGACGGCAAGGTCATCGACATCAACCTGCCGATCGAGCAGGACGCCAGGGTCGAGATCGTCACCGACCGGTCGGAAGAGGCGCTGGAGCTGATCCGCCACGACTGCGCCCACATCATGGCGGAGGCGGTGCAGCAGCTCTATCCCGGCACGCAGGTCACCATCGGCCCGGCCATCGCGACCGGCTTCTACTACGACTTCGCCCGCGCCGAGCCGTTCACGCCGGACGACCTGGTGAAGATCGAGAAGCGGATGCACGAGATCGTCGACGCCGACGCGCCCTTCACCCGCGAGGTGTGGGACCGCGACGAGGCGATCCAGCACTTCAAGTCGCTGGGCGAGCACTACAAGGCGGAGATCATCTCCGACCTGCCGGCGACCGAGAAGATCACCATCTACCGCCAGGGCAAGTGGTACGACCTGTGCCGCGGCCCGCACCTGATGTCGACGGGCAGGATCGGCCACGCCTTCAAGCTGATGAAGGTGGCGGGCGCCTACTGGCGCGGCGACAGCCGCAACCCCATGCTGCAGCGCATCTACGGCACCGCCTGGCGCACCGAGAAGGAG
>DASPKT010000309.1:0-7079 GCA_035627915.1 Azospirillaceae bacterium
GAAGCCGCCGCCGCCGGCGCCCGACACCTTGCCGCCGTAGGCGCCGGCGGCCAGCGCCGTCTCGTACACCGCGTCGATGGCGGACGAGCTGATCTTCGCCGCCGTGCGCTTCTTGCTCTCCCAGCTGTGCCCCAGGATGCGCGCGACCTCGCGCACGTTGCCGCGCAGCAGCGCCTCCTTCATGGCGACCGCGTCGCGCTTCAGCTGGTGCATGGCCTCGATGCTCTCGGCCTTCTCCGTCTTCACCGCGGCGACCTGCTGGTCGATGATGTTGGCGCTCTCCCGGCTGACCCCGGTGTAGTAGAGCACCAGCGACGCCTCCAGCTCGCGCAGGATCGACTGGTTGATGCGCAGCGGGTTCACGATGACCCGGGCGCCGTCGTAGAACTCCATGAAGTTGAAGCCGCCGAAGGTGGCGGCGTACTGGTCCTGCTTGCCGCCGGACAGCCCCAGGTCGATGCGCTCGATCTCCCAGGCGAGGTGCGCCACGTCGTACTCGCCCATCGGCAGGCCCAGCAGCTCCTTGTAGGCCTCCAGCATCGACACGACGACGGTGGAGGAGGACCCGAGGCCGGAACCCGGGGGCACGTCGGCATAGGTGGTCACGGTGGCGCCGAAGGGCTTGCCGCCGCAGAAGTCCCGCACGACCCGGCGGTACACCGCCTTGTGCAGCGCCAGCGGGTCGCCGGCCCCGATCCCGGCGGCGTCCTCCGGCCGGCCCTCGTGCACGCTCTCCCGGTCGGCGGCGACGAAGCGGAGGATGCCGTCCTCGCGCGGCTCGATGTGGGAGTAGGCGTACATGTCGATGGTGGCGTTCAGGACGACGCCCCCGAAGCGGTCGCAGTAGGGCGACAGGTCGGTGCCGCCGCCGGCAAAGCCGAGGCGGAGGGGGGCGCGGGCGCGGACGATCATGCGACGGACCTCAGGGAACGCTCGACCTCGATGTCGAGCATGGGGATGCCCACCAGCCCATGGTTGATCGGGCTGCCGTAGACCTTCAGGGGCAGGGCGTCGTGGATCCAGTGCTGCTGCGTGTTGGAAAGCGCGTCCCCGTCGGCGAGCGCGGCGCAGACCATGTAGTTGCCGGTCGCCAGCAGCGGCATCTGGAAGGTGAAGGTGGCGGTCAGCCGCGCCCCGGGCGGGAGCCTCAGGTTGCGGTGCTGGTGCGAGAGGTAGGTGTTGTCGCCGAACAGGTACTGGCCCAGCCGGTCCTTGACGTAGAAGCCGACGACGGGCCGCGCCACCTCCTCGGCGGCCTCCACCGTGATCGACAGGCGCACCACGTGGCCCGCCTTCAGCATCTCCGCCGGGCCGCCGTCCGCCGGCGCGACGGCGACGTCGACGATGGAGGCGCGGCGCTCCCCGTAGCCGGGCGCGTCGGGGTCGAATTCCATGGGAACCAGGGCGTTGCGGAACTTCTCCGCCTCCAGCATGGCGAGGCGCCAGTCGTCGCTGGGGATGCCGCGCACGGACCCGGTGCGGGTGAGCGCGGGGTCGGGGACGTCGGAGGCGGCCTCGGCGCTCTCCGCGGCGAAGGCGGCGAGGTAGGCCTCGCACACCTCCTTGGCCGGCCCGACCTGCCGGAGCCGCCCGCCCTCCAGCCAGAGGGCGCGGTCGCACAGCGACAGCACCGCACCGGTGTCGTGGCTGACGAACAGGACGGTGCCGCGCTTCTGGAAGTCGCGCAGGAAGCGCATGCACTTCTGGGCGAAGAACACGTCGCCGACCGACAGCGCCTCGTCCACGATCAACACGTCGGCGTCGACGTGCGCCGCCACCGCGAAGGCGAGCCGCGCCGCCATGCCCGTGGAGTAGGTCCTGACCGGTTGGTCGATGAAGGGGCCTATGCCCGCGAACTCCACGATGCTGTCGTAGCGCCGGTCGATCTCCTCGCGCGTCAGGCCGAGGATGGCGGCGTTCATGTAGACGTTCTCGCGCCCGGTGAAGGCCGGGTCGAAGCCGGAGCCCAGCTCCAGCAGCGCCGCCACCCGGCCGTTCACGGCGACGCGGCCGGCGGTGGGCTGCAGCACGCCGGCGATCATCTGCAGCAGGGTGGACTTGCCGGCGCCGTTGCGGCCGACGATGCCGAACGTCTCGCCCCGGGCGATGGTGAAGTCGACGTCGCGCAGCGCCCAGTGCTCCGCCCCGGCCTGGCGCCCGGGCATCAGGAACTGCAGGAGCCGGTCGCTGGGCCGGCGGTACAGCCGGTAGGCCTTGGACAGGCCCTCGGCGCGGATGGCGACGGCGTCAGAGGACATCGTTGAACCCGCTGCGCATGCGGCGGAAGACGAACAGCCCGGCCAGCGCCACCCCCCAGCCGGCGGCGGCGTAGCGGCCCAGCGCGGCGAAGTCCGGCGCCCGGCCCCAGAGCACGATGTCACGGGTCTGCTCCACCACGAAGGTCATGGGGTTCAGCTGGATCGCCGCGTGGAACTCCGGCGGGACCGAGGCCAGGGGATAGAAGATCGGCGCCAGGAACAGCAGCAGCGTGGTCGCCAGCGAGACCACGTGGCCGAGGTCGCGCAGGAACACGCCGACCGCCGCCAGCAGCCAGCTGAGGCCCAGCAGGACCAGGCAGAAGGGCACCATCAGCAGCGGCAGGTACAGCAACTCAGGATGCAGCGGCATGCCGACGGCCGCCATGGCGCCCACCAGCACCAGCAGCGACACCGCCCAGTGGAACAGCGCGGCCCCCAGGTTGACGTAGGCCAGCACGTCCAGCGGGAAGACCACGCGCTTCACGTAGCCGGCCCGCTCCACCACCATGTCGGGGGCGCGGCCGACCGTGTCGGAGAACAGCCAGAACATGATGAGCCCGGCGAACAGCACGATGCCGAATTCCGCGGCGCTGTCGCCGGCCTGCTGCCAGCGCATCTGGAAGATTCGGCGGAACACGAAGGTGTAGACCAGGATCATCGCCAGCGGCGTCACCAGCGACCACAGCAGCCCGAGGCCGGAGTTGCGGTAGCGGGTCTCCACCGCGCGGCGGGTCAGCTGGCCGACCAGGAGGCGGTGGCGGATGGGCAGCAGCAGCGGGGCCAGCAGGAAGCCGGGGAGGCCGCCCGGTCCCGGGGCCGCCGCGCCGGGACCGACGCTGCCGGGTTGCACGGGGGACGACACGATGCGCGATGCTCCTTCCGATGCCACGGTCCGGCACGGGCCGCAGTCCTTAGCCGGTAACGGCAGCGGGGACAAGACCGCAAAATGGGGTGAGGCCGCGGCCCCGGACTACAAATGCTTGATTTGTTCTTACTAGTTAAAAGATCACTGGACATCCCCGATCGATGGTGGTAGGCATGAAAGCGTGATAAGGAAGGGGTTCGGCATGCGACCGCGCCCCGGCCGCCCGTCGAAACAGTTCGGTCCTTTTCCGGTCATGAGCACCTTCAGCCTTTTCCCCGCCGCCGACGACTATGCCGCCGACGTCGGCACCAGCGCCTGGATCGGGGTTTCCGGCCGCCTTGCCGGGTCGATCGAGACGTCGGGCGACGCCGACTGGTTCCGGGTGGAACTGCTGGCCGGCGCGACCTACAGCATCGACCTCATGGGCGACGGCGGCAACCCCCTCGCCGACCCGCTGCTGGGCGTCTACAACGAGGCCGGGCGCATCATCCGCTTCAACGACGACGCGTCGGCCACCGACCTGAACTCCCACCTGGAGTTCACGCCGGTGGAGACGGGCGTGTACTTCCTGGCGGCGACGTCGGCCCGGGCCGACCTGGGCGGCGACTACGCGCTGTCGCTGTCGATCCGCACCGACATCGCCGGCCCGGTGGTCAACAGCTTCTCCGGCAACGACCTCCTGTTCCAGGACGGCGCGACCGGCGCGTTCTCCGCGGCGCTGCTCGCCGGCACGGCCGTCCGGGAGTGGCGCCCCCTGGGGCAGGCGGCGGATGGGCTGCGGCTGAGCGCCGTCGCGGACCTCAACGGCGACGGCGCGGCGGACCTGATCCAGCGCGACGCGGAGGGGGCGGTGACGGCGCTGCTCGGCAACCGCGGGGACGAGCCGGTGGAGGGCCCCGTCCTGGAACTGCCGGACGAGTGGGACGTCAAGGCGACGGCCGACTTCGACGGCGACGGCCGCGGCGACCTGGTGCTGCAGCACGAGGGCGGCTGGCTGTTCGGGGTGCTGACCGTCGGGGCCGAGGGGAACCTGTGGACGCCGGTGGAGAGCCTGGGCGACGGCTGGCACGTCGTCGCGGCCCTCGATGCCGACCGGGACGGGCAGCAGGACATCCTGCTCCAGAACCAGGAGAGCGGCGTCGTCGGCAGCCTGCTGCTGGACGGGCTGGCCCGGCGCGACTTCCAGGAGCTGATGCGCGTCGATGCGTCGCTCCGGGTCGCCGGTGCCGGCGACGTGACCGGCGACGGCGTCGCGGAGCTGCTCTACCAGGCGGTGGAGACGGGCGCCTACGGCTACCTGCAGGCGGACGGCAACGGCGGTGCCGCGACGGTGGAGATCGGCGTCGCCGGGGCCGGCTGGCAGCTGGTCGGCGTGGCCGACCTCGACCTTCCCACTTACGGCTGAGTATCCTGCCGCGACCGTTGCCAGGGCCGGGCCGATGGCGTATGCACGGCCCCTGTCCCCACTGAACGTTGCCGGCACGATGCAGGTCACTCCCCTTTCCATTCCCGACGTGCTGCTGGTGCGGCCGAAGCGGTTCGGCGACGCCCGCGGCTGGTTCATGGAAACCTACGCGCGCGAGCGGTACGAGGCCGCCGGCATCCGGGGCGAGTTCATCCAGGACAACCACTCGCTGTCCGCGCCGGTCGGCACGGTGCGCGGGCTGCACTTCCAGCTGGCGCCCTTCGCCCAGGCCAAGCTGGTGCGGGTGCTGCGCGGCCGCATCCTGGACGTGGCGGTGGATTTGCGCCAGGGCTCTCCCACCTACGGCCGGCACGCCTCGGCCTGGCTGGACGCGGAGACGGGCGACCAGCTCTATGTGCCGGTCGGCTTCGCCCACGGCTTCTGCACGGTCGAGCCCGACACGGAGGTCGCCTACAAGGTGACCGCCCCCTATGCCCCCGCGCACGACCGCGGCCTGGCGTGGGACGATCCCGATCTCGGCATCGAGTGGCCGGTGGCCGCCGGTGCCGCGCTCGTGTCCGACAAGGACGCGAAGCTGCCGCGGCTGGCCGACATCGGCGTGCCGTTCCCGGCGGCCTGACCCAACACGGCGGAGGTTCTCCCCTTGAAGATCCTGGTCACCGGCGCCGCCGGCTTCATCGGCTCCGCGGTCTGCCGCCTCCTCCATGCCGAGGGGCGGGACGAGATCGTCTGCCTGGACAAGCTCACCTACGCCGCTAGCCTGGAGTCCATCGACGCCGTGCTGAAGGGCGGCCGCGCCGTGCTGGAGCGGGTGGACGTCGCCGACCTGGACGAGGTCCGGCGCGTGTTCCGCGAGCACCGGCCCGACGCCGTCATGCACCTGGCGGCCGAGAGCCACGTGGACCGCTCCATCGACGGGTCCGGCGTCTTCGTCCGCACCAACGTGGTCGGGACCCACGTCATGCTGGAGGCCGCGCGGGAATACTGGTCCGGGCTGCCGGGCGACGCGAAGGACCGCTTCCGCTTCCACCACATCTCCACCGACGAGGTGTACGGCTCGCTCGGGCCCGAGGGGCTGTTCCGCGAGGACACGGCGTACGAGCCGAACTCGCCCTATTCCGCCTCCAAGGCGGCGTCGGACCATCTGGTGCACGCCTGGCACCACACCTACGGCCTGCCGACGCTGCTGTCGAACTGCTCCAACAACTACGGGCCCTTCCACTTCCCGGAGAAGCTGATCCCGCTGATCATCCTGAACGGGATGCACGGCCAGAAGCTGCCGGTCTACGGCGCCGGCGACAACGTGCGCGACTGGCTGTTCGTCGAGGACCATGCGCGCGCCCTGCTCACCATCGTCCGCGACGGCGTCCCGGGCGAGCGCTACAACGTCGGCGGCAACGCGGAGCGGCGCAACATCGACGTGGTGCACGCCATCTGCGACCTGCTGGACGAGCTGGTGCCGGACAGCCCGCACCGGCCGCACCGCGACCTCATCACCTACGTCGCCGACCGGCCCGGGCACGACAAGCGCTACGCCATCGACGCCTCCAAGATCCGGCGCGAGCTGGGCTGGGAGCCGCGGGTGACCTTCGAGCAGGGGCTGCGCGCCACCGTCGAGTGGTACCTGGCGAACCGCTGGTGGTGGGAGCCGATCCGCTCCCGCAAGTACGCCGGCGAGCGGCTGGGCGTGCTGGCCGCGGCGGGGAAGTGACCATGGACGGGGCACGCCTCCTGGTTCTGGGCGGCGCCGGCCAGGTCGGCCTGGCGCTGGGCCGGCAGCGGCTCCCGGCCGGCTGGACCCTCGACCTGCCCGGCCGCGCCGAGCTCGACATCGCCGACCCCGCGGCCGTCGCCGCCCGCGTGGGGGGGTGCGCCCTGGTCGTGAACTGCGCCGCCTACACGGCGGTCGACAAGGCGGAATCGGAGCCGGACGCCGCCTTCGCCGCCAACCGCGACGGCCCCGCCAACCTGGCCGCCGCCTGCGCCGCGGCCGGGGTGCCGCTGGTCCACCTCTCCACCGACTACGTCTTCGACGGGGAGAAGCGCACGCCGTACCGCGAGGACGACCCGGTCTGCCCGCTGGGCGTATACGGCGCCAGTAAGGAGGCGGGGGAGCGCGCCGTCCGCGACCGCCTCGCCGCCCACGTCATCCTGCGCACCGCCTGGGTCTACTCCCCCGACCGCGCCAACTTCGTGAAGACCATGCTGCGCCTGGGCGCCGAGCGGCCGGAGCTGCGCGTGGTGGACGATCAGGTGGGCTGCCCGACCTCCGCCGACGACATCGCCGCCGCCATCGTTTCGATCACGGAACAGATTTTGGCCGGCAAGTCCGACGCCTACGGCACCTATCATCTCTGCGGCACCGGGACTGTCAGCTGGCACGGCTTCGCCACCGAGATCTTCCGGCAGGCGGGGGAGCGCGGCCACAAGGTCCCCCGCGTGCTGCCGATCCCGACCTCCGACTACCCGACGCCGGCGCGGCGCCCGGCCTATTCGGTGCTGGCCTGCGCCCGGCTGGAAAGCGCCTTCG
>DASPKT010000310.1:0-6969 GCA_035627915.1 Azospirillaceae bacterium
TCCAGTTTCCATCGAGGGGGCGATGAAGATCGAAGTGCGTCACGACCGGCCGGAAAGCGCCGAGGACACCACGGTGCTGATCGTCGAGGACGAAATCGTCGGCGCATGGTCGATGACCCAGCAGCTCGACCAGCTCGGCTACCGCGTCTGCGGCATCGCCGATTGCGAGAAGGACGCGCTCGAACTGGCGGAGACCTACCGGCCCAAGCGGGTGCTGATGGATGTGCGCCTGCGCGGCGAGGGCGACGGCATCGCCGTGGCCCTGAAGCTGCGCCAGCGCTTCGACCAGCCGGTCATCTTCGTCTCCGGGCACCTCGACCAAGCGACCTTCGAGCGGGCGGTGCAGGCGCGGCCGGTGGCCTTCCTGCCGAAGCCGGTCAGCCTGACGGAGCTGGACCGCGTCTTGCGCGCCTGAGGCGGATTTGACGAGCCCCCTCCCACCAGGCGGCGGGAGGGGCCGGCCCGGGCGGGACGGCCGCAGCCGCCCCGCCCCGCCCGCGCCGCGGCGGATCAGTGCGAAGCCGCGCCGCTGGCGCCCAGGCCGGTGTTCATCCGCACCTGTTGCGGCCCGAAGGCCGAGGCCTCGCGCCGCGCCCCCTCGCTGCGGTCGAGGACCGAGACGAGCCAGGTGGCGACGAAGGCGACGGTGATCGAGAAGATCGCCGGATTGCTGTAGGGCACGATCGCCTGGGGGTTCTTCAGCACGTCGACCCAGACGGTCGGGCTCAGCACCACCAGCACGATGGCCGTGGCGAGGCCGAGCGCGCCGCCCACCAGGGCGCCGCGGGTGGTGAGGCCGCGCCAGAACATCGACAGCACCAGCACGGGGAAGTTGGCGCTCGCCGCCAGGGCGAAGGCCAGGCCGACCATGAAGGCGATGTTCTGCTTCTCGAACAGGATGCCGAGGCCGATGGCGACGACGCCCAGCACGACGGTGCTGATCTTCGACACGCGGATCTCGGCGGCCTCGTTGGAGCGGCCGCGGGCGAAGACGTTGGCGTAGAGGTCGTGGCTCACCGCCGAGGCGCCGGCCAGGGTGAGGCCCGACACCACCGCCAGGATCGTGGCGAAGGCCACGGCCGAGATGAAGCCGAGGAACAGGTCGCCGCCCACCGCCTTGGCGAGGTGGACCGCCGCCATGTTGCTGCCGCCGATCAGGCCGCCCGCCGCGTCCTTGAAGGCCGGGTCGGTCTGGACCAGCACGATGGCGCCGAAGCCGATGATGAAGGTGAGGATGTAGAAATAGCCGATGAAGCCGGTGGCGTAGAACACGCTCTTGCGGGCCTCGCGGGCGTCGCCGACGGTGAAGAAGCGCATCAGGATGTGCGGCAGGCCGGCCGTGCCGAACATCAGCGCCATGCCGAGCGAGATGGCCGAGACCGGATCGCTGACCAACCCGCCCGGCGCCATGATGGCCTGGCCCTTGGCATGGACCGAGACCGCCTCGCGGAACAGGGCCTCCGGGCTGAAGCCGACATGGTAGAGCACGGCGAGCGCCATGAAGCTGGCGCCGGCCAGCAGCAGCACCGCCTTGATGATCTGCACCCAGGTGGTGGCGAGCATGCCGCCGAAGGTGACGTAGAGGATCATCAGCACGCCCACCAGCACCACGGCCGAGGTGTAGGGCAGGCCGAACAGCACCTCGATCAGCTTGCCGGCGCCGACCATCTGGGCGATCAGGTAGAGCGCCACGGTGGAGAGCGAGCCCACCGCCGCCAGGCTGCGGATCGGCGTCTGCTTCAGGCGGTAGGAGGCGACGTCGGCGAAGGTGTATTTGCCGAGGTTGCGGAGCTGCTCCGCCACCAGGAACAGGATCACCGGCCAGCCCACCAGGAAGCCGATGGAATAGATCAGCCCGTCGAAGCCGCTGGTGAAGACCAGCGCCGAGATGCCGAGGAAGGAGGCGGCGGACATGTAGTCGCCCGCGATGGCGAGGCCGTTCTGGAAGCCGGTGATGCCGCCGCCGGCGGCGTAGAAGTCCTTGGCCGAGCGGGTGCGGCGCGAGGCCCAGTAGGTGATGCCCAGCGTCCCCGCGACGAAGACGGCGAACATCGAGATGGCGTGGAAGTTGGTCGCCTGCTGCTCGGCTTGGCCGGACAGGGCGTCCGCCCAGGCCAGCGCGGGGAACAGGAGCGCGGCGACGGCCGCCGCGAGGCCGGAAGCTGCCCTCTTCATAGCGTTTCCTCGATGATCTGGCGGTTGAGCTCGTCGAACTCCGCGTTGGCGCGGCGGACGTAGATGCCGGTCAGCGCGAAGGCGAGGACGATGATGAGGGCGCCGATCGGGATGCCGACCGTGATCACGCTGCCGTCCGCGATGGGCGTGCCCAGCACCCCGGGGGCGAACGCCACCAGCAGGATGAAGGCGAAGTACATGGCGACGACGACGAGCGAGAGGATCAGGCCGAGGCGACTTCGCTTGTGGACCAGCTCCGCGAACTTGGGATGGTTGCGGATCCGGTGGGTGATCTCCTGATGCATGTCCTGGGTTCTCCCTGTCCCCTGCAGTCGCCCGTCCGTTGCCATTAGGCGGCATGGAGCGGATGCGGTTACGGTGCCCAGGGATTAACAGGCCTTTCAATATTTATGAAATGACCTGCATCAAAAAGATTTGTCCTTATACCGAATTGGACTGATGTGATTTCTACGAAGGTAAGATTATGTCTATGTCCGGTTAGGAGTATTCCAGAGTTTCGTCTATTCAATTCACCGGAAGAACAATTCACCCACACCCTAATTGGGTCGGGCGCGGGTCAGGAGTTGTGCTCGGGCACCCAGGGGATGCGGGCGAAGGGGATGCCCTCCTCGCTCAGCTCCGCCGCCTCGTCCGACGTGGTCTCGCCGTAGATGGCACGGGTCTCGACCTCGCCGTAATGGATGCGGCGGGCCTCCTCGGCGAAGCGGTCGCCGACATAGTCGCAGTCGGCCTCGACCTTCCGGCGCAGCTCGCGCAGCCCGCGCATCAGCTCGGCCTGCTTCTCCGCCTTGGCGTCCCCCCCGTCGCGCGACCTGGCGATGCGCGGGGCCATCGGCGCCTTGGCGACCTTGGCGTCGCCGCAGACCGGGCAGGTCATGGCGCCCTCGGCGAGCTGGCGGTCGGCCGTCTCGCCGTTCCTGAACCAGGCCTCGAAGCTGTGCTCGGAGGCGCAGCGGAGTTCGTAGAGGATCATCGCGGAAAACCCATCGCCAGCCGCCGACGGTGCGGCGGCGGGCTCCTATACCGCCGACAATGTGGTAGGAAAAGCCCCCACGACAAGTTAATCCCGCCATGACAGACGCACCGCCATCCCCGCACGGCCTGCTCCAGCCGCCCTCGCCCTGGGTGCGGCGCTTCTCCGTGCTGGTGCGCGGCGGCGGGCCGGTGCTGGACCTGGCCTGCGGCGGCGGCCGGCACGCGCGGCTGTTCCTGGAGCGCGGCCATCCCGTCACCGCCGTCGACATCGACCTGCGCGGCGTGCGCGACCTGGAGGGCAGGGCGGGCGCCACCCTGCTGCAGGCGGACCTGGAGCGCGGCGGGCCGTTCCCGGTGCCCGGCCGCTTTGCCGGGATCGTGGTGGCGAACTACCTGCACCGGCCGCTGTTCCCCGCACTGCTGGCGGCGCTGGAGCCGGGCGGGGTGCTGCTGTACGAGACCTTCGCGATGGGCAACCAGCGCTTCGGCCGCCCGTCGTCCCCGGCCTTCCTGCTGCGGGCGGGCGAGCTGCTGGAGCTGGCGCGCGGCCGCTTGCACGTCCTCGCCTTCGAGCAGGGGGAGGTCGCCAGCCCCAAGGCCGCCGTGGTCCAGCGCCTGGCCGCCGTCGCCCCGGCGGGCCCGGCCCCGGACCTGGACGGCGACCCGGAGCCCTTCCCCCTCCCGTTGGCGTAGCGGCCTGTTTCCACGCCCCGAGCGGGCGCTTCCCACGGGGCGTGCGTTTGCGGCTAACTGTGCGGGGGTCCCGGCGTCCGGGACCCGTGCCTTCCGGAGTGCCGGCATGGACCTGCTCGCCGTTCTGATGGACCCGGCGCCCTACATGCCGCACGGCATGTGCCTGCTGTGGCAGCCGGGGCTGATCTGGGTGCACCTCGTCTCCGACGTGCTGACGGGGCTCGCTTATTTCAGCATCCCTCTGGCGCTGCTGGTGTTCGCCCGGCGGCGGGAGGACCTGGTGTACCGGTGGGTGTTCCTGCTGTTCGGCGCCTTCATCTTCGCCTGCGGTACCACCCATTTCCTGGGCGCGTGGACCCTGTGGAACCCCGACTACCTGGCGCAGGGGGTGGTGAAGGCCTTCACCGCGGCGGTGTCGGTGCTGACCGCGGCGGCGCTCTGGCCGCTGCTGCCCCAGGCGCTGGCGCTGCCCAGCCGCGGCCAGCTGGAGCGGGCCAACGTGGCCCTGGCCGGCCAGGTGACCGAGCGCGAGCGGGCGGAGACCGAGCTGCGCCAGGCCAACCGCCGGCTGGAGGAGGCCTACCGGGCGCTGAAGGAGAGCGAGGCGCGCTACGCCGGCATCCTGAACCACGCCGCCGACAGCATCTTCGTGGTGGGGGTGGAGCCCGACGGGAGCTTCCGCTACCTCCAGGTCAACCCGGCGCTGGAGCGGGAGGTCGGCCGCCCCGCCGAGGCCATCGTCGGCCGGACGCCGGAGGAGGCGTTCCCGGCCGCCGGCGCGGCGCTCGCGGCCGCCTACCGGCGCTGCGCCGAAAGCCGCGCCGTCGCCCGCTACGAGGAGGCGCTGGAGCGCCAGGCGGGCCGGCAGGTCTGGCAGACGGTGCTGGTGCCGGTGGCCGATCCGGAGACGGGCCGCATCGTCCAGCTGGTCGGCACCGCCCGCAACGTCACCGAGCACCGGGCCCTGCAGGAGGAGCTGGCGCAGGCCTCCAAGCTGGCCACCCTGGGCACCATGGCCGCCGGCATCGCGCACGAGATGAGCCAGCCGCTGAACGCCATCCGCATCACCGCCGCCGACTGCGGCCTGCTGCTGGAGGAGGAGGAGGCGCCGGACCTCGGCTACGTGAAACAGGGGCTGGACACGATCCGCGACCAGGCGGCCCGCATGGGCGGCATCGTCGACCAGATGCGGCAGTTCGGCCGCCGCGGCCCGGCCAGGGCGGAGCCCTTCGACCCCGCCGGGCCGGTGCGCTGCGCCGTCGACCTGGTCGGCCGCCACTTCGCCAGCGCCGACATCGCCGTGGAGCTGGTGCTGCCGGAGACGCTGCCCCGGGTCATGGGCAAGGCGGGACAGCTGGAGCAGGTGGTGCTGAACCTGCTGGCCAACGCCCGCGACGCGATCGAGGAGGCGCGGCGCGACGGCCGCCCCGGCGCCGGCCGCATCCGCGTCGCCGCCGCCGCCGACCGCCGGGGCCTGACCCTGACGGTGGACGACGACGGTATCGGCTTGTCCGGGGAGGTGGCGGAGCGCATCTTCGATCCGTTCTTCACCACGAAGGATGGCGAGAAGGGCATGGGACTGGGCCTCTCCATCTCCTCCAGCATCGTGACCGGCATGGGCGGCCGGATCGAGGCGCGGCCGCTGGCCGCCGGCACCCGCTTCCTCATCACCCTGCCCGTTCGGGAGGCGGCATGAGCGCGGAGCCGGCCGACCTGCTGCCGATCCACCTGCTGATCGTCGACGACGAGGCGATCTCCGCCCTGGCGCTGGAGCGCTTCCTGGGCCGCAAGGGCTTCCGCGTCAGCGTGGCCGGCGACGGGGAGAAGGCACTGGCGATCCAGGAGCGCGACCCCGCCCGCCTGGTCGTCACCGACGTGCGCATGCCCCGCTGCAGCGGCGGCGAGCTGGTCCAGCGCCTGCGCCGGGAGGACCCGTCGCTGCCCGTCATCGTGATGACCGGCTACATGGCCGCCGACGCGGAGACGGCCGGATTCACCGGGCCCAACACGGTGGTGCTGCAGAAGCCGCTCGACGTGGAGGAGCTGCTGGCCCACATCCGCCGGCTGGTGGCATGAGGCGCATGCGTTCCCCTCCCCCATGGGGGGAGGGTGGCCCGGAGGGCCGGGAGAGGGGGTAAGACGCCGCAGGAGAGGGCTGCATGGCGCCGTTCGCTTCCGGCATTCCTTTCCCGTCATTCCGGCGGAAGCCGGAATCCAGGGACGGTCTGCCTTTGCGTCTGCGGTCCTGGACCCCGGCTTTCGCCGGGGTGACGGATGGGCACGAGAAAGCCCGGCCGCGCAATGGGCTCTCCTCCCTGCCGTCCCCTGGGAGAGGGGACGGCAGCCCAGGCTGCGGCGCCCCATTCCCCTCGGGTCCGCTCCCCAAAGAAAAAGCCCCGGCCGCGGGGCCGGGGCTCTGTCCCGTCGCCGGGGTGCCGCCCCTCAGCCGAGGGACGGCGCCACCTTGAAGCTGGCCTCGGTCTTGGCCTTGATCTCGTCCAGCGTGACGCCGGGGGCGAGTTCGACCAGGGTCATGCCGCCGGAGCCGTGCTTGTCGATGGTGAAGACGCCGAGGTCGCTGATGACCATGTCGACGACGCGGGTGCCGGTCAGGGGCAGCGAGCACTTGTGCAGGAGCTTGGGCTCCAGCTGGCCGCTGGCCTTGTCCACGGCGCAGTGCTCCATGGTGACGACGACCTTCTTGACGCCGGCCACCAGGTCCATGGCGCCGCCCATGCCCTTGACCATCTTGCCCGGGATCATCCAGTTGGCGAGGTCGCCGTTCTCCGCCACCTGCATGGCGCCCAGCACCGAGAGGTCGATGTGGCCGCCGCGGATCATGCCGAAGCTGTCGGCGGAGCTGAAGAAGCTGGAGTAGGGCAGCTCGGTGATGGTCTGCTTGCCGGCGTTGATGAGGTCGGCGTCCTCCTCCCCCTCATAGGGGAAGGGGCCCATGCCCAGCATGCCGTTCTCGCTCTGCAGCGTCACGTGCATGCCCTCGGGGATGAAGTTCGCCACCAGCGTCGGGATGCCGATCCCGAGGTTCACGTAGAAGCCGTCCTGCAGCTCGCGCGCCGCGCGCGCGGCCATTTCCTCACGGGTCCA
>DASPKT010000311.1:0-11971 GCA_035627915.1 Azospirillaceae bacterium
CCACCGCAAGTTCCACCAGCACGAGCTGACGTTCCGCAGCATCTATGCCTTCACCGAGAACTTCATGCTGCCTTTGTCACACGACGAAGTGGTGCACGGCAAGGGCTCGCTGCTGGCCCGCATGCCGGGCGACACCTGGCAGAAATTCGCCAACCTGCGCGCCTACTACGGCTTCATGTGGACCCATCCCGGCAAGAAGCTGCTGTTCATGGGCGGCGAGTTCGGCCAGGGGCGGGAGTGGAACTTCGACGCCGGGCTGGACTGGCACCTGCTGGACATCCACTGGCACGAGGGCGTGCGCGCCCTGGTGCGCGACCTCAACCACCTCTACCGCGACATCCCCGCCCTGCACGAGAAGGACTGCGAGTCCGACGGCTTCCGCTGGATCAAGGGCAACGCGGGCGAGGAGTCGGTGCTGGCCTACGCCCGGCTGGGCAAGCGGCCGGGATCGGTCGCCGTCACGGTGGCCAGCTTCACCCCCGTCCCGCGCCAGGGCTACCGCGTCGGCCTGCCCGAGGCCGGGCGCTGGGTGGAACGCCTGAACTCCGACGCCCAGGCCTACGGCGGCAGCGGCGTCGGCGCCACCGGCGGCGCGGTAGAGGCGGAGGACGTCCCCTGGGACGGCCAGCCCTACAGCATGGAGATCACCCTGCCGCCGCTGGCCACCGTCGTGTTCGTGAAGGAGTAGCGGTCCCGCCATGTCCTCCCCTGCCATGCCCTCCCCCGCCTTGGCGCCGCACGCCGGCCCGGCCCTCTCGCCCGTCGTCGTCGGCTGCATGCGCCTGCCAAGCTGGGGGCTGGACGCCCCGGCCCTGCGCGACTGGATGAAGGCGGCGCTCGACCTGGATGCCGCCACCTTCGACCATGCCGACATCTACGGCGACTATGGTGCCGAGGCCCGCTTCGGCGAGGCGCTGGCGCTGGAACCGGGCTTGCGGGACCGTATGGTGCTGATCGGCAAGTGCGGCATCCGCCTGAAATCCGCCAGCCGGCCCGACGTGCGGGTGAAGCACTACGACAGCTCCGCCGCCCACATCCTGGCCTCGGTGGAGGGCTCGCTGCGGGCGCTGCGCACCGACCGGCTGGACCTGCTGCTGCTGCACCGGCCGGACTACCTGCTGCGTCCCGAGGAGGTGGCGGAGGCGTTCCACGCGCTGAAGCGGGACGGCAAGGTGCTGCATTTCGGCGTCAGCAACCATTCCGCCAGCCAGGTCGCCTTCCTGGCCCGCGCGCTGGACCTGCCGCTGGTCGCCAACCAGGTGGAGATCAGCCTGGAGCGCCCCGGCGCCCTGTTCGACGGCACGCTGGACGCCTGCATGGCGGCGCGCATGGTGCCGATGGCCTGGTCGCCGCTGGGCGGCGGTGGGCTGTTCCGCGACGACCCCGCCCAGGCACGCCTGCGCGACGCGCTGTGGCGGGTGGGGGAGCGGCACGGCGGCGCCGCCCCCGACCAGGTGGCGCTCGCCTGGCTGACGGCCCATCCCGCCGGCATCCGCCCGGTCGTCGGCACCGGCCGCCTGGACCGCCTGGCCGGCGCCGCCGCGGCCGCCCGCCTCCGCCTCGACCGCCAGGACTGGTACGAGCTGCTGGAGGCGTCGCGCGGCCACGAGGTGGCGTGAGGAGAAGGACCGGCGGTCAGCGCAGGAGGTCGGCGGCCCGCGCCCGCTCCTCCGCGGTCATGCGCGGGTTCGCGGGCACGGGGCCCCGTCCCTCCAGATAGTCCAGCGGCGTCAGCCCCTTGCTGTCCGTCGCCGCCTTGTCGGCGCCGGATTCCACCAGGAGCCCGACCATGCCGAGCGACCCCGACGCTGCGGCATAGTGCAGGGCGGTCCTGCGCCCATGCTCCAGCGGGTAGTCGCCCAGGTCGGCCTTCACGTCGGCACCTTGGGCGATCAGCCAGCGGGCGCCGTCCAGGTAGTCATGTTGGGCGGCGGCCATCAGCGGCGTCTTGCCGTACCTGGTCCGCTGTTCCACGGCGACCTCGAGGTCGAGCGCCCGCCGTTCCTCCGGTGCCAAGCCTTCGGCCAGGCGCATCAGGAAGGCGAACAGGTCGGGCGACCGCGATGCCGCCAGGGCCAAGGGCTCCGGCGGGTCATGGTCGCTGCTCTCCTCCGCGCAAGCCCGGAACGGCGCCAGGTGTTCCGGGTCGCGCCACGAGGTCCCTGCGGCGAAGGCCTCCACCTCGCCCAGGGGGGCACCGTCCATGACAAGCCTGCGGAACGACGGGGGCGGCGGCGCACCGCCGCAGTCCGCGCCGACGACCAATCGGTGCCGGCCGAGAAGCTGGAGACGGGCCGCGTCGGCGGCCTGGGCGGGCGGGATGCCGGCGCGCTCCGCGTAGAAGGCGGCGAGGGCCTTTTCCGCCCTGTCGTACTTGTCCCCTATGCCGGCGGCTATCCCGCGGTTGGCGAGGGCCAGGTAGCTCCAGGTCTCGTAGGGGCGGCCCGCCGGGGACACCGGCCAGGCGGCCGGCCGCTCCACCCGGCCCCGATCTTCCGGTGATGCGTCCTCTCCGGCCGGCGGTTCGGGGAGCCACAGCTTCATGTCCGCGATCCCGGCCATCACGGATGCCCAGCGTCCGTGCCGGATCGAGCCGCCGCCGCCCGCCAGGTAGCCCATGGTCGCGCGCTCCGACGCTTCCACGAATTCCAGGACCTCCTTCTGCGGAAATCCCGGGACGTCTCCCCGCCCCCACTCGCAGCCGGACCTCGGCTGGTGGTTGTCGCGGCTGCTGCCGAACGCCGCTCCCACGGCCCCCAGGAGCGCACGCCGCTTCGCCAGGATCGGGCACGGGACCGCGTAGAAGGACGACGCCGTCTGGGCGACGCCGGTGGCGGAGGCCAATTGGATCGTCCTCAGCAGGCTGTCGTCCGTGCCGTCGTAGGTGTCGGGCCGGCCGATGACCTCGACGGCGAATTCGTCGCCGGCCGCCAGGGCGGCGTCATTGATGGGGAGCAGCAGGGCACGGATCGTCTCGTCCCGGTCGGGGGAGGCCGGTGCGAACGCATGCAGGGCAAGGGCGTAGTCGAGCCGCTCATGGGGCTTCGTGCCGCGGCCGAGCATGGCCAGGGCCCGCTCCGGGTCCTCGGCCAGGCGAACGACCGCCGTCTCGTGGTCCCAGTCCTCGGCCGCCGCCCCGGCGCTCCCGCCGCAGGCCGCCAGCAGCAGCGCCAGCCAGATTGTCGCCCGCCGGATCGCCGTCATTCCGTCACCCTGACCGAGGAAGTTGTTCTCAGCAGGGTTGTAGCAGATGCCGGGCAGTGCTCAAGCCAGAACCGCGGGCACAGGCCCCCGCCTCAGGCCGCGCTCACCATCCTGGGATCGCCGGACAGGCGGCGGAAGGCGGCGGCCATGGCGGCGGCGACCTTGTCGGGGGACAGGGCGTAGAAGGCCTGCCAGGGCTCCGGCGACTGCTCCGCGAAGGCCTCGCCCGGGCGGGCCGCCTGCCAGTGCAGGGCGACCGCGTCGGCGATCAGGTGGTCCAGCGCCAGCATGCCCCCGACCCGCAGGGCCGGCTCCGCCCGCAGCACCTCCGACAGGGCCCACAGTGCCTCGATGGAGAGCTGGCGGTAGGCGGGCTCGGCGATGCGGTTCAGCAGGTCCTCCACCATCAGGGCGAAGTTGCGCTCCTGCGGGGTCATGTCGCTGCGCAGGACGGAGCTGTCCAGGTGGTTGCGGGGGTCGGCGGGGTCGGCGATGACGATGCCGTCGCAGTGCCGCAGCACCTCCCACACCCGGCTGTGGAAGTCGGGCGGCACCGGCGTCAGCACGCCGGTCACGTCGCGCCAGACGGACCAGTCGCCGCCCACGGCCCAGCCCGCATCCTCCGCCGGCAGGGCGAAGGTGGGGCCGGGCACGGCCGAAGCCGTCGGGTCGATCAGCAGCGGCGGCCCCACCAGCACGGGCAGGCAGGCGTCGCCGGCCATGCCGGGGCAGCCGGCGATGGCGATGCGGATGCGGCTCAGCACCGTGTGCGGGCTCTCCGACAGCAGGTGGTCCAGCGCCGCGTCGGGGTCCAGCCGCCGCTCCCGTTGCACGGTCCGGTGCAGCAGCCCCACCATGTCCAGCGGGCGCAGCGTCAGGCTGTGGCGGAACAGGACGGGCGAGGCCTTGACGATGGTGCCGCAGAACAGCAGCGCCTCCTCCACCAGGGTCGCCACCGTCGGCTCGGCGCTTGCGTAGCGGCGGATGCGCTCCACCACGGCGGCGTTGTCCACGGGCTCCCGGATCAGCGCCTCCGGCTCCGTCGGGCGGCCCAGCAGCACCTGGCGCTGGCGCACCACGATCTCCTTCACCGCATCCTGCAGCCGCTCGTCATGGCGGTGCAGCAGGCCGGCGGCGCGGCGCACCACCGCCCACTGGCCGGCGCGGCCCGCCCCGTCGTAGAGCCGCTCCACCAGGGCCGCGACCGGCGCGCCCCCGGCGAAGGCGAAGTCGGGGCCGAGGCGGTCCCACAGGACCGCCAGCAGCTCCAGCCGGCGCAGCGGGTCGCCCTCCCCCTCCAGCCGGCGCTGCAGCAGGCCGCTGTCCTCCGCCCGCCAGGCTTCAAGCTCGTCCAGGCCGGGCGGCACCGGCTGCGGCGCCGCGGCCGTTCCCTCGATGGAGGCGACTGCGCGCGGCCGCACCGGCTCGCCCTGCGGCACGCCGTCCATGACGACGGTGCGGGCGGACACCAGGCAGCGGCCCAGCGTGCCGACCTCCACCGCCAGCTCCGGCAGCCGGCCGCGCACCAGGTCCCTGAGCGTGCGGGCCAGCGCGTCGAAGCCGGGCGCCGCCGCCATGCCGCGGGTCACCAGCAGCACCAGCAGCGGGTTCTCCTGGTAGTGCCAGGATCGGTTGATGTAGGCGATCTCCGCCGTCAGCCGCTCCACCAGCAGCCGGTTGTCGAAGCTGAAATAGAAGTCGTCGGGGTCGAAGAAGGCCGGCACGAACACGGTCGGCTGGCCGGACAGGCGGAAGGCCTGGCAGGTGATGAGGCTGCCCAGGCGCCGCCGCGGCCGCCCGCCCAGCCCCAGCGCCGGGCAGCGCCCGACCTCGGCCAGGACGGCGTTCAGCACGTCGGCGTGGCAGACGCGGGCGGACTGCGCCTGCGCCAGGGTCTGCGCCTCCACCTCCTCCGCGGCCAGCGCGTCGCGCACCTCCTCGTCCTCGGCCAGCAGGACCAGGTTCACGGTGGCCGGCGGACGGGTGCCGACGCGGGCGCGGCGGTTCAGCGGGTCGATCTCCGCCGGGGTCAGCAGTCCCCCCTCGATCAGCAGGCCGACGACGTAGAGGCTCTGCGCCCACAGCAGCGGCACGTTCTCGTTGGGCAGGCGCGGCTGGCTGCCGGGGGCCGCCCGCTCCGCCTCCGCCAGCTCGGCCGGGACGTAGTAAAGCTCCGGCAGCATCGGACCGTCGCCGCGGTCCACCGCCAGCGCGTCCAGCCGCGCCCGGTACGCCGCCGCCGTGGCGGCGTCGCCGGTCATCAGCGCGGTCAGGTAGATGTAGGTGAAGAACAGCGGCCATTCCGACTCGATGCCGTCGAAGCGGTGCAGCTCGCCCGCCTCGTAGTGCAGGCGGCCGTGGTCCTCCACCGCGGTCTGGTGGCCGTCGCGCAGGAAGCGCTTGCAGCCGTAGCGGCCCTGGAGCTTGCCCAGCACCTCCGCCCGGGTGCGGCGGACCAGCTCCGGGTCCTCCACCGCGAAGGCGGGATAGCCGATGATGCCCAGCGTCGCCGCGTCCACCTCCTTGGAGCCGGATTCGCGCGGCAGCAGCGCCTCCAGCGTGGCGCGGGCGCGGGCGATCTCGTCGGGCACCACATGGATGACGGCGACGCGGCCGCCGTCCTCGCCGAACATGTCGAGGCCCTGGATGGCCTCCAGCGCCGCCTTGGCCATGCCGATGGAGCTGGCGTTCAGCTCCGGCTTGCCGTCGTTGATCTTGCGGCCCCGCTCCCACACGCCGTAGTCGGCGATGCGGTAGGCCGGGCCGATGTAGTGCACCAGGTTCTGGACGAAGGCGACCTCGTCCAGGGTGAACAGGACCGGCAGGCCGGAACGGGTCATCTGCGCCAGGAACAGCAGGAACAGCGACGTCGCGTCGACCTGCAGGTGGCCCCAGCCGTCGTCGGCCGCCACCGCCTCGCCCGTGGCGGCGGAATAGAGGGCGTGCAGGCTGTCCAGCGGCGCCTGGGTGTGCTTGAACCGCTCCACCTTGGCGGCCTGCTTCATCATCGCCTGCAGGATGCCGCGCATGGTCTTCAGCACGCTCTGCTCCAGCAGGCGCGCCTTGGCGGGCGCGTCGCCGCGCCGGCGGTAGGCCAGCGCCAGCGCCCACGGGCCCAGCACGGAGTAGACGTTGTCCCGCACCCAGGCATGGGTGTAGTTGCCGTGCACCGTCACCGCCATGCTGGCCGGCAGCAGGCCGGTCACCGGGTGCTGTCGCGCCAGGATGGTGCCGCGGACATGGTCGTACAGCCGGTCGAGCTGCGCCTTCGCGGCGTCGGGGCCGGACAGGCCGGGCAGGAGCGGGGTCGGGAATTCGGTCATGCTGCCTCTGGGGCGTGGGGCCTGCGGCGCGGCGCCGTCACCTGGCGTGGACGCACAGGCTGACGGCCGGCGGGGGCGGTGAAACGGAACCGCACGCGCCTGCCTCCGGGCCGTGTAATTTTACTAGCTCGCACATCGGGCGCAACCCCTCATCGCAGGCGACGCGGGGGCGTGACCCAGGAATGTGATTTGACCCGATCTGTAGTAACATTACTATCATTCCGTTCGGGCCACCCCATCCGGCCCCTGCCGCCGCCCCGGCGGCACACCCCACCAACCCCATCCGCGGACCCCATACGCCCATGTCGGACCTGCGCGCCAGCGGCATCCTCCTGCATCCCACCTCGCTTCCCGGCGGCCACGGCATCGGCGACCTGGGCCCGGCGGCCCGCGCCTTCGTGGACCAGCTCGCCCGCATGGGCCAGGGGCTCTGGCAGATCCTGCCGCTGGTCCCGACCAGCGCCGGCGACAGCCCCTATTCCGGCCTCAGCACGTTTGCCGGCAACCCGCTGCTCATCAGCTTCGACGACCTGGCGGCCGAGGGGCTGGCGGACGCCGACCTGCTGGCGACCCTGCCGCCGAACCGGCCGGAGGGGGTGGACTACGGCTGGGTGGTGTCGGCCAAGCTGCCGGCGCTGGACCGCGTCTGCGCCGACTTCCTGCGCCGCGCGGACGAGGATCTGCGCAGCGACTTCGAACTGTTCCAGGCGCGCAACGATGCCGACTGGCTGGACGATTACGCGACCTTCGTGGCGCTGAAGGCCATGCATGGCGGCCGCGCCTGGACCGAGTGGGGGGCGCCCTACGTCAAGCGCGACCCGGTCGCCATGGCGGAGGTGCGCCAGCAGCTCAGCCACGAGATCCTGAAGATCAAGGTCCAGCAGTTCCTGTTCTTCCGCCAGTGGGCGGCGGTGCGGGCGCATGCGCACGACCGCGGCGTGCGCATCGTCGGCGACATCCCGATCTTCGTCGCCGGCGACAGCGCCGACGTGTGGAGCCGCCCCGACCTCTTCGAGCTGGACCAGCACGGCCGCCCGACCGTCGTCGCCGGCGTGCCGCCCGACTATTTCAGCGCCACCGGCCAGCTCTGGGGCAACCCGCTGTACCGCTGGGACGCGCACCGGGCGGAGGGCTTCGCCTGGTGGCACCGCCGCCTGGCCCGGACGCTGGAGCAGGTGGACCTGGTCCGCGTCGACCATTTCCGCGGCTTCGAGTCGTACTGGGAGGTGCCGGCGCACGAGACCACGGCCATCAACGGCCGCTGGGTCCCCGCCCCCGGCTACGAGCTGTTCCAGAGCATGGTGGACCGCTTCGGCCGCCTGCCCGTGCTGGCCGAGGACCTCGGCATCATCACCCACGAGGTGGAGCGGCTGCGCGACCATTTCGGCTTCCCCGGCATGCGCGTGCTGCCCTTCGAGTTCGGCGAGGACTTCGATCCCCACCGCTACGACCCGCACCGCTTCCCGGAGAACCGGGTGTTCTACACCGGCACCCACGACAACGACACGATCCTGGGCTGGCTGGCGCACATCGGCGGGGACAACTCCCCGGTCGGGCGGGCGGTGCTGGACTATATCGGCAGCGACCGCGCCGCCCCCCACTGGGACTTCGTCCGCTTCGCGCTCAACACCAGCGCCCGCTACGCCATCGTGCCGGCGCAGGACATCCTGGGCCTGGGCACCGAGGCGCGCATGAACGTGCCGGGCCGGGCCGAGGGCAACTGGACCTGGCGCCTGGCGCCGGGCCAGCTGGACGAGGCGGTGGAGCGGCGCATGCGCGGCCTGACCGAGGCCAGCGGCCGGCTCGCCCGCGCCGCCCAGCCGGAGCCGGTCGGGGCCTGACGGCCGACCCGGGGACAGGAGGACGCCGCTGCTCATCAAGCTCGCCAACCCCGGCAGCTTCGCGCTCGGCGTCGGCCTGCCCTGGGACCAGCCCCTGGAGGCGTGGCCGGAGGCGCTGCTGGTGGAGATGCCGCGCGGCATCAGCCGCAACGTCGTCCGCTTCGTCCGCGGGGCGGAGGAAGACGTCTACGCGCTGAAGGAGGTGCCGGAGCGGGTCGCGCTGAAGGAGTACGAGCTGCTGCGCCTGCTGCGCGACCGCGGCCAGCCCGCGGTGGAGCCGGTCGGCGTCGTCACCGGGCGGGAGGCGCCCGGCGGCCGGCCGCTGATGACGGTCCTGGTCACCCGCTACCTGGACCATGCCCTGCCCTACCGGCTGCTGTTCCAGGGCGGCGACCCGCTGGCCCGCGGCGACCGGCTCTTGGACGCGCTGGTGGATTTGCTGATCCGGCTGCACCTCAGCGGCTTCCACTGGGGCGACTGCTCGCTGTCCAACACGCTGTTCCGGCGCGACGCCGGGCGGCTGGCCGCCTATCTGGTGGACGCCGAGACGGGGGAGCTGCACCCCGACCTGTCGGAGGGCATGCGCGCCTACGACGTGGAGCTGGCGCAGATGAACGTGGCGGGGGAGCTGATGGACCTCGCCGCCGGCCCTGGATTGCCCGAGGAGTTCGACCCCATCGCCGTGGCCGAGGAGCTGGGGGTGCGCTACCACCGGCTCTGGGCCGAGCTGACCCGGGACGAGGTGTTCGCCGCGACCGAGCAGTACCGGGTGCAGAGCCGGCTGAAGACGCTGAACGACTACGGCTTCGACGTCGACGAGCTGGAGATGCGCACGACAGAGGGCGGCGAGCGCATGGTGATGCGGGCCAAGGTGGTGGAGGCCGGCCACCACAAGCGGCTGCTGCACCAGCTGACGGGGCTGGAGGCGGAGGAGAACCAGGGCCGCCAGCTGCTGAACGACATCAGCCGCTTCCGCGCCCGGCTGGAGCTGGCCGAGGGCCGCCACGTGCCGGAGGCCGCCGCGGCGCTGCGCTGGCTGCACGAGGTCTACGCCCCCACGCTCGACGCCATCCCGGAATGCCTGCGCGGGCGGCTGGAGGGGCCGGAGCTTTTCTTCCAGATCTTGGAGCACCGCTGGTACCTGTCGGAGGCGGCCGGCCGCGACATCGGCACCGCCACCACGCTGCGCGACTACATCGACCGCGTGCTCTCCCGCCTGCCCGACCGCCCCGTCGCCCCGCCGCAGGAGCCCTGCCCGGAGCCGTGAGGCGCCCCCGGCGCGCCGGCCCGCCCGCGCGAAAGGGAACCCGCACCCCTTTCCGCCGGTTGGCTCAGGCGGACGGGGACCCGAGGGCGGGCCCCGCTGGAGGGGGCCCCATCCCATGCTGCTGGTCCTGCTGCTGCTCGTCAGCATCGCCTTCATCGTCGTCGCCACGGCGAAGCTGAACCTGCACCCGTTCCTGGCGCTGCTGCTGACCGCCTTCTTCTTCGGCATCGCGTCGGGCATGCCGCTGGCCGACGTGGTGAAGTCGGTCAACGACGGGTTCGGCGGCACCATCGGCTCCATCGGCATCGTCATCCTGGCCGGCACCATCATCGGCATCTTCCTGGAGCGCTCCGGCGGCGCCTTCCGGCTGGCCGCCGGCATCCTGAGGCTGACGGGCGAGCGCAACGCGCCGGCCGCCATGTCGGTCATGGGCTACCTGGTCTCCATCCCGGTCTTCTGCGACAGCGGCTTCGTCATCCTGTCATCCCTGGTGAAGGCGGTGGCCAAGCGCGCGGCGATCAGCCTGGCGGCGCCGGCCATCGCGCTGGCGCTGGGCCTCTACGCCACCCACACCATGGTGCCGCCGACGCCGGGTCCGGTGGCCGCCGCCGGCATCCTGGGCGCCGACCTGGGCCTGGTGATCCTGTGGGGCATGGTGATCGGCGCCGTCGCCGCCGCGGCCGGCTGGCTGTTCGCCGTCACGGTGGCCGCCCGCGTCTACGTCCCGCCCTACAAGGCCGGCGAGGATCCGGATGCGCCCGGGGATGCGGCCGGGGACACGAGGGACGGCGCCGCGGTCCCCGGCACCGGCGCCGGGGTGGCGGCCACGCCGGCGCCGGCGGACGCGCCGGGGCCGTTCAAGTCGCTGGTCCCCATCGCCGTGCCGATCCTGCTGATCGTGCTGCGCTCCATCGCGGAGCTGCCGACGAAGCCGCTGGGCACCGGCGGGGTGGTGGACCTGCTGGGCTTCCTGGGGCAGCCCGTAGTGGCCCTGCTGATCGGCGTGGCGCTGGCGCTGCTGCTGCCCAAGCGGCTGGAGCGCGACATGCTGTCCACCGGCGGCTGGGTCGGGCAGGCGGTGCTGGACGCCGCCATCATCATCGTCATCACCGGCGCCGGCGGCGCCTTCGGCAAGGTGCTGCAGAACTCCGGCATCGCCAAGGTGATCGGCGACACGCTGGCCGACGCCAACCTCGGCCTCTGGCTGCCCTTCCTGATCGCCGCCGGCATCAAGACGGCGCAGGGCTCCAGCACCGTCTCCATCATCACCACGGCGGGGCTGATGGCGCCCCTGCTGCCGGCGCTGGGCTTCGACACGCCGACCGCCAAGGCGCTGGTGACCGTCGTCATCGGGGCCGG
The DNA here is from genome assembly GCA_035627915.1 of Azospirillaceae bacterium. Classification (GTDB taxonomy): domain Bacteria; phylum Pseudomonadota; class Alphaproteobacteria; order Azospirillales; family Azospirillaceae; genus DASPKT01. Next base: position 10,995 of record DASPKT010000311.1, read on the forward strand.
GGCGATGGTAGTCTCCCATGCCAACGACAGCTTCTTCTGGGTCGTGACCCAGTTCTCCAACATGGACACCAGGACGGGCTTCCGCCTGCACACCGTCGGCACGCTGGTCCAGGGCCTGGTGGCCGCCGTGGCGGTCTGGGTGGCCGGGCTGGTGATGCTGTGAGCGCTGGGGAGCCCCGCGCCCTGCTGGAGCGCCTGTTCCGGGCGGCGCTGGATGCCGTGTCGCCGGAGGTGCTGCTGGCCGCCCACCTGCCGGAGCCGCCGAAGGGCCGCACCGTCGTGGTCGGCGCCGGCAAGGGGGCGGCCGCCATGGCGAAGGCGGTGGAGGACGCCTGGCCGGGCGAGTTGTCGGGCCTGGTCGTCACCCGCTACGGCCACGGCCTGCCGACCTCCCGGATCGAGGTGGTGGAGGCCGCCCACCCCACCCCGGACGAGGCGGGACGGGTGGCGGCGCGGCGCATCCTGGACCTGGCGTCCGGCCTCGGCGCGGACGACCTGCTGCTGTGCCTGATCTCCGGCGGCGGCTCGGCCCTGCTGGCGCTGCCGGCCCCCGGCGTGGCGTTCGAGGAGAAGCGCGCGGTCAACAAGGCGCTGCTGCGCTCCGGCGCCGCCATCGACGAGATCAACTGCGTGCGCAAGCACCTCTCCGCCATCAAGGGCGGCCGGCTGGCGGCGGCGACCGCGGCGCGGGTGGTGACGCTGGCGATATCCGACGTGCCGGGCGACGACCCCGCCGTCATCGCCTCGGGCCCCACCGTGGCCGACCCCACCACCCTGGCCGACGCCCGCGCCGTGCTGGCGAAGTACGGGATCGAGCCGCCGCCGGGCGTCGCCGCGGCGCTGGCCGACCCCGCCAACGAGACGCCGAAGCCGGGCGACCCCGCCCTCTCCCGGTCCGGGTACCGCATGATCGCGACGCCCCAGGACGCGCTGGAGGCGGCGGCCGCGGCGGCGCGGGCGGCCGGCGTGACGCCGCT
>DASPKT010000312.1:0-4211 GCA_035627915.1 Azospirillaceae bacterium
TATCGCGGCCGGCTCGGCATCCGCTGCTCCAGCATCTTCCAGAACACGGTGAACCTCTCGGGCGGGAACCAGCAGAAGGTGGTGATCAGCAAATGGCTGTTCGCCAAGCCCTCGGTCCTCATCCTCGACGAGCCGACCCGCGGCGTCGATGTCGGCGCCAAATACGAGATATACACCATCGTGAACCAATTGGCCGACGAGGGCCGCGGCGTCATCATGATCTCCTCCGAGATGCCGGAGCTGCTCGGCATGTGCGACCGCATCATCGTCATGAACGAAGGCCGCTTCGTCGCCGAATTCCCGGCCGCGGAGGCCTCGCAGGAGCGGATCATGCGCGCCATCGTCAAGGCGGGGGCAAACTGAGATGACCGACAAGACCGTCCAGGGCGACCTGCCCGGCAAGACCGCCGACTATCGCGGCTTCCTGAAGAACAACATCCGCGACTACGGCATGCTGATGTCGCTGGTCGTCATCATGGCCTTCTTCGAGGTCGTCACCAACGGCACCCTGCTGAAGCCGCTGAACCTGACGAACCTCGTCCTGCAGAACAGCTACATCGTCATCATGGCGCTGGGCATGCTGCTGGTCATCGTCGCCGGCCATATCGACCTCTCGGTCGGATCGGTGGTGGGCCTCGTCGGGGCACTGGCGGCGGTGCTGATGGTGAAGTTCGGGCTGCACTACATCCCGGCCTTCTTCCTCTGCCTGATGGTCGGCGGCGCCATCGGCGCGCTGCAGGGCTATTTCGTCGCCTATGTGAAGATACCGTCCTTCATCGTCACGCTGGGCGGCATGCTGGTCTTCCGCGGCCTGACGCTGGCGGTGCTGCAGGGCCAGTCCATCGGCCCGTTCCCGGCGGAGTTCCAGAAGCTCAGCTCCGGCTTCATCCCCGACCCGCTGGGCGGCGAGACCCTGCGCCTCACCTCGGTCGTCATCGGCGTGCTGCTCGCGGCGGCGCTGTTCCTCGCCAGCGCCCGCACCCGTCTGGCCCAGCAGCGCCACGGGGTGGAGGAGGAGCCGTTCCCGCTCTACCTGGCGAAGAACGGCCTGTTCGCGGCGATGATCGTCTATTTCAGCTATCTGCTGTCGACCTATAAGGGCCTGCCGAACGTGCTGATCATCATGTTCGCGCTGATCCTGCTCTACACCTTCGTGACCAACCGCACGACCATCGGCCGCCGGATCTACGCCCTCGGCGGCAACGAGAAGGCGGCCAAGCTCTCCGGCATCCGCACCGAGCGGCTGACCTTCCTCACCTTCGTCAACATGGGGGTGCTGGCCGGCCTCGCCGGGCTGATCTTCGCCGCGCGGCTGAACACCGCCACGCCGAAGGCCGGCCTGTCCTTCGAGCTGGACGTGATCGCCGCCTGCTTCATTGGCGGCGCCTCGGCCTCCGGCGGCGTCGGCAAGGTGCTGGGCGCGGTGATCGGCGCGCTGGTGATGGGCGTGATGAACAACGGCATGTCGATCCTCGGCATCGGCATCGACTACCAGCAGGTCATCAAGGGCCTCGTCCTCGTCGCCGCCGTGTTCTTCGACGTCTACAACAAGAACAAGGGCTGAGGGCCGCCGAAAGGCAAGCCCCCTCCACCGCCGTGGCAGGGGAGGGGGCCGGACCTCAGACGAAGGCGAAGTCCGAGGGGTCCAGCGCCGTGACGCCGGTGAGGGTGATCGTCTCCTCCGTGCCGTCTGCGGCGCGGATCGCCCAGAGGCCGCTTCCCCGGTGGACGAAGCTGCCGCTGCCATAGCCGGTGAATTGCAGCGCGTCGCCGGCATTGGCGCCGTTGCCGACGAAATCGCTCACCCGGTCGCCCGCGGCCTCGCCCCTGGCGAAGACGAAGACGTCGTTGCCCGCCCCGCCCGTCAGCAGGTCGGCACCAGCGCCGCCGTCCAGCCGGTCGGCGCCGGCCTCGCCCGCCACCGTGTCGTTGCCAGCCCCGCCGGCCATGGTGTCGTTGCCGTCGCGGCCGTACAGCTTGTTGGCGCCGCTGCCGCCGGTCAGGGCGTTGGCGGCGGTGTTGCCGTAGCCGTTGATCGCGCCGGTCCCGGTCAGTTCCAGGTTCTCGACATTGTCCACCAGGGTGCGGGTGTAGAGGCTGCGGATGGTGTCCGTGCCCCCGCCCGCCGCCTCGACCGTCACATCGGTCGAGCTGTTGACGATGAACACGTCGTTGCCAGCGCCGCCGGTCATGCTGTCGCTGCCGGCGCCGCCGTCGAGCGTGTCGTTGCCCGCGCCGCCGTTGATCGTGTCGTTGGAGCCGCCGCCGGAGAGGCTGTCATTGCCGTCGCCGCCCGTCAGGCTGTCGGCCCCCGAGGTGCCGGTCAGCACCACGTCGCCAGAGGGCGGCGGCGGGGGCGGGGGCGGGGGCGGCGGAGCCGAGCCGCCGCCATAGGTGCCGGTGAAGACGAGGTCGGCGGCGGCCAGCTCGCGGCCCAGGTTTAGCACGGTGAAGCTCTCGGCGCCGCCGGTGTAGGTGAGCGTGGCGGTGAGCGTGGTGCCCGACAGGGCCTGGCTCAGCGTCGCGCCGCTGCCGTAGCTGCTGAGGTCGATGCGGTCGCCGGTCGCGAAGTCGACGACCACGTCGCCGTTCGCCGCGCCCTTGTCGAGGTCGAACAGGTCGTCGCCCGCGCCGCCGGTCAGGCGGTCGGCGCCCAGGCCGCCGTCCAGCGTGTCGGCGCCCGCGCCGCCGTCGAGCGTGTCGGCGCCGCCCAGGCCGCGCACCAGATTGGCGCCGATGCTGCCGGCCACGACGTTGGCCAGGTCGTTGCCGGTGGCGTTGACGTTGCGCCGCACCCCGGTCGAGTCCACCGAATACTCGGCGGTCACGGTCAGGTTCTCGACATTGGCCGCCAGGGTGTGGGTGAATTGCGAGACGACGCTGTCGGTGCCGCCGCCCGCCGCCTCCACCACCACGTCGGTCGAGGTGTTGACGAAGTAGGTGTCGTTGCCGGCGCCGCCCACCAGGCTGTCGCTGCCGCTGCCGCCGTCGAGCGTGTCGTCGCCGCCCAGGCCCTGCAGCGTGTCGTTGCCACCGAGGCCGGCGATGCTGTCGTTGCCCGCGGTGCCGGAGAGGGAGTCGGCGCCGGAGGTGCCGGTGCTGGTGCCGGGAACCGGCGCCGGGCCTGTGGTGCCGCCATTGTCGTCGCCGATGCGGCCGTCGATCCAGGTGTCGCCCGCGGCCGTGCCGTCGATGGTGTTGCCCGACAGGGTGGTGCGGGCCGAGGCGTCGGCCTCCTCCCTGATGCCGTAGCGGGCCTGGACCGGCGGCGCGGCGTCGATGTCGTTGTTGAGGATGCGGTTGTCGACCGCGCCGTAGGTCGTGCCCGTGGTGGGGTCGGCGAAGGCCCGCAGGTTGACCTCGTCGAAGAGCGCCTGGCCGGCCTGGGAGTTGTTGTGGATGCGGTTGCCGTCCACCGTCACCCCGCTGGCGCCCCAGATCAGCACGCCCTGGCGGGCATTGTGGTCGATCTCCGCCCCGGTCACGGTCACGTTGCTGGCCAGCTTCACTTCGATGCCGGCGCGGGCATTCTCGTAGTAGCGCCCGCCCACGACGGCGATGCCGGTGGGCCAGGGGATGTTCTCGCTGCCCCGCTGGATTTCGATGCCGGAGCCGCCGTTGCGATAGGCGGTGTTGTTCTCCAGGCGGAAATTCGTGGTGCTGGTGGTGACGTTGAAGCCGTGGCGGTCGTTGTTGTAGGCGATGTTGTCGCGGAACACGCTGTCGATCATGAAATCGGCGACGAAGCCGTCCAGTCCGTTGCCGTGGGCGACCGAGTTCGCGATGGTCAGGTTGATCGTGCGTTCATGCGGGTCGAAGCCGTAGCCCGAGCAATCCTTGATCTCGACGCGCTCCAGCGTGACGTTGCGGTCCGTCAGGGTGGCGCCCGGCCGCGGGCCGCAGAAGAAGCCGTTGACCTTGCCGCCGGCGGCGTCGCGGTTCCCGTCGATGGTCAGGTCGAAGACGCCGACATTCTCCGTCTCCTGGCCGAAGGGGGTGCGGATCACGCCGTTGATGTCGTTCGTGCTGCCCGGCTTCACGGTGAGGGTGGTGGCCCCCATCCCGGCGCCCTTGATCGAAACCCCGTCGAGCAGCCGCACCGCGCCGTCCGACTGGTCGCTGGTGCCGCTGACGATGAAGGTCCCGGCATTGAGCACGACCGTGCCGCCCCCGGCCTGGTGGCAGGCGGCGACGGCGCGGTTGAGGGCGGC
>DASPKT010000313.1:0-3972 GCA_035627915.1 Azospirillaceae bacterium
GTGCCGGCGGATCGTCTCCCCCGCACCCCGCAGCGCCGCCAGCCCTTCCGGGCCGTCCAGGTCGATCCGGATGAAGTTGCAGCGCTCCAGCGCCAGCGCGTCCAGCTGCAGCACGGGCGCGTCCACGCCGGCCGCCGCCTCCGCCGCCGCATGATGGATGCGGACGTTGTCGAGGCCGTTCAGCGCCAGGTTGCCCGCCAGCGCCTGGAAGGCGGCGCGGTCGGCCTCGACGGCGACGACGCGGCCCTGTGGCGCCGCCTTGGCGAGGGCCACCGTGTGGGTCCCGATGCCGGCCCCGAAATCGACCACCCAGTCATCCGCCTGGATGCCCTGGCGCATCAGCCGCAGCTCTCCCTCGCACCACTCGCCGTAGAGGTCGAGGCTGCGGCCGGCCAAGCGGTCAGCGGGGAAGTACATCATGGGGCCGTACCGGGTCGGCTTCAGCGCCAGGGCGGCGGTCTCGAACAGGCGCGGGGGCACGGTCATGGCGGCGGCGGGCTCCGGGTGGGATCAGGCGGGCAGGCGATCAGGCGGGTTGGCGATCAGGCGGGCGGGCGGAAAGTGCGGTCGCGCGCCTCCGCCAACCCTTCCCGGGCCAGCTGGTCGGCGCGCTCGTTCTCGGGATGGCCGGAATGGCCGCGCACCCAGTGGAACTCCACCTGGTGGCGCTCGGTGGCGGCGGACAGGCGCTGCCAGAGGTCGACGTTCTTGACCGGCTTCTTGTCGGCGGTGACCCAGCCCTTGGCGCGCCAGCCGTGGATCCACTTGGTGATGCCGTCGCGCAGGTACTGGCTGTCGGTGTGCAGCCGGACGGTGACGGGCCGGGTGAGCGCCTCCAGCGCCTGGATGGCCGCCATCAGCTCCATCCGGTTGTTGGTGGTGTCGGGCTCGCCGCCCTTCAGCTCCTTCTCGGTCGCCCCCCAGCGCAGGATGGCGCCCCAGCCGCCGGGACCGGGGTTCCCGCTGCACGCACCGTCGGTGAAGATGTCCACCACCGTCTTCAGGGCGGCGCGCGGGCGCTCGTTCTCGGTGGCGCTCATGATGCGGGGACGGCCTCCAGACCGTAGTCGCCGAGGCTGCGCACCTGCTGGTGGAAGCGCAGCTTGTGAAGGTACTCCAGCGGGTCCTTGCGCTTGACCATGGCGCCCGGCGGCGTGTTCAGCCAGTCGTACAGGCGGGTCAGCAGGAAGCGCAGGGCGCTGCCGCGGGCCAGCAGCGGCAGGGCCGCCATCTCCTCCGCCGAGAGCGGCCGCACCCGCCGGTAGCCCGACAGCAGCAGCCGCGCCTTGGTGACGTTCAGGCTGCCGTCCGGTTCGAAGCACCAGGCGTTCAGGCAGATCGCCACGTCGTAGGCCAGCAGGTCCGTGCAGGCGAAGTAGAAGTCGATCAGGCCGGACAGCCGCCCGTCGCGGAAGAAGACGTTGTCCGGGAACAGGTCGGCGTGGATGACGCCGGCGGGCAGCCCGGCCGGCCAGTGCGCCTCCAGGTGCGCCAGCTCCGCCTCCAGCAGCGCCGCCAGCCCCGGCTTCACCTCGTCGGCGCGGCCGCGGCTCGCCTCCAGCAGCGCGCGCCAGCCGGCGACCGACAGGCTGTTCTCCCGCCGCATCGGGAAGCCGTCGCCGGCCAGGTGCAGCCTGGCCAGGCCGGCGCCCAGCTCGGCGCAGTGCTCGGGCAGGATGCGGCGCGGCCACATGCCGGACAGGAAGGTGACGATGACGGCGGGTCGGCCGCACAGGGTGCGCAGCGCCTCCCCGTCGCGCGCCGGCACCGGCAGCGGGCATTCCACCCCGTTGCCGGCCAGGTGGTGCATCAGGCCCAGGAAGAAGGGCAGGTCGGCGGGGTCCACCCGCTTCTCATACAGGGTCAGGATGTAGGGGCCGCGCGCCGTCACCAGCAGGTAGTTGGAGTTCTCCACCCCCTCCGCGATGCCCTTGCAGGACACGACCTCGCCCAGGTCGTATTCGGCGACGAAGGCGCGCAGGTCCTCGTCGGAGACTTCGGTGTAGACGGCCATGGATCGTGGGTAGCCGGTTCCGCCGATCCGGTCAACGGCGGCGAGGCCGCCGCCCCGCGACAAGGGAGTGACGCGCGGCGCTCCCTGCCCCTCCGGCAGCACTTGTGGATTTTCGCCACCGGTTCGCGGTTTTCGCCACTATCTCGCCATGGAACCACCGGATTTCCCGGCGCCGTTTCGGCTTAGAAATTTTATTCATTGAAATCAAATGCTTACGAGGCGGTCGGAATCTGGCACGCCGGTTGCTCTTATCCAGGCACGGCCGACGAACACGGCCGACGAGCCCGATGGAGACCGAGATGAGCGACCTGTCCGTCACCCGCCCCCGCCGCCCCTTCCTGGCGACGCTGAAGGCCCTGGTGTCGGGCGGCGGCGTCATGCCGGTCCTGGCCGCCGGGTTCTGCCTGTCGGCCGGCCTGACCCGGCTGTTCTGAGCGCCTTTCCCACGCCCTTCCCCGAAGGACCACCTCCCATGAGCATCTTCTCCCGCCTCGGTGACATCGTCGACGCCAACCTGAACGCCATGCTGGACCGCGCCGAGGACCCCGAGAAGCTGATCGGCATGGTCATCCAGGAGATGGAGGACACGCTGGTGGAGGTCCGCTCCGCCACGGTGCGGGCGATGGCCCAGCGCAAGGAGCTGACCGGCCGCTACCGCGCCTACGAGCTGGAGATGCTGGACTGGGAGCGCAAGGCCGAGCTGGCGCTGACCAAGGGCCGCGAGGACCTGGCCCGCGCCGCCCTGGTCGCCCGCTCCCGCATCAAGGAGGCGGGCGCGCCGATCGAGCAGGACCTGGCCGCCATCGACCTGGCCCTGTCGCGCAACGCCGAGGACGTCTCCCGCCTGGAGGCGAAGCTGAACGACGCGCGGTCGCGCCAGCGGGCGCTGCTGGCCCGCCACGTGACCGCCACCGCCCGGCTGCGGGTCCGCACCCAGCTGCACGACGGCCGCATCGACGAGGCGCTGTCGCGCTTCGACGACCTGCACCGCGAGCTGGACCAGCTGGAGGGCCGCGCCGAGGTGCTGGACATGGGCCGCGGGCCCCGCGGCCTCGCCGCGGAGTTCGCCTCCCTGGAGAACGACGACAAGGTCACCGCCGAACTGGAGGCGCTGAAGTCGCGGATGGCCGCCCGCTGACGGCCCGGCCCGCCGACCCCGCTTCCCCAACCCATCCGAACCTGGAGAACTCCCGTGCGATCCTTCGAGCGCATCAAGGCCAACGTCCGCCGCAACCGCCTGTTCAAGGACCCCCACAAGGGCATCGTCTTCGGCGTCTGCGCCGGCCTCGCCAACTATCTGGGCCTGCAGCCCTGGCTGGTCCGCGTCGCGGTGCTGCTGCTGGCGCTGCTGGTCTGGACCGAGGTGACCGTCGTCGCCTACCTGATCGCCGCCCTGGTCCTGAACAAGAAGCCGCGCGAGCGCCTGGACGCCTTCTACGACCGCTTCGGCGACCGGTTCGGCGACCGCTACGGCCGCCGCTCCTGAGCGGCGGCGCCCCTGGTACGGCTTTGAGGGTGTGCGCGCTTCGACAGGCTCAGCGTGAGGGAGGGTGGTTGCCAGGCCCGGCCAAGGTCGGGTTCCGGCGCCTCCCTACCCTGGGAGCAGCGGAACGTCCCTCAGGCTGAGCCTGTCGAAGCCCGCACGCCTTCGCCGCTGCCGGCGCCGGCGTGCCTCCCGGGAGCTTCACGTGATCGCCGGTGGCGTCGGGCGGGATGCCCACCGGCCATGAGGGCCCCGTCCGGAGAGATCCGGGCGGGGCTCTTTCTCATTCGGCCGCCGGCGCCGCCTCGGCCGCCAGCACGCGCGGCAGCTTGAAGACGACGTTCTCGGTGGCGGTCACCGCCTCCTCCATCGCCACCTCGAAGCGGTCGCGGCAGGCGGACAGCACCTCCTGGATCAGCACGTCGGGGGCCGACGCGCCGGCGGTGATGCCGAGGGTGCGGATGCCCTCCAGCGC
>DASPKT010000314.1:0-26698 GCA_035627915.1 Azospirillaceae bacterium
GAGATGGCCTACGGCTGGGAGGGCTGCCTTTCCATCCCCGGCCTGCGCGGCATGGTGCCGCGCTACACCCGCATCCGCTACCGCGGCCTGGCGCTGGACGGCTCGCTGGTGGAGCGGGAGGCCAGCGGATTCCACGCCCGCGTGGTCCAGCACGAGATGGACCACCTGGACGGCGTCCTCTATCTCGACCGGATGCCGGACATGCGGCTGCTGACCTTCGTCGAGGAGATGAAGTATTTCGGCGCGGATGCGATGCCGCGCGGCTGATCGCGTCCTTATCCCGCGGGGCTGGCCCGGAACGGATGCCCGCCCCACATCTGTTGTGAGTAGAAACCGGAACCGCCCAGGAGCTGCCCCATGGCGACCTACGAGACCCCGGACGACGCCGCCGAGGCGGGTGCGCCCCCAATCGATGCTCCCGTCGATGCGCTGACCGAGCTGCGCGACCGCCTGCTGCTGGCGACGCTGCCCAACGTGGCCTTCGACGGCTGGTCGCTGACCTCCCTGCGCCAGGGGGCGGAGCAGCTGGGGATGGGCGCCTCGGAGGCCTTCGCCGCCTTCCCCGGCGGGGTGGCCGGGCTGGTCGAGCATTTCAGCGGCTGGGCCGACCGGCAGATGCTGGACCGCCTGGCCGGCCACGACATGGCGGCGCTGAAGGTGCGCGAGCGCATCACGCTGGCCGTGCGCACCCGCATGGAGGTGCTGGCCCCGCACGTGGAGGCGGTGCGCCGCAGCGTCTCCTTCCTCGCCATGCCGCAGAACGCGGGGCTGGGCCCCCGCATCCTCTACCGCACGGTCGACGCCATGTGGTACGCGGCCGGCGACACCGCGACCGACTTCAACTTCTACACCAAGCGCATGCTGCTGGCGGGCGTGCAGACCTCCACCCTGCTGTACTGGCTGGGCGACCGGTCGGAGGGGCATGCCGACACCTGGTCCTTCCTGGACCGCCGCATCGGCGACGTCATGCGCATCGGAAAGGGCATCGCCCAGGCCAAGGACGTCGGCGGCATGCTGGCGAAGTTCCCCTCGCCCTTCCGCTTCGCCCGGCACGTCCGCCGCGGCGCGCCCTGACGCCGCTCCCCATGCGCGACGAGGCGGCGCCGCCCGGCACATCCCAGCCGCCGGGCACCCGGCCCTGGCACCACACGGACAAGGGCTTCCGCAACCCGCCGGGCAGCCCGGCGCGGCCGGCCGGCAGCTTCTGGCCGATGGCGGGGTTCCTCTGGCGCCGCTTCCGGGACAGGCGCGCGCCGGTGCCGCCGCCGGGCCACGTCCTGCCCGAGGCGGTGGCGCTGGAGGGGTTCCGGGCGCTGGGCGGGGCGGACGGCGTCACCTGGCTGGGCCACGTCGCCTTCCTGCTGCGCCTGGGCGGGCTGACGGTGCTGACCGACCCGTACCTCGGCGACTGGGCGGGGCCGTGGAAGGGGGCGGGGGCCAGGCGCTTCGTCCCGCCGGGCATCCGCGCGGAGAACCTGCCGCCCATCGACGTGCTGGTCCTGTCGCACAACCACTACGACCATCTCTGCGTCCCGACCTTGCGGGCGCTCAAGGACCGCCACCGGCTGCTGGCCGTCGTGCCGCTGGGGCTGGGGCCGATGCTCAAGCGGCTGGGCTACGCCAACGTGGTGGAACTGGACTGGCACGGCAGCGTCCGCCACCGCGGCCTGACCGTGACGGCGGCGCCGGCCATCCACGCCTCCTCCCGCACCGGATTCGACTTCTGCCGCACCCTCTGGTGCGCCTACGTGCTGGAGGCGGGCGGGCGCCGGGTCTGGTTCGGCGGCGATAGCGGCTACGGCCCCGTCTTCGGCGAGACGGGCGCCGCCTACGGCCCCTTCGACCTCGCCATGGTCGGCATCGGCGCCTACGAGCCGCGGGCGCTCATGCGCGCCGTCCACACCGATCCGGAGGAGGCGGTGCGGATCGCCCGCGACCTGCGCGCCCGCCGGGTGCTGGGCATGCACTGGGGCACGGTCCTGCTGACCGAGGAGGACCCGTTCGAGCCGCCCGGCCGCTTCCGCGCCGCGGCGGCCGCGGCCGGCTACGCGCCCGACGACGCCTGGCTGCTGGCGATCGGGGAGAGCCGGGCGCTCTGACGCCCTTCGGCCGGCGCCCCCGGCCCCCTCGGCCCGCGCTTCATGACCGCGACCATAAGGATAGGGGATGCCCGGCCCGCTTGCGGGCGGGCGCCGGCTGCCGGATGATCCGGACAATTGGAATCCTGTGCGAGGGGCGATGCCTCCAGGCGAGGCGGCGGGTACGGTCGGCGGCAGGGTGCGGGGCGGGGCCCGGCGCCTGGCGCTGCTGCTCGCCCTGGCTTTGCCGCTGCTGCAGGCCGGCCCGGCGCCGGCCGGCGACGTGCGCCTCGCCGCCCAGGTGGAGCGGGCCCGCCGGCTGGTGGCCGACGCGGCGGCGCTGGAGCATCCCTGGGGCGGCCCCTGGGACGGGCCGCGGGCCGAGGCCGGCCACCACATCGTCTTCCTGGCCTTCGATCCCGGCAATGGCGGCATCCAGGGGGTGCTGGACGGCGTGCAGGAGGCGGCGGCGGTCCTGTCCTGGCGCGTCACCGTGCTGGACGGCGGCGCCGACGAGGCGCGGTCGGCCGCCCTGCTCCGGGAGGCGCTGGCCGGGGCGCCCTCGGCGGTCATCCTGGGCGGCGCCGACGCCGCGCGCCTGACGGAGCTGATGGGGCCCGGCGGGTTCGGCGCGGTCCCTGTCTTCGCCTGGCACGGCGGCGTCATGCCGGGCCGCATCCCGGGCACGCCCGTCATCTTCAACGTCTCCACCAACGCCGGCGCGGTGGCGGACTTGGCGGCGGCGGTGGCCGTGGCCGACAGCGACGGCCGGGCCGGCGTCGTCATCCTGGCCGATCCCGGCTTCAGCATCGCCATGGAGAAGGGCCGCGTGATGCGCCGCGCCATCGAGCAGTGCGGCGGCTGCGAGGTGCTGGCCTTCGAGGAGGTCCGCATCGCCGAGGCGCGGCGGGAGATGCCGGGGGTGGTGGCGCGGCTGCGGGCCCGGTTCGGGGCGCGCTGGACCCACACGCTGGCCATCAACGACGTCTATTTTGACGCGATGGAGCCGGTCCTGGCCGAGATCGGGTCTGGGGCCGGGCCGGTGCCGCGCAACATCTCCGCCGGCGACGGCAGCGCGTCCGCCTTCCGGCGGCTGGCGGAGGGGCGCTTCCAGGCCGCCACCGTGCCGGAGCCGCTGCTGATGCAGGGCTGGCAGCTGCTGGACGAGGTGAACCGGCACCTGGCGGGCAAGCCCGTGTCCGGCTTCGTGCCGCCGGTCGCCGTGGTGACGCCGGAGACCGTGGCCGGCGCCCTCTCCGCTACCGGCCTGTTCGACCCGCCGACCGGCTACCGCGCCGCCTACCGCCGCATCTGGGGCGTGGAGGCGCGGGTCGGCCAGTAGGAGGGCGTCAGGCCCGGCAGCGCGTCAGGCGGCCCCTTCCTTCACGTCCCTGACAAGCTGGCGCAGCAGCGGCAGCCGGTCCTGGCCGAACACGACGTGCCGGCCGGCGACGACGAAGCTGGGCACGCCGAAGCAGCCCGCCTTCACCGCCGCGTCGACATAGGCGGCGTGCAGCGCGTCGGTCTCCGGGTCGTCCAGCATGGGGCGGAACAGGTCGGGCTCGATCCCCGCCGTGTCGTTGGCGATCTCCACCGCCAGTTCGTCCCCCGCGGGGGCGCGGCCGTCCACGAACAGCGCCTTCATGAGGGCGCGGGCGAACACCTGCCCGGCATCGAACCGGCGCGCCGCCACGCAGGCCAGCGCCAAGCGCCGCGCGTCCGGGATGGCGTCGGCGTCGGGGTGGCGGAAGGGGACGCCGTAGAGGCGGGCCCAGCGCGCCAGGTCCTCGCGCCGGTAGTCGGGCCTCAGCGCGCCGGAGACCTCGGTCGCCTTGGCGAAGTCGTAGCCGGCCGCCGAGATCAGGCCCCGCCCGGACACCGGGTACCAGTCGACCCGGCAGCCCGCCTCGATCTGCAGCTGCAGCATCTGGGTGGAGGCCAGGTAGGCGTACCCACTGGTGGGGCTGAAGTAGAAGTCGACGGTCACGGGTGCCGGCATGGCTCGATGCTCCGGGGGGAGGGGCGGGGGCACAGGCTTGCCAGCGGCGCCCGGCTCCCGTCAAGGCGACCGGCTGTCTTCAGGCTACCCCGCCAGCCAGGCGACCATCCCCATCACCCACAGCAGCACGGAGATCGCGGCCGACAGCTCCGCATGCAGCATGTAGCTGTCCCTGAGCGCCCCGCCGATGAGCTGCTGCGCCACCGGGTCGGGCAGGTCGAGCCGGCGGTCCAGCAGCATCCACACCTCCGTCTGGCGGTAGGGGCGGGCCGGGGCCATGCGAGCCCGGACCAGCAGGGTGGCGCACATCAGGGCGGTCAGGATGGCGCCGGACTTGGCGGCCATCACCGGATCGAAGCTGAGGCCGACCACCACGCAGAAGATGGCGAGGCCGGCGAAGCCGCAGGCCCGGCGCACCGACAGGTCGGCCGCCTCGCGCACGATCCCGATCCCGTCCATGCCGCCCTCCGCTCGCCGATTCCGGGGGCCTCAACCGCCGGCCGCCGGATCGGTTCGCCGGGGCCGGAAAATTCCCCGCCGCTACAGCGCGGCCAGCCGGGCCAGCGCCGGCAGGGACAGCAGGAAGGCGCCGGCGACCCAGATCCACATCGACGCCTCGGTGCTGTCGCGGGCCCCCGTGGCCCGCTCGTACAGCGCCGCCGGCACCCCGCTGGCCAGGATGGTCAGCGCCGCCAGCAGCAGCGTGCTGGCGTAGAAGATCGTGGAGGCCGAACCCAGCAGGAACCCCGGCAGCCAGACCGGCGCCAGGTGGAAGGGGATCGCCACCCAGGGGGAGAAGATGCCGTTGGCGACCGACAGGGCCACCACGACCACGGCCAGGTGCCGCCGCTCCATCACGGGGCCCCCGCGCCGACGGCCAGGCTGGGGACCATCCCCGCCTGCAGCATCATCGTCGCCAGCAGGAAGCGCAGGGTGAAGACCCACAGCCCCGCCACCGGCAGCAGCAGCAGGGGCGGCACGATGCGGGGCGTGATGAGGGCGGCGCCGCGCACCGCCCACTCGGTCACCAGGCGGAATCCGCGCATGATGTAGTTCGGCGAATCGGGGCCCATCAGGAAGGCCAGCAGGAACCGGCCGAAGCAGGTCCAGCCCACCGCGGCCAGCAGGTAGGTCATGGTCCAGAAGGGGATGTAGTCCCAGAAGAAATGGGGCTGCTCGCTCATGCGGTCTCCGCGCGGGGGGGATGGCCACTTGCATGCCACGACGATGGCGCCGGACGGGGCCGGGGGCAAGGGAGGCCAAGAAAAAAGGGGCCCGCCGTCGCCGGCGGACCCCCCTCCGTAAGCCGCCGGGCGGATCACTCCACCGCGGAGGTCTGGTCGACCAGCCGCACGCCGCCGCGCGGGATGCGGATGCTGTCGATGAAGTCCCGCATGGCCTGCGTCGGCTTCTCCGTGAACTGGCTGACCACGAAGATCGTCAGGAAGGACAGCGGCACGCCGAACAGGCCGGCGCTGATGTTGTTGATCCCCCAGAGCCGGGCCACGTCGCGGCCGCGGGCCTTGGTGATCTCGACCGCCTCGGGCCCGAAGATGGCGCCCCAGAAGGCGACGAACTCCGGCCCCCACCATTCCGTCCAGATCAGGTAGCCCGCCGTGACCACGTAGCCGACGATCATGCCGGCCAGCGCGCCCGCGTTCGTGGTGCCCTTGTACCAGACGCCCATCACCAGGGCCGCGAACAGCCCGCCCGCGGCGATGGAGAAGGCCCAGGCCACCAGGAACAGGATGCTGGCACCCGCCGCGACGGCGGCCCAGGCGGCGAGGCCGGCGATGATGAGCAGCAGGATGCGGCTGATCATCATGCGCTTCTGCGTCGGCGCCTGCGGGTCGATCATGCGGTAGTAGACGTCGTGGCTGAGCGCGTTGGCGATGGCCAGCAGCAGCCCGTCGGCGGTGGACAGCGCGGCTGCGAGGCCGCCCGCGGCCACCAGGCCGGCGATGACGTAGGGCATGCCGGCGATCTCCGGCGTGGCCAGCACGATGGCGTCCGCCTGGATGGTGAACTCCGCCAGCTGCAGGATGCCGTCGGTGTTGGCGTCCTTGACGGCGACCAGGCCGACCTCGCTCCACTTGGCGACCCAGGCCGGCAGCTCGGCGATCGGCTGCCCGATCACGTTGCTGTAGACCTCCAGCTTGGCGAAGGCGGCGTAGGCCGGGGCGGTGAAGTACAGCAGGAAGATGAAGAACAGCGACCACGCCACCGACGTCCGCGCGTCGCGCACGCTGGGGGTGGTGAAGTAGCGCATCAGGATGTGCGGCAGCGAGGCGGTGCCGACCATCAGGCAGAAGGTCAGCGCGAAGAAGTTCAGCATCTCAACGCCGCTGAACTGGCCGTTGGCGCCGACGAAGGCGGCGGCGTGGCCCTTGGCGACGCCCAGCGTCTGCTCCAGCTGGCCGATCTGCTCCAGCGCCTGGCCGTACATCAGCTGCGGGATCGGCACGCCGGTCTTGTCGACCGACATCAGGATGGCCGGGATCAGGTAGGCGATGATGAGGATGATGTACTGGGCCACCTGGGTCCAGGTCACCGCCCGCATGCCGCCCAGCATGGAGCACACCAGGATGCCCAGCAGGCCGACGAAGCACGCCACCTCGTAGGACAGCCCGAGGAAGCGCGAGGTGATGATGCCGACGCCGTTGATCTGCGCCGTCACGTAGACGAAGGAGGCGGTGACCAGCACGATGACGCCCATCAGGCGCGCCCCGTTGCCGCCGTAGCGGGCGCCCAGGAAGTCCGGCACCGTGTACTGGCCGAACTTGCGCAAGTACGGCGCCAGCAGGATCGCCACCAGCATGTAGCCGCCGGTCCAGCCCAGCACGAAGGCGAGGCCGCCGTAGCCCTGGAGGTAGAGGGTGCCCGCCATGCCGATGAAGCTGGCGGCGCTCATCCAGTCGGAGCCCGTGGCCATGCCGTTGTAGATGGCCGGCACGCGGCGCCCGGCCACGTAGTATTCGGACAGCTGCTGGGTGCGCGAGATGATGCCGATGAAGGCGTAGACGCCGATCGTCAGGAAGACGAACAGGTAGCCGATGATCTCGTTCGGCACCCCGATCTGCTCGAGGATCGCCAGCAGGATCACGAAGCCGATGAAGCTGCCGGTGTAGTAGCCGTAGATCTTGCCGAGATTGTTGATGAAATCGGATTTCTGGTTCATGTCCGGGTCCCCCTCAATCCTCGGCCACGCCGAATTCCTCGTCGATGGCGTTCTGCCGCTTGGCGAACCAGAACAGGGCCACGACGAAGACGATCAGGGACCCCTGCGCCGCCAGGTAGAAGCCGAGCGGGAATCCGATGAAGTTGATCTGGTTGAGGGTGGGCGCGAAGACGTGGATCAGCAGGCTGGAGACGAACCAGATCGCCAGCATCAGCCACATGGTCCGCGACGTCTTGGCCCAGTAGGCCTGGGCCGTTTCCGGCGGGATATGAGTGTCCGACACGAATCACCTCCCTGATTTTATTGCGTGAAGCGTCCTTGCATTCCCGGGGGTTTGAAAAAGCCGTCCCGGCGAAGTGGATCTGGCCTCCGTCCGCGCCCCTTTTCCGGGGCGTCGTTGTCGCGCGGTCCTGCGCCGCGCCCGCTTATCGAAATCCTCTGTAACACCGGCGCCCCGCTGTGACAATATGACGCTTGGCTTAAGTCCTTCCAACGCAAGGAAAACACCGTGGTCCTGCGACTTCTTGCGCGGTTCTGGAAAGGCTCGGAACAGGGGCGCGTAACAACCGGTCCCGAGCTGGCGAATTTTCTTTCGCGCCGGGCGGCGTTTGCCGCGCAGAAGGCGGTGATCGGCTATTGCGAAGTAAAGGCCGGGGTGGACCGCGACAAACTCTTCGCCTACCCCGACTTCCAGCGCGAACTGGAGATCTGCCGGTGGGAGAGCTTCGCCGCGGTGCTGGCCGACTCGGTCGTCCTGGCGGAGGGGCTGCTCCGCCCCCACGCCGGCGGCCCGGGGGGTGCCGCGGCGCTGGGCGCCCGGCTGGCGGCGCTCTACCGCGACGTCCTGGCGGCGGAGCGCCGGCCGCCGCACCGCCCCGACGGCTGGGACGACCTGGCGGGGCCCTTCGCCCTGCGCCTGGCGGAGGCGCAGGCGGCCCCGCCGCGCGGCCCGGCGGAGATCGCCGCCCACGCCTGCCGCCGGGTGACCGAGACGCTGCCGATCCAGCCGGAGCACAAGCGCGCCGACCGCGAGTCCATCCATGGCGGGGTCAAGTTCCAGTTCCTGGCCCTGCACGACGCGCTGCTGCGCGCCCTCGACCCGGCCGCCGTCGCCGCCGACCTGCTGGCGGGCGCCCCCGTGCCCGAACCCGCGCTCGCGCGATAGGAAGGCGGAGGGGCTTGCATCGGCGCCCGCCTCCCGGCAGAGTGCGCCGCTGGACGCTCAGGGAACGTGGGCCTGTAGCTCAACGGTTAGAGCCGGCCGCTCATAACGGTCTGGTTGCAGGTTCGAATCCTGCCGGGCCCACCACCCTTCCGGTCGCCCCTCAGAACACCCCCGCCTCCAGTCCCGCCGCCATCAGCAGCCCCAGCTCCTCCGCCCGGGCGGCGAATCCCCCGTCCCAGGCGCCGCGCAGGACCAGCGGTTCCTGCACCTGGCGCCAGCGCAGGCCGGTCAGGATGGTGTCGAGCGCGCGCCTCGTGCCGGTGCCGTCGTGGCCGGCGCGGATGTAGAGGGCGCAGGGAAGGCCCTGGGTCTTCTCCAGGCAGGGATAGTAGCTGCGGTCGAGGAAGTCCTTCAGCGCCCCGCTCATGTAGCCGAGGTTCTCGGTGGTGCCGAGGATGACGCCGTCCGCGGCCAGCACGTCGTCGGGCCCGGCGCTGAGCGGGTCCAGTGCCACCGCCTCCACCCCCGCCACCTCGGGCGAGCGGGCGCCGCGCAGCACCGCCTCGCGCAGCGCCAGCGTGTTGGGGGAGGGGGCGTTGGCGACGATCAGCAGGCGCTTCATCCGGGGTCAGCGCCCCCGCCTGGCCATGTTCACAGCCTCGTCGAGCGCGGAGAGGAAGCGGCTCTTGTCCTGCTTGGTCATCGACGCGTTGCCGCCCTGCACCACGCCCATGTCGCGCAGGTCGCGCATCAGGGTGCGCATCGCCATGGCCTGGCCGATGCTGGCCTCGGTGAAGGGCCGGCCGGAGGGGCCGATGACCTTGGCGCCGTTCTTCAGGCAGCGGTCGGCCAGCGGGATGTCGGCGGTGACGACGATGTCGCCCTTGGCCGCCCGCTCCGCGATCCAGTCGTCGGCGGCGTCGAAGCTGTCGGAGACGACGACCAGCTGCACCCGCCCGCCGGGCGGCACGCGCAACGGCCCGTTGGCGACGAGGAAGACGGCGAGCTGGTAGCGGTCGGCGACCCGGTACACCTCTTCTTTGACCGGGCAGGCGTCCGCGTCCACGTAGATGTCGAGCATACCCCTCAATACCATCCCGCCCCCGCGTTGCGGAAGCACGCAGCGGTAGGGTAGAAGATCGCTTCCGCCGGAGCGCCCGCGCCCCGGCGCCGATTCGTTTTTACCAGCGGCCGGAGCTACGTACCCATGGCGCACCAGTACATCTATGTCATGAAGGGCCTGACCAAGGTCTATCCCGGCGGCCGCAAGGTGTTCGAGAACATCTGGCTGAGCTTCTATCCCGGCGCCAAGATCGGCGTGCTGGGCGTCAACGGCGCCGGCAAGTCGACCCTGCTGAAGATCATGGCCGGCATCGACAAGGACTTCTCCGGCGAGGCCTGGGCCGCGAACGGCGTCAAGGTCGGCTACCTCCCGCAGGAGCCGCAGCTGGACCCGACCAAGACCGTCGGCGAGAATGTCATGGAGGCCCTGGCCGAGACCAAGGCGCTGGTCGACCGGTTCAACGAGGTCAGCAACGCCATGGCCGACCCCGACGCCGACTTCGACGCGCTGATGGCCGAACAGGCCGAGCTGCAGGAGAAGATCGACGCCGCCGACGCCTGGGAGCTGGAGCGCACGGTCGACATCGCCATGGACGCGCTGCGCTGCCCGCCGGCCGACGCCGACGTGACCAAGCTGTCGGGCGGCGAGAAGCGCCGCGTGGCGCTGTGCCAGCTGCTGCTGTCCAAGCCCGACATGCTGCTGCTGGACGAGCCGACCAACCACCTGGACGCCGAGAGCGTCGCCTGGCTGCAGCGCTTCCTGGCCGACTATGCCGGCACCGTCGTGATGGTCACCCACGACCGCTACTTCCTGGACAACGTCACCGGCTGGATCCTGGAGCTGGACCGCGGCCAGGGCCACCCCTACGAGGGCAACTACACCAGCTGGCTGGAGCAGAAGCAGAAGCGCCTGGAGCAGGAAGGCAGGCAGGAGCAGTCGCGCCAGAAGCAGCTGGCGAGCGAGCTGGAGTGGGTGCGCCAGAGCCCGCGCGCCCGCCAGGCCAAGTCCAAGGCCCGCATCCAGGCCTACGAGGAATTGCTGGCGCAGCAGGCGCGCGAGCAGGTCACGGAGGCGCAGATCGTCATCCCCGTGCCGCCGCGCCTGGGCAACCTGGTCATCGAGGCGGAGAACCTGAAGAAGGGCTTCGGCGACCGGCTGCTGATCGACGACCTGTCCTTCCGCCTGCCGCCGGGCGGCATCGTCGGCGTCATCGGCCCGAACGGCGCCGGCAAGACCACGCTGTTCCGCATGATCACCGGGCAGGAGCAGCCGGACGGCGGCACCTTCAAGGTCGGCGACACGGTCGTGCTGGGCTATGTCGACCAGAGCCGCGACAGCCTGGCCGGCAACAAGACGGTGTGGGAGGAGATCTCCGACGGGCTCGACGTCATCGAGCTCGGCAAGAAGTCGATGCCGTCGCGCGCCTACGTGTCGGCCTTCAACTTCCGCGGCGGCGACCAGCAGAAGAAGGTCGGCCAGCTCTCCGGCGGCGAGCGCAACCGCGTGCACCTCGCCAAGATGCTGAAGTCCGGCGCCAACGTCCTGCTGCTGGACGAGCCGACCAACGACCTGGACGTGGAGACCCTGCGGGCGCTGGAGGAGGCGCTGGGCAGCTTCGCCGGTTGCGCCGTCATCATCAGCCACGACCGCTGGTTCCTGGACCGCATCGCCACCCACATCCTGGCCTTCGAGGGCGAGAGCCAGGTGGTCTGGTTCGAGGGCAACTACGCGGACTACGAGGCCGACCGCAAGCGCCGCCTGGGCGCCGAGGCCGACCAGCCGCACCGCATCAAGTACCGCCCGATCGCCCGCAGCTGAGCGGGCGTTGCGGCACCCTGCAGGGCGCGCCCGGGAATCACCCCGGGCGCGCCTCTGTTTTGTCACAGTGCGGGTGTGTAGAATCCGCCCGGGCGCCGCTTCCGGCGCCCGGTTCGGAGCCCGTCGCCCATGTCCACCCAAGGCCGCCTGTTCCCGGCCCGTCCCGCCGCCCGCCGCCTCTCCGCGGCCGGCCTGCTGCTGCTGCTCTCCGCCTGCGCGCCCACCGTCTACGAGGGCTCCGCCCGGCCGCCGGCCGGGCCGCCGCCGCTGGACGACAACGGCCGCTGCGACGATCCCCGCTTCGTCCAGGACAATGGCGGACGCGCCGCCCCCGGCACCGACGAGGCCGACTGCATGCTGTACGGCGGCGGGGTGGAGGACGCCTACGAGGGCCAGCGCGGCCCGCTTGCCCGCAACGGCCGCTGCGACGACCCCGGCTTCAACAACAGCACCCGCCAGGGCCAGCGCGGCGGCGACCTCTGGGACTGCTCGCGCTACGGCGCCGGGCTGACGGCCCAGGCGGTGGCGGCGCTGCCGAAGCCGCCGCCCTCCTACGATTCCGCCAGCGGGCGCACCTACCCGACCCACCCGGCGCCGGGGCCCGCGTACCCCTCGGGGCCGGTCTACGGGCCGCCGCCGCCGACCTACTACCCGCCCTATTCCGGCGGCTACTGGTCGCGCGACTATTACGAGGCGGAGCGGCGCCGCAGCCGGCGCGACTACACCTTCAACGGCCGTTGCGACGACGAGCGCTACGAGACCTCGCACGGCGGCAAGGCGGAGGAGGGCACCGACGAGTTCGACTGCCTGCTCTACGGCAACGGGCTGAAGGGCCGCTATGCCGGCAAGGAGGGCGACTTCGCCCGCAACGGCGTCTGCGACGACCCGCGCTACGCGGTGACGACCGGCCGGTCCAGGCGCGGCCGGGACGAGTTCGACTGTTCGCGCGTGGGCCAGGGCTTACGCGCCTTCTACCCCAAGGGCCACGACTTCCCGCCGGCCCCCGGCCCCAACGTCCCGCGCCGCGACGACGACCGACCCGGCCGCCCGGACCGGCCCGAGCGTCCGGACCGCCCAGAGCGCCCGGACCGTCCCGACCGCAACGTGCCGCGCGTCGGTCCCATCCCGGTCCCGGTGCCGGGCCAGCCCGTGGCGGAACCGCCGGTGGCCGAGCCGCCCGCGGTCCAGCCTCCCGTCGTCCAGCCTCCCGTCGTCCAGCCGCCGGCGGAGACGCCGCGGCCCAGCCTGCCGCCGCGTATGCGCAACCCCAACGTCCGCCACGAGGACGCCGGCGAGGATGCCCGCGAGCAGGCGGAACGGCGGGCCCGCTCCGAACAGGCCGCGCGCGAGCAGCTGGAGCGCGAGGCGGAGGCCCGCCGCGCCGCCGAGCAGGAGGCGGAGCGGTCGCGGGCCGAACAGCAGGCCGGGGAGGCCGCCCGCGAGGCGGAGGCGCGCCGGCGGGCGGAGCAGGACGCCGAGGAGCAGGCCCGCGCCCAGGCCCGCATCCAGGCCAACGAGGAGGAGGCGCGGCGCCGGGCCGAGGAGGACCACGAGCGCCAGGCGCGGGAGAACGACGCCCGCGAACAGGCCGCCCGCGAGGCCGAGGCGCGCGAGCAGGCGCTGCGCGAGGCGGAGTCCCGGGAGAGGATGGCGCGCGAGGCGGAGGCGCGGGAGCGCGCCCAGCAGGAGGCCCAGGAGCGGGCCGCCCGGGAAGAGGCCGCCCGCGAGCAGGCCGCCCAGGAGCGCGCAGCCCGCGAGCAGGCGGAGCGCGACCAGGCCGAGCAGGCCCGCGCCGCCCGGGGCCTGCGCGAGCGCGGCGAGAGCCCAGAGCCCGACGGCGGCGGCCGCCGCCTGCCGCGCCAGCCGGAGGTGCGCATCAACGAGCCCTGATCCCGGCCTGTCCCCCGGCCTATCCCGCAGGCCTATCCCCCAGGCCTATCCCCTCGGGGAGCGCGCCGGCCGCATGGCTGGCCGGCCCCGGCCGGCCATTGCCGCGCCGGGCGGGCCGCCGATAGGCTCGGTCCCGTTAACCCCCTCCGGGGTTCCTCGACGGGAGCGGTCAGATGGCGCGTTCAACCCTGGTGCTGGTCTGCGGGGCGCTGGCCCTGTTCATGGCGCTGGGCGTGCGCCAGGATTTCGGCCTGCTGCTGGCTCCGATCAGCCGCGACACCGGCTGGGCCGTCGGCGGGCTGGCGCTCGGCTTCGCCATCCAGCAGATCGTCTGGGGCCTGGTGCAGCCGCTGGCCGGCGCCGTCGCCGACACCCGCGGCGCCCGGGTGGTGGTCATCGCCGGCGGGCTGATCTACGCCGCCGGCCTCTGCGTCATGGCGCTGGGCGGCGGCGTGCTGGCCTTCCAGCTGGGCGCCGGGGTTCTGGTGGGCGCCGGCCTCGCCTGCGTCAGCTTCTCCGTCGTTCTGGGCGCCATCGGCCGCGCCGCCCCGCCGGAGAAGCGCAGCGTCTATGCCGGCATCGCCACCGCCGGCGGCAGCTTCGGCATGTTCGCCTTCGTCCCCGTGGGGCGCGAGCTGATCGCGGGCCTGGGCTGGCAGGGGGCGCTGCTGGGATTGGCCGCCATCGCGCTGCTGATCCTGCCGCTGGCGCTGGCGCTGGGCGGCCGCCCGCAGGCGCCGGCCGCGGTGCAGCCCGGCCCGTCGCTGGGGGACGCGCTGCGCCTCGCCTCCGGCCACGGCGGCTTCCGGCTGCTGACCCTGGGCTTCTTCGTCTGCGGCTTCCACGTCGCCTTCATCAGCGTCCACCTGCCGGCCTACGTCGCCAGCTGCGGCCTGCCCGACAGCGTCGGCGCCTACGGGCTGGCCCTGATCGGGCTGTTCAACGTGGCGGGCAGCCTGGCAGCGGGCCAGCTGGGATCGCGCCACCGGCAGAAATACCTGCTGGCCGGGCTCTACGCCGGCCGCGGCGTCGCCATCGCCGCCCTGCTGCTGCTGCCGAAGACGGCGCCGGTCGTGCTGGCCTTCACCGCCGTCATGGGCGCCCTGTGGCTGTCCACCGTGCCGCTGACCAGCGGCGTCGTCGCCGGCATCTTCGGGCCGCGCTACATGTCGACCCTGTTCGGCATCGTCTTCTTCTCCCACCAGGTCGGCGCCTTCCTGGGCGCCTGGCTGGGCGGCGTATCCTACGACATGACCGGCAGCTACGACATGATCTGGTGGGCCAGCCTGGCCCTGTCGGTCCTGGCGGCGGTGCTGCACCTGCCCATCCGCGACCGCCGGCTGGAGGCGTTCGCGGCGGCCTGAGCCGTCACTTCCCCGGCTTCAGGCTGACCAGCAGCACGCCGCCCAGCACCAGGACCGAGCCCAGGCCCTGGAGCAGGCTCAGGCTCTCGTCCAGCCCGACATGGCCCAGGCCGATGGCGGAGACAGGGCCCAGCGCCCCCACCAGCGCCACGTGGTTGGCGCCGATCCGCTTCAGCGCCTCCGCCGTCATGAAGATGGGCAGCACCGTGCTGACCACCGCCATCACCGCCGACAGCGCGAACACCTGCCAGGGCAGGTCCAGCGCCGACAGGGGCCGCAGCACCAGGAACTGGGCGATGCAGAGCACGCAGGCCACCGTGGTCGCCCAGGCGGTGAAGCGCATGGAGCCGACGCGCGGGATGACCCGGCTGCCCGCCACCAGGTAGACGGCGTAGGCCGCGGCGCTGCCGATGATGAGGGCGGCGCCCAAGGGCAGGTTGGTGTTTCCCCCGCCCATCGAGCCCGACAGCACCAGCGCCACCCCGCCGTAGGTCAGCACCAGCGAGGCGACCTCGCGCCGGCCGATGGGCTTGCGCAGGAACAGGGCTGACAGGACCACGACGATGGTGGGGTAGAGGAACAGCAGCAGCCGGCCGACGCCGGCCGTCACGTACTGCAGCCCGGTGAAGTCCAGGAAGCTGGCGAGGTAGTAGCCGAGGAACCCCAGCGCCCCCACCGCCCACAGATCGTTGCGGGAAACCGCCGGCTGCGCCGCGTCGCGGGCGAGCCAGGCGCCGATGGCGAGGAAGAAGGGCAGGGAGAAGGCCATGCGCAGCCCCAGCAGGGTCACCGGGTCGGCGCCGTAGCCGTAGCCGAGCTTGATCAGCAGCGGCCGGACCGAGAAGGCCAGCACCGCGGCGACGGCGAGGGCGAGGCCGGTCAGCCGGTAGGCGGCGGGGCGGCGGGCGGGGATCGTGCCGGTGTCGGCGGGGGAGACGGCGGTCATGGCCCCCAGCATGGCCGGCCGCCGAGCCCCGGGGCAAAGGCCGCCTGCGCGCGTCTCCCCGGCGCGGGGCGCATGGCCTCACCCCTCCCGCCACTCCTCCCGCCTCAGCTCGAACAGCGCCATCCGGGTGCGGCCGCGGCGGTTGGGCTCCGGGCGGTCGTAGGCGCCGGCGGGGGCGAAGCCGGCCCGGCGCAGCACGGCCTGGGAGGGGGCGTTCTCGGCGTCGGTGGTGGCGGTGGCGCGGCGGCGGTGGAAGGGGCCGAACAGGAAGCCCAGCATGCCCCGCAGCGCCTCCGTCGCGTAGCCTTTGCCCTGGGCGTCGGGGACCAGCCAGTAGCCGACCTCCGCGTCCTCCCCCTCCGGCCGGATGGTGGCGCAGCCGACCAGCGCGTCGCCGTCCGCGGCGGCGATGGCGAGGCGGAGCGACACGCGATCCGCCGGGGCGGCGCCGCTGCCGGCAAGGAAGGCGTCGGCGTCGCTTTGCGTGAAGGGATGCGGCGTGCGGATCAGCCACTGCGCCACGCGCCAGTCGTTCAGCGCCGCCACCAGGGCCGGCCGGTCCTTGTCCGCGAAGGGGCGCAGCACCAGCCGCGGCGTCGGTATCCTGACCGGCCCGGGCGGCGGGCGCCAGCCGACCTCCACCGCGAAGGCGTCGATCTCCCGCCGCCTCGCCTGCCAGTCGGCCGGTGCCGGCGCCCCTTCCGCCGCCGCCTCCGCCCGCAGGCGGCGCACCGTCTCCTCCAGCGGGCCGATGCCCAGCGCCGCCCGTCGGGCGTCCACCGTCCCGGGCTCGGCGATGGCAGGCATGGGGGAGAGGTGGCCCTCCTCGTCCCAGTCGAAATGCGTGCCGTAGGTCTGCGGCCGCCCCTCGAACCAGGCGATGCGGTCGATGAGCCGGGCGAGGCAGCCGCCGGGCAGCCGCCCGGCCTCGACCTCCGCCCGCACCAGCGGCAGGCAGCGCCGGAACAGCGCCGGGCGGGAGATGGCGTGGCACACCACCAGCCAGGCCGCCTCCGCCCCGTCCTTGCCCGCCAGCAGCGGCTGCGGCCAGCCGTGGCGGTCGAGCAGGGCGGCGAGCGCGTCGGCGTTGGCCTCGTGCACCGCCCGCATGCGGGGATGGTAGCCCTGGAACAGTTCGCCCGTCGCGGCCAGCTCCGTCCGCACCCGGGCGTCCTCCGCCGCCATCGCCAGCAGCTCCTGCCGCAGCGACTCGTTCATACAGGGCCGCTCCCTTCGTTCAGGACCGCGGCGCGCACGCGGGTGCGCACCGCGTAGCCGCAGCCCGCCTCCCCCTCCGGCGCCAGGGTCCAGTCCCATTCCTCGCCGGCCGGCGGCGGGACCGCGCCGAACAGCGGGTCCTCGCGCTCCAGCACGGTGCCGTCGCCGGCGGTGTAGAGCCTTTCGATGTCGGTGACCAGCAGGACCCGGCCGCGGAAGCGGGAGAGGTGGTCCAGGTGCGCCGCCATCACCGAGGCGGCGAAGGAAGGCCGGGCCGCCTCGTCCGCCAGCGCCGCCATGGGGCGCAGCGGCAGCTGGGAGGCGAGGTTGGCGGAGACGACCAGGTCGATCCCGGGATCGTCCAGGAACGCGGCGCAGCCGGGTGTGGGCGCCGCCGCGCCACCGGCGGCCAGCGCCTCCACCGTGCCGGTCAGGTCCAGGGTGGACAGCGCCACGTTGGGGTGCCGCGCCGCGGCGCGCCGGGCGGAGAGGGGGTGGGCCAGGTCGGCCAGCACCACGCGGCCGAACAGGCCGGCCAGCTCCGCCAGCGGCACGTCCAGCAGCGGGCCGGAGCCCAGCACCAGGACCGTGCGGCGGGTGCGGCACGCCCGCGCCTCGCGCAGGATGGCGGCCCGGGTGCGCGCCAGGTGCGGCGCCCAGGCCTGCGCGCAGCGGCGGGCGCGGGCGGCGATGGCGGCGGCCTCGTGCGCGTAGCCCAGCCGGCGGGCCGGCGCCGGGCATCGGGTCAGCAGGCTGGAGGCGAGTTCGCGCAGCATGGGCCGCATAGTGCCCGGCCGGCCGATCCCCCGGAAAGCGAAAAGGCCGCCCGGTGGGGCGGCCTTCGCTCAGGCGGACCGGGAAGCCCGGTTCCGGTTACTGGGTCTGCGCGGTGCGGGTGCGCTGGCGCAGCGCGTCCAGCAGGGCGTCGAACCGGCCGCCGTTGCTCTCGATGACGGAGGCGAACTCGGAGCGCTGGGTCACGCTCATGCTGACGTTCTCCACCACCACGTCGATGATCTTGAAGCCGCCGTCCTTCTGGCGCACGCGCCAGGAGACGTTGACTGGCGGGCCGTTGGGGCGCAGCACCTGGCTGGTGACCAGCGCGTCGCGCTCGCCCTCCGGCCGGGAGCCGGTGACCTTGAACTGCTCGCCCGAGTACTGGCCGAACCGCTCGGCGTAGACGCCGACGATCATGTTCTCGAACAGCTTCTGGTACTCCTCTCGCTGCGGCTGCGAGGCGGCGTTCCAGTAGCGGCCCAGCACGAAGCGGCCGATGGTCTGGACGTCGAAGTTCTCGTTCAGCAGCGCGCGGAACACCGCCTGGCGCTTATCCTGCGTGGCGGAGCCGTCGGCGACGACCGCCACCACCTTGTCGCCCAGGCTCTGGACGAACTTCCCGGCGGCGTCGGCCGCGACCTGCGCCGTCGCCGGCGTGGTGACGCTGAGCAGTCCGGCGAAGGCGACGGCGATGATGCCGAGGAGGCCGGTGCGGCGGGTGATCTGGGTCTTCATGAGCCTGTCTTCTCTCGAACTCTTGGCATTGTCACGGATTACAACACGCAATGCTGTGATCCGGATCACGGGGACGGCCCCGATTCGTCGTCGTAGTCGGGGATCTCGGGGAACTGGTTCTCGGCCGGCGGGGCGCCGTCGCGGATCCAGCCCTCCCGCCGCTGGCGGTACAGCGACCGCATGGCGGCGTAGTAGTCGACGCTGTTCCGGCGCAGATCGTCGATGACCTCGATGTAGCCGGCCCGGGTGTCGAGGCCGCTGGCGCCGGCGCGGGAATAGGTGAACTCCGTCTCCCACGGCTTGCCGTCGACATAGAGCCCGACCGGGTCGGCCAGGAACTCCGCGCCGAAGCCGGCGGCGTCGCGGAAGCTGGACGGGCCGAACAGGGGCAGCACCAGGTACGGGCCCTCCGGCACGCCCCACACCGCCAGGGTCTGGTCGAAGCTCTCGTACTGGTAGGGCATGCCGAGGCGGCCGGCCACGTCGAACAGGCCGCCCAGGCCGACCGTGGTGTTCAGCAGGAACCGCCCGGTCGCCACCTCCACCCCCTGCCAGTCGCCCTGCAGGGCCTGGTTGGCGATGGTCAGCGGCGAGCGCAGGTTCTGCAGCACGTTGCGGATGCCGGTGCGCAGCGGCGCCGGCAGCACCGTCCGGTACACCTCCGCCGCCGGGCGGATCAGCACGACGTCCAGCGCCTCGTTCACCCAGAAGATGCCCCGGTTCAGCGGCTCCAGCGGGTCGTTCACCCCGGGGGAGGGGGCCACCGCCGCGGCGACGGGCGCCCCGTCCGCGATCGCCGCCGCCGCCGGGGCGGGTGCCGTCGCGCGCGAGGACGCGCAGCCGGCGAGCGCCAGCAGGACGAGGGCCGCTGAAGCGGCGCGGAGGGCGGGGATGGCGCGCATCGGCCGTGGGTCTGCGTCGGAAGCGTTAGGTCGAAAGGAGTGGATCAGCCTTGCTGTAGCGATATAGGCCCGCCGGGCCCCCACCGGAAGCCCCCGCGTGTCTGGGCAGGCATGCGGCACCGGTCGCCTCCCAAACGATCCGGCGGGCGAAAAGGTTGCTTGGCACCGAGGGAGGGGGCCGCCGCGATAAGGGGGTGAGTCCCCCGGCCGTGCCGTCCTCCCCGCTTTCGCCAAAGCGGTTTACGGCGCATAAAGATATCTTTATATATGCAATCGGAGCGGCCGAGGCCGCGTCACCGAGGACAGGTTGCCCCATGGATTTCCTCTTGAGCGCCCTGAAGGCCGCCGCGGAGCCGACCCGGCTCCGGCTGCTGGCGCTCTGCGCCCACGGCGAGCTGACGGTCAGCGAGCTCACCCAGATCCTGGGGCAGAGCCAGCCGCGCGTCTCCCGCCACCTGAAGCTGCTCTGCGACGCCGGCCTGCTGGACCGGTTCCGCGAGGGCATCTGGGCCTTCTACCGGCTGGCGGAGCGCGGCGCCTGCGCGGAACTGGCGCGCACCCTGGTGGACGCGATCCCGGCCGACGACGCCACCCTGGCGCTGGACCTGGAGCGGCTGGACCAGATCAAGCGCGCCCGGCGCGAGGCGGCGGCCCAGTACTTCCGTGACAACGCCGCCCGCTGGCACGAGATCCGCGGCCTGCACGTGCCCGAGCGGGACGTGGAGGAGGCGCTGCTGAAGCTGGTGCCGGTGGAGGGCGTGCGCGACCTGCTGGACGTCGGCACCGGCACGGGGCGCATGCTGGAGCTGTTCGGCCCCCGCGTGGACCGCGCCGTCGGCGTCGACAGCTCGCGCGAGATGCTGGCGGTGGCGCGGGTGAACCTGGAGAGGGCGGGCCTGCGCAACTGCCAGGTCCGGCTGGCCGACATGTACCAGCTGCCCCTGCCCACGGCCAGCCAGGACGCCGTCATCGTCCACCAGGTGCTGCACTACGCGGAGGAGCCTTCCGAGGTGCTGGGCGAGGCGGCGCGGGTGCTGCGCCCCGGCGGGCGCCTGGTGGTGGTGGACTTCGCCCGCCACGACCTGGAGCTGCTGCGCACCGAGCACGCCCACCGCCGCCTGGGCTTCGCCGACGACGAGGTCTCGGGCTGGTTCGCCCAGGCGGGGCTGGACGCGGGCCCCGTCGTGCGCCTGCCCGGCACCCCGCTCACCGTCACCATCTGGCCTGCCATCCGGCGCGCCGCCCCCTTCAAGACCGCCCCCCTGGCCGTCACCGGAGCGACCCAATGAGCCTCGCCGACCTAATCGACAGCATCCCCGCCGCCGAGGGCGAGCCGCTGGTCACCCCGCCCACCGGCCTGTCCGTCAGCTTCGAGTTCTTCCCGCCCAAGACGGAGAAGATGGAGCAGAGCCTGTGGCAGGCGATCCGCCGGCTGGCGCCGCTGCAGCCGGCCTTCGTCTCCGTCACCTACGGCGCCGGCGGCTCCACCCGCGAGCGCACCCACGCCACGGTGACCTCCATCCAGAAGGAGACGGGCATCCCGGCCGCCGCCCACCTCACCTGCGTGGCGGCGACGCGGGAGGAGATCGACGACATCGCCCGCGCCTACTGGGACGCCGGCATCCGCCACATCGTGGCGCTGCGCGGCGACCCGCCGCCGCGGGCGGACGGCAGCGGCGGGCTGGGCGGCTTCGGCTACGAGCCGCACCCGGGCGGCTACGCCTACGCCGCCGACCTGGTGGCCGGGCTGAAGCGCGTCGCCGACTTCGAGATCTCCGTCGCCTGCTTCCCCGAGACGCACCCGGAGGCGGCCAGCGCGGATGCCGACCTGGAGGCGCTGAAGCGCAAGGTGGACGCCGGTGCCGGCCGCGCCATCAGCCAGTTCTTCTTCGACACCGACGTCTTCCTGCGCTTCCGCGACAAGGTGGCGGCGGCCGGCATCGACATCCCCATCGTGCCGGGCATCCTGCCCATCACCAACTTCGCCCGGGCGGTGGAGTTCGGGGGCAAGTGCAACTGCCACGTCCCGGCCTGGCTGGCCGACCTGTTCGACGGGCTGGACGAGGAGCCGGAGACCCGCCAGCTGGTCGCCGCCACCGTCGCCATCGAGCAGTGCCGCCGGCTGGAGCGGGAGGGTGTGAAGGACTTCCACTTCTACACCCTGAACCGCTCCGACCTGACCGTCGCCATCTGCCACATGCTGGGGGTCAGGGCGAAGAAGGGGGCGTGAGCCCCCGGGGGCCTATTGCTGACGCTCCAGCCAGCCGGCGGCGCGCAGGGCGGGCTGGTGGGTGCGGCTGACCGGGACCTCCAGCCCGTTGGACAGGCGCAGCAGCAGCCGGCCGCCGTCGCGCGCCGCCGACGCCACGGCGGCGCGGGCGACCCAGAAGGACCGGTGCACCTGCAGCCCGTCCGCCCCCTCCAGCTCCGCCAGCGCGTCCGACAGCCGGCACAGCACCAGGTCGCTGCCGGCGGCGGTGTGGATGCGCAGATAGTGGTCCTCCATCTCCAGCGCCAGCAGCTCGGTGCCCAGGTGCGCCGGGATGCGCCGGTGGAAGGCCGGCAGCGGCCGGGCGTCGCCGGGCGGGGCCTCCGGCGCCGCCGGTGAAGGCAGGGGCGGCGAGGGAGCCGGCGGCGCGGCGGCGCGGCGGGCCTGGTCCTGGATCAGGGTGATGGGCAGGTTCAGCGCCAGGGTGACCAGGGCCACGTACTGGTAGACCAGCAGGATCGTCAGGCTGTGGACCTGCCGCTCCGGCCGGAACAGCATCTCCAGGTACACCACCTCGAAGCTGGCGGGGATGGCGGCCAGCAGGGCGACCGCCGCGGCGCGCAGCCAGACGGGCAGCGCGGCGGTCGCCGGCAGGCGGCGGAACAGCGCGTCCAGCAGGCCGATCTGCACGGCGCTGAGCGCGATGGCGATGCCCCAGTAGGCGAAGCGCTCCCCCGGGCCGAGGTCGGTGAAGGTGCCGAAGGGGCCCAGCACCGACAGCATGCCGGCCAAGCCGCCGACGATCGCCGCCTCCTTCAGCAGCCGGCGCAGCAGGGACGCGGCCAGGGCTGGAAATCCGGCCGGCGGGGCCGACGTCGTTTCACGCTTCGCGAGTTGCATCGCCCCGCCGGTTCACGAAAGCGCCGCGGCATCCCGCGGATTCGCCGTTGAGGGAGCGGGGCCGGCCGGGAACAGTGCGCTCCGACGCCGCGGCGACGGGCCCCCGCCGATTTGCCCGCCGCGCCACCAGAGATGCCGGAGACACCATGCGCACCACCGTTCCCGCCTTCCTGCTCGCCCTGCTGGCCGGGGCCTCCGCCCAGGCGGCCCAGGTCACCGTGACCGTCAGCAACGCCGTCGCCGGCCGGGGCGAGATCCGCGCCTCCATCTTCGACGGGGCGGCGGCCTTCGACAAGGGCGACGATCCCGTCGCCGCCGTCCGCCTGCGGGTCCACGGCGAGGGCGGCACCTTCGCCTTCGACCTGCCGGAGGGGCGCTACGTCGTCCGCGTGTTCCAGGACATCGACCGCGACGGCAAGCTGGGCACCAACATGCTGGGCATCCCCAGCGAGCCGTTCGGCTTCAGCAACGATGCCATGGGCACCATGGGCCCGCCCTCCTTCGACCAGGCGGTGGTCGCCGTCGGTGCCGAACCGACCGCCATCCGCATCAACCTGCGCCGCTGAGGACCGGACGATGACCGCCCTGCCGACCCGCCGCGACCTGTTGCGCCTGGGCCTCGCCGCCGCCGGGGCGCTGGCCCTGCCGGGCCATGCCCTGGCCGCGGACGACTGGGCAGAGGGCTTCGCCCGCGGCCTGCGCGACAAGCCCTGGCTGCTCGGCTACCGCAACGTCGCGGAGGATCGGCTGGAGACGGCGCGGCTGGCGGTGGAGGGTCGGATGCCCGCCGGCCTCGCCGGGCGGCTGACCCGCAACGGCCCCGCCCGGCACGAGGTGGGCGGCGTGCGCTACCACCACTGGTTCGACGGCGACGGCATGCTGCAGCAGTTCCGTTTCGCTGACGGAACGGTCTCTCACCGGGGCCGCTTCGTCGCCACGGAGAAGCACCGGGCGGAGACGGCGGCGGGGCGCATGCTGGTGCCGGCCTTCGGCACCGCCGTGCCCGGTGCCGCCGGGCTGGCCGGCCCCGACGCCATGAACGCCGCCAACATCAGCGCGCTGGAGCATGGCGGCCGGCTCCTGGCCCTGTGGGAGGGCGGCTCCGCCATCGAGGTCGATCCGGAGACGCTGGAGACGGCGGGGCCGGTGCGCTGGTCGCCCGAGACCGCCGGGCTGCCCTTCTCCGCCCATCCCCGGGTGGAGACGGACGGCACGCTGTGGAACATCGGCGTCGCCGCCTATGCCGGCATGGTCGTAATCTACCGCATCGGGGCGGACGGGCGGCTCCTGATGGTGGTGCCGCACCGGGTCGGCGGGATCGGCATGGTCCACGACTTCGTCACCACCGCGCGCCACCTGGTGATCCCGCTGCCGCCGCTGGCGGTCGACCCGGCCCGGATGCGCGGCGGCACCTTCCTCGACGCCCATGTCTGGCACCCGGAGCGGCCGACCCGGCTGATGGTGGTGGCGAAGGACGAGCCGGGCACCGCCCGCTTCGCCGAACTGCCGGCGGGCTGGATCTTCCACTACGGCAACGCCTGGGAGGACGCGGGCGGCGTCATCCGCTTCGACGCCTGCTGGTACGACGACCCCAGCCTGGTCCTGGGCGGGATGAGCGCCGTCATGCGCGGGGGCGAGCCCGCGGGCACGCAGTCGGTCGGCGCCTTCGTCCGGCTGGACACCCGCACCATGGCGGCCACGCTGGAGCGGGAGGAGACGGTGGCGGAGTTCCCCCGCGTCGACCCCCGCGCCGCCTCCCAGCGCAACCGCTGGCTCTTCACCCTGTCGCGGGGGCGGGGCCGCGACCTCTCCGTCGTGCGCCGGCGCGACCTGGAGACGGGGGCGGTGGACGCCTACGACTACGGCCCCCACGCCGTCGCCGAGGAGCACGTCCCGGTGCCCCGCCCGGGGAGCACGCGGGAGGGCGAGGGCTGGCTGGTCGGCACCTGGCTGGACTGGAAGGCCGGCGTCACCCGGCTGTCGGTGTTCGAGGCGGGCGACCTCGCGGGCGGCCCGCTGGCCACCGCCAGCCTGCCCTACGCCCTGCCGCTGGGCTTCCACGGCAACTTCCGGGCGGCCTGAGACTGGACTTCGCGCGGGCGGGGTGGAATACCCCGACCGCGCCGGCTGTTGATATTGGGTGCCACGGCATCTCCCAGGGGGTGCCATGGGGCCGCCACAATGGGTGGCCACCGTATAGGCTGCGCGACGGATTTCCCGGCGCGCCGTTGGGGCCCCGGGCCCCGGGATGGGCACCATGGTCAGGATCGCCTTCGCCGCCGCCTTCGCCGCCGCCACCATCGCCGGGCCGGCACTGGCCGGCTCCATCACCCTCTACGACGAGGCCGGCTTCCGCGGCGCCAGCGTGACCGTGCGGCACGACGTGGAGAACTTCGCCAAGCACGCTCCCTGGAACGACCGCGCCCGCTCCCTGGTCGTCAATTCGGGAACGTGGGAGATCTGCAAGCACAAGAACTTCAAGGACTGCACGGTCCTGCGCCGCGGCTCGCAGGTCGCCGACCTCGGCCAGATCGGCTATTTCCGCCAGATCTCCTCGGTGCGCGAGCTCGACACCTACGCCGACCGCGGGCGGGACCGCGACTGGGACGACCGCCGGCGCCGGGACGACTGGGACCGGGACCCGTGGGACCGCGATCCCTGGGACCGTGACGGGCGCCGCGACGACCGCCGGGACCGCGACGACCGCTGGGGCCGGGACGACGACTGGGGGCGCAACGACGACTGGGACCGGGGTTCGCGCTGGGACCCGCCGCGCCGCCCGCGCGACACGGTCATGTGGAACGACACGCGCCGCGGCAACCTCAGCTCCTGCCAGCGCCGCGTCTTCGAGGGCTTCGTGCAGCGCTTCGGCTACGAGGCCCCGGCCAGCTTCAGCGGCGCCCCGGACGAGGGCGCCATCAACTGGAACGGCCAGTACTGGCAGTTCCGCTGCACCGCCTCGGAGATCAACATCTGGCAGTGAGGCATGCGGCAGTGAGGCGACGCGGCCGCGGGGCTCACGCCGCCGCGACGGCGGCGCGGTTCTCGGCCTCGGGGTCGTAGTTCAGGTTCGGCATCAGCCAGCGCTCCATGGTGGCGAGGTCCATGCCCTTGCGGCGGGCGTAGTCCGCCACCTGGTCGCGCTCGATCTTGCCGACGCCGAAGTATTTCGCCTCGGGATGCGCGAAGTAGAAGCCGCTGACCGCCGCCGTCGGGTACATGGCGAAGCTCTCGGTCAGCTGGATGCCGGCGGTGCGCTCGGCGTCCAGCAGCGTCCACAGCGTCGCCTTCTCCGTGTGGTCGGGGCAGGCCGGATAGCCCGGGGCCGGGCGGATGCCGCGGTACTTCTCGGCGATCAGCTCCTCGTTGCTGAGCGCCTCGGCCGGGGCGTAGCCCCAGAGCTCCTTGCGCACCCGCTCGTGCATGCGCTCGGCGAAGGCCTCGGCCAGGCGGTCGCCCAGCGCCTTCAGCAGGATCGAGTTGTAGTCGTCGTGCGCCGCCTCGAACGCCTTCGCCCGCTCCTCCAGCCCGATGCCGGCGGTGACGGCGAACCCGCCGATCCAGTCCGGCACCCCCGTCTCCTTCGGCGCGATGTAGTCGGCCAGGGCGTGGTGGGCGCGGTCGCGGCCCGGCTCGCGCGCCATCTGCTGGCGCAGCGTGTGCAGCGTGGTCAGCACCTGGGTGCGGCTCTCGTCGGTGTAGAGCTCGATGTCGTCGCCGACCGCGTTGGCAGGCCAGAAGCCCACCACGGCCCGCGCCGTCAGCCACTTCTCCCCGATGATCCGCTGCAGCATCGCCTGCGCGTCGTTGTAGAGGCTGCGGGCGGTCGGGCCCACGACGGCGTCGTCCAGGATGGCGGGGAAGTTGCCGGCCAGCTCCCAGGTCTGGAAGAAGGGCTTCCAGTCGATGCGGGTGGTCAGCTCCGCCAAATCGTAGTCCTCGAACACGGTCAGGCCGGGCTTCAGCGGCCGCTCCGGCGCGTGCGCGGCCCAGTCGATGCGGGTGCGGTTGGCGCGGGCATCCGCGATGGGCAGGCGGGCGCGCCCGGCCTGGGCGCGGGCGTGCGCCTCGCGCATGCGGGCATACTCGGCCTTCAGCCCCGCCACATATTCCGGCCGCGCGGCCGGCGACATCAGGCTGCCCGCCACGCCGACGGCGCGGCTGGCGTCCGGCACGTAGACGACCGGGCCGGCGTAGTTGGGGTCGATCTTGACCGCGGTGTGCACCTTGCTGGTGGTGGCGCCGCCGATCAGCAGCGGCTGGTCCATGCCCAGCCGGCTCATCTCCCGGGCGAAGAACACCATCTCGTCGAGCGACGGCGTGATCAGGCCGGACAGGCCGATGATGTCGACCTTCTCGGCCTTCGCCACTTCCAGGATCTTCGCCGCCGGCACCATGACGCCGAGGTCGATGACCTCGTAGTTGTTGCACTGCAGGACCACGCCGACGATGTTCT
>DASPKT010000315.1:0-4602 GCA_035627915.1 Azospirillaceae bacterium
TAACGCCCGGGTCGCATACGGTGTCTCCGACCCCGCGGACCGGTCTGCCCCGCGGGGCAGACCGGTCCTCCCTTGGACCCTGCCAGTCTAATCAAATCCCAACAGACAAGGTCGCATGGAGCGCAGCGCAATGCGACAACCCACGCCGGGTTGCTTCCGCGCGTCGCATTCCGCTGCGCTGCATGCGACCTACGGGTCTTGGCAGCGTTGGCGGCGTGCGGCCTTCGACAAGCTCAGGATGAGGAGCGTGTTGCTGCTCCCAAGGGAGGTTGCTGCTCCCGAGGCTGCGCCGGGCCAGGCATCCACCCGCCCTCATGCTGAGCTCGGTCAGAAGCACGCACCCCCTCACAGCCGCACCCCTCAAGGAACAGCGTGACCGCGGCATCGGCGCAGGCGTCCACCTCGCCCGGTTCCGGCGCCCAGGCGGGGGCGAAGAGGGCGCGGGTGTGGAGGTCGCCCAGGACCGCCGCCAGCAGGATGCGGGCGGCGCCGGGAGGGTCGGCGACGGACAGCAGCCCGGCAGCGGTCCATTCGGCCAGCGCCCGGGCCAGCCGATCGGCGGCCGCGGCGGGACCGGAGCGGTAGACGGCGGCACCCAGTTCGGGGAAGCGCGCCGTCTCCCCCGCCACCAGCCGGTAGAGCGCCAGGTTCTCCGGCAGCATCAGCTGGGCGGCATAAGCGCGGGCGAAGGCGCGCAGGGCCGTCTCCGGCGGGCCGCCCGCGTCCAGCGGTTCCTCCATCCGGCCGCGGACATCGTCGACGATGGCGGCGAACAGGCCGGCCTTGCCGCCGAACCCCTCGTACACGGCGCGCCGCGAGCCGCCGGCGCGGCCCACGATGGCCGCAAGCGTGGCCCCGCCGTAGCCGCGCGCCAGGAACTCCGCCCGCGCCGCCGCCAGGATCTCCGCCCGCCGCGCCGCCGCCGGGGCGCGCCTACGCCGTTCGGTCAAGGAAGCCTCCGCCCAAGGTCCGTTTGACAGTTTGGTACCAATCAGTACCATTCGGCGCGTGGCAAGGCGAGGGCCGTGGCGGCCTCGGCGCCATCATGAGGGAGGACGGCGGTGGTGGTCGGCGAGGCTGAGGTCTGCGAGGTGAGCTACGACCCCGAGGTGCCGTGCGTCGCCATGGTCTGGAAGGGCTATTTCACCAGCCCGCGCTTCCGCGAGGCGAACGAGCGCGTGCTGGCGATGATCCAGGAGACGCGGGCGACCAAGCTGCTGGGCGACGTCACCAACTTCAAGCTGATCGGGGCGGAGGACCAGCGCTGGCTGAACGACGACTGGATCCCCCGGACGATCAAGGCCGGGCTGCGCTACGTGGCGCTGGTCCAGCCGGTGTTCTACTTCAACCAGGTGGCGGTGCAGACGGTGGCCCAGCGCATCGACCCGGAGAGCCTGGTGGTCAGCCACTTCGACAGCCCCCAGGCCGCCCGCCGCTGGCTCTGGGGCGCCCACCGCTATCCCGGCGCCGACGCCGGGGAGCCGGGCTGAAGCGCCCGCGCGGGGAGGCGGCGCTTCCCCGCGCGGGCCCCGCTTCCCTCAGGGCACCGGGTCGAAGGGCGCGCGGCGGCCGCCCTCGCGGTGGACGACGCCGCGGCGCATGACGAACTGGACGCGCTCCAGCTCCGTCACGTCGTCGAGCGGGCTCTTCGCCACGGCGATGAGGTCGGCGTCCTTGCCGGGCTCCAGCGTGCCGATGCGGGCGGAGCGGTCCAGCAGGTCGGCGGCGTTCACGGTGGCGGCCTTGATCGCCTCGGCCGGGCTCAGACCGGCATCGACCATCAGCTTGAACTCCCGCGCGTTGCTGCCGTGCGGGCCGACGCCGTTGTCGGTGCCGAAGGCGATCTTCACGCCGCCCTTCACCGCCAGGCCGAAGCTCTTCTGCATCATCGGGCCGACCGACAGGGCCTTGCGCTTCACGGCGGGGGTCATGCCGCCCTTGTTGGCCATGTCCACCACCGTCTGGCCGGCCAGCAGCGTCGGCACCAAGTAGGCGCCGGACTGGCGGAACAGCTTCACCGACTCCTCGTCGATCTGGCTGCCGTGCTCCACCGAATCGACGCCGGCGCGCAGGGCGGCGTTGATGCCGGCGGTGGCGTGGGCGTGGGCGGAGACCTTCTTGCCCATCAGGTGGGCGGTCTCCACGATGGCGCGGATCTCGTCGTCGAACAGCTGCTGGCCGGTGCCGGCGGCGATCTGGCTCAGCACGCCGCCCGTGGTCGCCAGCTTGATGGCGTCGGCACCGATCCTGATCTGCTCGCGCACGGCGCGGCGGCAGTCCTCCGCGCCGTTGCAGATGCTGGTCCCCTCCATGGCCCCGGCCACGACGGCGTTCCAGCCGTTGGCGTCGTCGCCGTGGCCGGCGGTGATGGAGACCATGTTGCCGACCGCCAGGATGGTCGGGCCCGGCAGCCGGCCGGCCTCGATGGCGTCGCGCAGCGACAGGGCGCTGCGGGCGTCGGAGCCCAGGTCGCGCACCGTGGTGAAGCCCGCCTGCAGCGTCTTCTCCGCGTACCAGGCGCCGTTCAGCGCCAGGTCCTCCGGGTCGTCCACCACGCGGCGCAGCTGGCTGTCCGGCGACAGCTCGCCGGTGATGTGGACGTGGGCGTCGATCAGGCCGGGCAGCACGAAGGCGTTGCGCAGGTCGACCACGCGGGCGTCCGCGGCGCCGACCTCCGCCGGCTGGGCGAAGCCGTCGCGTACCTCCGCCACCTTTCCCTCGCGCACGACCAGCGTGGCATTGCGCCGCGGCGCCTGGCCCGGCCGGTCCAGCAGGGTCCCGGCATGGACCAGCGTGACCGGGCCAGCCGCCGCGGGCACTTCCTGCGCCTGCGCCGGGCCCAGCAGGGCGGCGCCGGCCAGCAGGGCCGCCGCCAAGCTCACTCGTCTCATGGACGCTTCCTTCCCTGATTATTCAGTGTCTATGGGCACTTACCCCCGCACGGGGCGGGAGTTTGGCGGCTCGGACCGGGAAAGGGAAGGGGCCTCAATAGCGCTCCGCCCATTGCGACCGGTCGTACGGCGGTTCCGTCGGTTCGGCGAACAGCTCGACCGCCTCGGCGATCCGGCCGTCCGCCACCCGGTAGAAGCCGGAGGCGAGGAAGATCGCGGGCCCGTCGGTGATGACCGCCCGCAGCGCCGCCCGGCTGCCCGCCGCGAAGCAGTCCACGACCTCGATGTGCCAGTCGCCGGGATAGGCGCGGTTCAGCGCGACGTAGGCGTCGCCGCCGCGGATGCGCTCGCGCGTCTGCGGCCAGTCCACCACCAGCCCGTCGTCGAGCAGGGAACGCACCCGGTCCCAGTCCCGCGCCTCCATCCCTTCCCACACCCCGCGCACGACTTCGGCGGCGTCCATGGCGTCCCCTGTCGGTCCTGTGTCCGGCCCCATTATGCCCACCCCCGCGCGCCGCGCCATGCTGCCCTGCGGCGAAAGTCCTGGAATCCGGGGGGCCTCCGCCCATATACAGCAGCGTACCGAGTGGCTGAGGGGCCCCTTGGCGCCGATGGTCGGCGCCACCAGCACCGCCCCACCTTATGTCGGGTCGTGCATGCCGGTCCCCCGTCCCCGGGCGACCGTCCCTTCGCTCTCCGAACAAGCCAGGCCGCTCCCGTCGGCAACGACGCGTCCGCCCCGTCAGGGGATGGCGCGCCGATGCCTCATGCCGTCCCGGCCCGGCCGGGACCTATCTGAAGGAAGCGACGTTTTGGACATCCTTTTCTCCGACCTCGGCCTCGCCCCCGGCATCCAGCAGGCGGTCGAGGAGGTCGGCTACACCAGCCCGACCCCCATCCAGGCCCAGGCCATCCCCGCCGTCATCGGCGGCCGCGACCTGATCGCCTCGGCGAACACCGGCACCGGCAAGACGGCGGCCTTCGTGCTGCCGGCGCTGCACCGGCTCGCCACCCAGCCGCGCCCGACGGGCAGCTTCGGCCCGCGCGTCCTGGTCCTGACCCCGACGCGCGAGCTGGCGGTGCAGGTGCTGGACGCGGTGCGCAAGTACTCCAAGTACAACCGCGTCTGGACCGGCTCCATCCTGGGCGGCATGCCGTACCGGGCGCAGCTCGACATGCTGCGCCGCCGGGTGGACCTGATCGTGGCGACCCCGGGCCGCCTGATCGACCACCTGGAGCGCGGCACGCTCGACCTCTCCTCGGTCGAGATGCTGGTGCTGGACGAGGCCGACCGCATGCTCGACATGGGCTTCCTGGAGCCGGTCGAGCAGATCGCCGCCGCCTGCCCGGAGGCCCGCCAGACCCTGCTGTTCACCGCCACGGTGGACCGCCAGATGACGAAGCTCGCCCAGCGCCTGCTGAAGGACCCGGAGCGCATCGACATCGCCGGCGGCAACGTCTCGGTCGAGAGCATCGACCAGCGCTGGCTGCGCGCCGACGGGCTCGACCACAAGCACCGCCTGCTGGACCGGCTGGTGGCGATGCCGGAACTCGGCAAGGCCATCGTCTTCGCCGCCACCAAGCGCGACGCGGACCGGCTGGCGGCCGAGCTGTCGGCCAAGGGCTACGCCGCGGCGGCGCTGCACGGCGACATGCAGCAGCGCGACCGCAACCGCACCATCACCGACCTGCGCCAGGGCCGGGTGCGGCT
>DASPKT010000316.1:0-3127 GCA_035627915.1 Azospirillaceae bacterium
CCTCGTGGAGGGCTAAACCTCCCCGCGCCGACGCCACGCCCACCTTCCGACCGGGACCCCGCCATGATCGACGCCAAGACCGCCGCCAGCCTGACCGCCCGCATCCTGCTGGACATCAAGGCGGTGCACTTCAACGCCGACCAGCCCTTCATCCTGACCTCGGGTCGGGCGAGCCCGGTCTACATCGACTGCCGCAAGATCATCAGCTTCCCCCGCGCCCGCCGCGCGATCATCGATTACGGCGCCGAAACGATCATGCGGGACGCCGGGTTCGAGGCCATCGACGCGGTGGCCGGCGGCGAGACGGCGGGCATCCCCTTCGCGGCCTGGATGAGCGAGCGCATGGGCCTGCCCATGCAGTACATCCGCAAGAAGCCGAAGGGCTTCGGCCGCAACGCCCAGATCGAGGGCGAGCTGAAGGACGGGCAGCGCGTGCTGCTGGTGGAGGACCTGACCACCGACGGCGGCAGCAAGGTCGGCTTCGTCGAGGCGATCCGCAAGGCCGGCGGCGTGTGCGACCACGCCTTCGTCGTCTTCCACTACGGCATCTTCGCCAAGAGCAAGGAGACCATGGACGCGCTGGGCGTGCGGCTGCACGCGCTGGCGACCTGGTGGGACGTGCTGGCGGCGGCACGCGAGGGCGGCACCTTCGACGACCGCACCACTGCGGAGGTGGAGAAGTTCCTCCACGACCCCACCGGCTGGTCCACCGCCAACGGCGGCAAGGAGCCGGCGTAAGGGGGGTGCTCCTCCACCCGGCTGTTGCAAAGGACAGGTGATGCGCCCTACGCTCGCGTAAAATGCGAGAAACGGGGGCGGAAATGCGCGGCATGCTGATCGGGGCCTGGGTCATGTCGGCCCTGGCCCTCGCCACTCCTGCGCGGGCCGAGCCGCCGCCGGTGGAGGCCTACGCCCATCCGCCCAACATGGCGCAGCCGTCCTTCTCCCCGGACGGCACGCACATCGCGTATCTCTCCCCGGTGGACGGCCGCCAGCGCCTGCTGATCTCGCCCATCCGGCCGGCGCCGGGCGAGAAGCCGGTCGTCATCAGCCCGAGCGACGCGGAGATCGCGTGGTTCGACTGGGTCAATCCGGAGCGGCTGCTGATCGGCGTCATCTTCAGCAAGAAGCTGTACGACCGGGAGCGCAACGATCCCCTGCGCTTCACCAAGATGATCTCGCTGAACCGCGACGGCAGCGACCAGAAGGTCCTGCTCGACCGGCGCAACCACCACTGGATCGTGGTCAGCACGGGCGTGCTCCAGTTCCTCGACCGCGAGCACGTGCTGGTGCCCTATCCCATGGGCTGGGACGGGGCCTTCGACATCGTGAAGGTCAATGTCTACACCGGTGACATGACCAAGGTGGTCGAGGCGGCCCGCGACGTCTCCGAATACATCCCCGATCCCGCCGGGCGCTTCCGGCTGGCGGCGAAGTACGATCCGGACGAGCAGACCTACACCTACATGGTGCGCCAGGACGAGGACGGCCCGTACCGGCCCGTGCGCACGGTGCGGCTGAAGGAGGACCCCTCCTTCGGCATCCTGGGGTTCGGCCGCGATCCCGGCAAGGTCTACGTCTCCTCCGCGCACGGGGACGGCCGGGCCGCGGTGTACGAGATGGACCTCGCCACCGGGGAACTCGGTCCCCGGCTGGTGGAGGACGCCCGGCACGACGTGGACGGCGCCCTGGTGCGCCGGGGCGAGGTCGTGGCGTTCGACTGGCAGGACGACCTGCCGGCCCGCCGCTGGCTGGACCCGACCGTGCAGGCGGTCCAGGACCGGCTGGACAAGGCGCTGCCCGACAGCCGGGAGATCATCGTCGACCGCACGCCGGATGGCCGCTACACCCTGGTCGCC
The DNA here is from genome assembly GCA_035627915.1 of Azospirillaceae bacterium. Lineage (GTDB taxonomy): Bacteria > Pseudomonadota > Alphaproteobacteria > Azospirillales > Azospirillaceae > DASPKT01. The sequence goes on from DASPKT010000316.1 coordinate 1,860, forward strand.
AGCTTCAGCGGCCGGGAGCCGGTCGGCTTCAGGCTCCTTGACCGGGAGACGAAGGAGTTCGCCTTCTACGGCGACACCTACCCTTCCATCCCCCAGGAGGCGCTGGGCGACCGGCGGCCGGTGTCCTACAAGGCCCGAGACGGGCTGGAGGTGCCGGGCTACCTGACCCTGCCGCCCGGGCGCGAAGGCCGGAACCTGCCGCTCGTCGTCGTACCGCACGGAGGCCCCTTCTATCGCGACACCCTGGCGTTCGATCCGCTGCCGCAGTTCCTCGCCAGCCGCGGCTACGCGGTCCTGCAGCCGAACTTCCGGGGGTCCACCGGCTACGGCGAGAGCTTCCACAAGGCCGGGCACCGGGAATGGGGCGGCAAGATGCAGGACGACGTCACCGACGGGGTGCGCTGGGCCGTCGCCCAGGGCATCGCCGATCCCGCCCGCGTCTGCATCGCCGGCTGGAGCTACGGCGGCTTCTCCGCCCTGGTGGGGGCGTTGCAGACGCCCGACCTCTACCGCTGCGCCATCGCGACGGCCCCGGTGACCCACCTGACCCGGATCTACAGCGCGACGGCGGGCTTCGGCGCGCGCAGCCTGAACCGGCACGTCCATTTCGGCGAGGACCGCGACCGGCTGAAGGCGATCTCGCCGGTGGACAACGCCGCCTCGATCGGCATCCCGGTCCTGCTGGTCCACGGCGAGATGGACGTGCAGGCCGAGGTCCAGCACAGCCGGGTCATGGCCGCGGCGCTGAAGAAGGCCCGCCGGCCCTACGAGTACATCGAGATCGAGGGGATGGACCACAGCCCCCGCACGACGGCCGAGATGGAGCAGGTGATGCAGGCCTGGGAGAAGTTCCTGGCGCGGCACCTGGGCCCCTGAGGCGCCCCGGCGCGGCGCCCGCTCTTCCGCCTGCCCCTGGGGCAAGCTTTGCCGCGGCCGGCCCATCTGCTATAGGTGCATGCAGCAGCGACGGAGAAACGCGCGCTGTAGTTGCATGGAGGGCGCAGGGAATCGCATGCGCCTGACGACCTGTCTCGCGGTCGTGCTGTTGGGAACGGCCGCCGGTTCCGCCCGGGCGGAACCGCTGCCTGTCGAGGCCTATGCGGAGCGGCCGGCCATGGCGCAGCCCTCGCTCTTGCCCGACAGCACGAGCTGAAATGGACCCAGGTGAAGAACCTCAGCCGCGGCCTGCACCTGGGCGGGGACCGCGGCGCGCTGCTGGGCATCTCGCCCGTCCACAACGCCGCGGCGATCAAGGCGCCCGTGCTCCT
>DASPKT010000317.1:0-17161 GCA_035627915.1 Azospirillaceae bacterium
TGGCGAACAACCTGGCCCTGCCGCTGGCCTGGAACGAGAGCAACAGCGTCAGCCTGTTCAGCGGTGTGCAGGACGCGATGACGGAATGGTGGTACGGCCACAACGCGGTGGGCTTCTTCCTGACTGCGGGCTTCCTGGGCATGATGTACTACTTCATCCCGAAGGCGGCGGGCCGGCCGGTCTATTCGTACCGGCTGTCGATCATCCACTTCTGGGCCCTGATCTTCCTCTACATCTGGGCCGGCCCGCACCACCTGCACTACACGGCGCTGCCGGACTGGACGCAGACGCTGGGCATGGTGTTCTCGGTCATGCTGTGGATGCCCTCCTGGGGCGGCATGATCAACGGGATCATGACCCTGTCGGGCGCCTGGGACAAGCTGCGCACCGACGCCTCCCTGCGCTTCTCGGTCACCGCCGTCGGCTTCTACGGCATGAGCACCTTCGAGGGGCCGGTCATGTCGGTGAAGGCGGTCAACGGCCTCAGCCACTACACCGACTGGACCATCGGCCACGTGCACTCCGGCGCCCTGGGCTGGGTCGCCTTCGTCAGCTTCGGCATGGTCTACTACCTGGTGCCCGTGCTGTGGCGGCGGAAGGCCATGTGGAGCCAGGCGCTGGTCGAGTGGCACTTCTGGGTCTCGACCCTGGGCATCGTCCTCTACATCACCGCCATGTGGGTCAGCGGCATCATGCAGGGCCTGATGTGGCGCGCCTACGACGAGCTGGGCTTCCTCCAGTACTCCTTCGTGGAGACGGTGGCCGCCATGCACCCCTACTACGTGATCCGCGCCATGGGCGGCCTGCTGTTCCTGACCGGCGCCCTGCTGATGGCCTACAACCTGATCCGCACGGTGAAGAGCGGCGAGGCGGTCGAGCCGCACGCCCTTCCCGCCGCGGTCCCGGCCGAGTGAGGAAAGGGACCAAGCCATGAAGTTCAGTCACGCCCTCATCGAGAAGAACGTCCTCCTCCTCACCGTGCTGTCGCTGATCACGATCTCGATCGGCGGGCTGGTGCAGATCGTCCCGCTGTTCACCGTGGAGACCACCATCGAGCGGGTGGAGGGCGTGCGCCCCTACTCGCCGCTGGAGCTCGCCGGGCGGAACATCTACGTCCGCGAGGGCTGCTACACCTGCCACAGCCAGATGATCCGCACCTTCCGCGACGAGGTGGAGCGGTACGGCCACTACAGCCTGGCGGCGGAGAGCATGTTCGACCATCCGTTCCAGTGGGGCTCCAAGCGCACCGGGCCCGACCTGGCCCGCGTCGGCGGCAAGTACTCCAACGACTGGCACGTCGCCCACCTGGAGGATCCGCGCGCCCTGGTGCCGGAGTCGGTCATGCCGGGCTACGCCTTCCTGTCGGACCGGGTGCTGCGCACCGACGACATCAAGGACCACCTGGCCGCCAACCGCGCGGTCGGCGTGCCCTACGACGACGCGATGCTGGACGCGGCCCTGGCCGACCTGAAGGCCCAGGCCGATCCCGAGGCGGACGGCGCCGGCCTGCTGAAGCGCTACCCGAAGGCGGTCGTGGCCGACTTCGACAGCGACCGCGCCAAGCTGACGGAGATGGACGCGCTGGTGGCCTACCTGCAGATGCTGGGCACGCTGGTGAAGTTCAGCGACGTCTCGCCCGAAGACCTCAAGCAGTGAGCGAGGCCGCCATGACCGAGTTCTACGAGATCCTCCGCCAGCTCTGGCTGGTCTGGTTCATGGGGCTGTTCGTCGGCATCGTCGCCTGGGCCTACTGGCCCTCGCGCCGGCAGCGCCTGCAGTCCCTGGGCCACATCCCGCTCAACGACGACCCGCTGTTTGACGAGGGGGCGCACGCCCCCGGTTCGAGGTGACGTGCCATGCCGACCAAGATCGAGAAGGACGAGATTTCCGGCCGGGAGACCACCGGCCATGAATGGGATGGCATCAAGGAGCTGAACACGCCCCTGCCGAAATGGTGGCTGTACAGCTTCTACGCCTCCATCCTGTTCTCGGCGGTGTACGTCGTGCTCTACCCGGCCTGGCCGACGCTCTCCTCCCACACCGAGGGGCTGCTGGGCTGGACCCAGCGCAAGGAGCTGGCGGCGGGGCTGGAGGCGGAGAAGGCGCGCGTCGCCCCGATGCTGGACCGCATCGCCCAGACGCCGGTGGAGGAGCTGGTGAAGGACCCCGGGATGATGGGGTTCGTCCAGGCCGCCGGCCGCCGCGCCTTCGCCGACAACTGCGCCGGCTGCCACGGGGCCGGCGGCGCCGGCGCCAAGGGCTTCCCCACGCTGGCCGACGACGACTGGCTGTGGGGCGGCTCGCCGGAGCAGGTGCTGCATACGGTGGCCTACGGCGTGCGCAACGGCAACGAGGAGGCCCGCCTCTCCGACATGCCGCGCTTCGGCGCCGACGGCATGCTGACCGCGGCGCAGATCGCCGACGTGTCGGAGCACGTGCTGTCGCTGTCCGGCACCGCCACCGACGTCACGGCCGCCGGCCGGGGCGCCGCCGTCTATGCCGAGAACTGCGCCGCCTGCCACGGCGAGCGCGGCGAGGGCAACCAGGAGATGGGCGCCCCGCGGCTGAATGACGCGATCTGGCTCTACGGCGGCGACAAGGCCAGCGTGGTGGAGACCGTCACCTTCGCCCGCCGCGGCAGCATGCCCGCCTGGGCCGAGCGCCTGGACCCCGCCACCGTCAAGCTGCTGGCGGCCTACGTCCACGGGCTGGGCGGCGGTAAATAGCCGGGGCAGGACCTCCCCCGGGCTTCCCGCCACCCTTGGACAGGGGGTGGCGGGGAGGTCCGGGGTGAGGGGCGGCGCGACGGCGCACAGGACGCACGCGAGCCTCTCTTCACTTCCTTTTTTCGTCATTCCCGCGGAGGCGGGAATCCAGGCATTCAGCGTGCGACCACGCCGGGCGCAGGGGCGCCCACGTCACCGTCGGCACATCAATCCAGGCCGGATTGCCGGCTGAATGCCTGGACCCCCGCCTCCGCGGGGGTGACGGTCAGGTGGGTGGGGCAGGTGAGCTTCCGACTGGGGCGGCGGTGGCGGCGTGCGTGCTTCCGGCCGAGTTCAGCATGAGGACGTTTTCGCTGCTCCGGAACGGTGCGGCGTCGGCGGCCCGCTGCCAATGTGGCTGCCGGACACATCCGGCCTGGCATCCCCCGCCCCTCATGCTGGAGAGCACATCCCGGTTCGTTCTTCCCATGTTTCGACCGTCATTCCGGCGAAAGCCGGAATCCAGGGGGCGTTCGCGGTGGCGCTCGGGCCCCTGGGCCCCGGCCTCCGCCGGGGTGACGGTCAACCGATATGAACGCCCGCCGATGAGGGGGCTCCCGTGGCGGCACCCGCACCCCTGAAACCAAGGCGCCCGTTCCCCCTGCCGGGCGAATTGTTCCGCCGACCGCGAGATTGATCTGGCTCAAGGCGGGGGTGGCGGGGCGGGCCTAAGGTCCGGGGCGTGGAGGGCCGGGAGGCCCGCTCCTTCCCCCGTTACCGGAGTCCGCGCGCGATGGGCGCCCAGATCCTGGAAAAGCCGACCAAGCCGAAGCCGGCGCCGCAGAAGCCGGCGGCCGACGTGGTGCCCCTCTACGCCGACCGCGTGAAGGTCCAGCCGCGCTCGGTCAAGGGCTTCTACCGGACCGTCAAGTGGGCCGTGCTGGGCTTCTGCCTGGCCGTCTACTACCTGGTGCCCTGGCTGCGCTGGGACCGGGGGCCGGGTGCTCCCGACCAAGCGGTGCTGATCGACCTGACGGCGCCGCGCGCCTATTTCTTCGGGATCGAGATCTGGCCGCAGGAGGTCTACTTCATCACCGGCCTGCTGGTGATGGGGTCGCTGGCGCTGTTCCTGGCGACCGCCCTGGCGGGCCGGCTCTGGTGCGGCTACGCCTGCCCGCAGACGGTCTGGACCGACCTGTTCATGCTGGTGGAGCGCTGGATCGAGGGCGACCGCGGCGCCCGCATCCGCTTGGACAAGCAGCCGCTCTCCTGGCGCAAGGCCGGCCTGAAGACGGCCAAGCACGCCGTCTGGCTGCTGATCTCGCTCGCCACCGGCGGCGCCTGGGTCATGTATTTCGGCGACGCGCCGACGGTCGTGCGCGACTTCTTCACCGGCGCCGCCTCGCTGGAGCTGTACTTCTTCGTCGGGATGTTCACGGCCACCACCTACATCCTGGCCGGCTGGGCGCGCGAGCAGGTCTGCACCTACATGTGCCCGTGGCCGCGCTTCCAGGGCGCCATGCTGGACCGCCATTCCCTGGTCGTCACCTACCAGGCCTGGCGGGGCGAGCGGCGCGGGCCGCACAAGGCCGGCACCTCCTGGGAGGGGCGGGGCGACTGCATCGACTGCGCGCAGTGCGTGGCGGTGTGCCCGACCGGCATCGACATCCGCGACGGCCAGCAGCTGGAGTGCATCGGCTGCGGCCTCTGCATCGACAGCTGCAACGAGATCATGGACAAGGTCGGCCGTCCCCAGGGGCTGATCCGCTTCGACACGCTGGCGGCGCAGGAAGCCAAGGCGGCCGCCTCAATCGACCTGCTGGCGATGGCCGCCGAGGCCCGCGACGCCGCCACCGTCCGGCAGGAGCCCTGGCGGCTGCTGCGGCCGCGCGTGGTCATCTATGCCGGCCTGCTGGCGCTGACCGGCGTGACGATGCTGGCCGGGCTGATGCTGCGCACCACGGTGGAGGTCAGCGTGCTGCGCGACCGGGCGCCGCTGTTCGTGCAGCTCTCCGACGGCGGCATCCGCAACGCCTACACCCTGAAGATCCTGAACAAGCGGCGCGAGCGGCTGTCCTTCGCGCTGACCGCCGAGGGCATCGAGGGGGCGGTGCTGTCCGTCCAGGGCGCCGGCGAGGCCGCCCCCGGCGGTGCGGTGACCCTGGCCGCCGGCGCCGACGCGGTGGAGACCTTCCGGGTCTTCGTGACCGCGCCCAAGGCCGCCCTGGCCGGCGACACCACCCCGATCACCTTCCACCTGCGCGAGCCGACCCGCGACGAAGGCGCCGATTACGACGCCGTCTTCCTGGGCCCGGCCGCCCGGCACAAGTGAGGAGCCACCCCGTGGCCGCCACCGTCTCCGCCGCCTCGCGGCGCTCCCTCGTCCCCTGGTACTTCGCCGGGGGGCTGGGCCTGGTCGTCGCCGTCAACGGCGCCCTGGTCTACTTCTCCGTCAGCTCCTGGACCGGCCTCGCCGTGACCAAGCCGTACGAGCGCGGCATCCAGTACAACGCCGTTCTGGCCGAGCAGCGCCGGCAGGACTCGCTGGGCTGGTACTTCGAGGCGGCGTTCCGGCCCTCCGGGGAGCCGGGCCGCGGCATCGTGGAGGTGTCCGTCGCCGGGCTGGACGGCCTGCCGCTGGACGGGCTTTCCCTGGAGGGCCGCCTGGTCCGCCCGGTGGAGGTGCTGGACGACCAGCCGGTGGAGTTCCGCGCCGCCGGCGCCGGCCGCTACGTTGCCGCCGTCACGGCCCCTAAGGCCGGCCAGTGGGACCTGAAGCTGACCGCCCGCCGCGACGGCGACCACTACGCCTTCAGCCACCGGCTGGTGATCCGATGAGCCTCGCCCTCGACTACGCCGCCGGCCGGCCGCCGGCCGCCCGCGCCCGCACGGACGCGCTGTGCCGCCATTGCGGCCAGCCGGTCGCCGCCGCCGGCCAGGACTTCTGCTGCCGCGGCTGCGAGGGCGCCTTCGCGCTGATCCACGAGCTGGGGCTGGACGCCTACTACGCCCGCCGCGACGCCGCCGCCGGGACGGTGGCCGACGCCGCGGAGGCGCCGCGGCTGGACCTGGCGGCGCGGGTGGAGACCGCGCCGGACGGCAGCCGCTGCCTGCGCCTGCGGGTGGACGGGCTGACCTGCGGCGCCTGCGTCTGGCTGATCGAGAGCGCGCTTTCCCGCGAGGGCGTGGAGAGCGCGCGGGTGAACCTCACCACCCGCCGCCTGACCCTGCGCTGGCGGGGCGACGCGGAGATGGCCCAGCGCTTCGCCGGCATCGTGGCGCGGCTGGGCTACCGCTTGGCCCCGTTCGAGGCGCCGGTCGCCGACGACCCGGGGCGCGCCGCGGAGAAGGAACTGCTGCGCTGCATGGCGGTCGCCGGCTTCGCTGCCGCCAACATCATGCTGCTGTCGGTCTCCGTCTGGTCCGGCCACGTCCAGGGCATGGGGGAGGCGACGCGCACGCTCATGCACTGGCTGTCGGCCCTGGTGGCGCTGCCCACCGTCGTCTATGCCGGCCGGCCCTTCTTCCGCTCCGCCTACGCCGCACTCCGGGCCGGGCGCACCAACATGGACGTGCCGATCTCGCTGGGCGTCACCCTGGCGAGCGGCATGAGCCTCGCCGTCACGCTGCAGCACGGCGACCATGCCTATTTCGACGGCGCCGTCATGCTGCTGTTCTTCCTGCTGATCGGCCGCTACCTGGACAGCCGCGCCCGCGGCCGGGCGCGCTCGGCGGCCGAGCACCTGCTGGCGCTGAACCGGGCGCCCGTCACGGTGCTGGAGGCCGACGGCACCGCCCGGGTCGCCGCCCCGTCCTCCGTGCCGGCCGGCGCCACCGTGCTGGTCGCAGCGGGCGAGCGGGTGGGCGTCGACGGCACCGTCCGCGACGGCGCCTCCGACCTGGACGCCAGCCTGGTGACGGGCGAGACGAAGCCGCAGGCGGCCGTGCCCGGGACCAGGGTCTTCGCCGGCATGGTGAACCTGACCGCGCCGCTGCGCCTGACCGTGACCGCCAGCGGCGAGGGCACGCTGCTGGCCGAGATCGTGCGGCTGATGGAGGCGGCGGAGCAGGGCAGGGCGCGGTTCGTGGCGCTGGCCGACCGGGTCGCGCGCTCCTACACGCCGGTCGTGCACACCCTTGCCTTGGCGACCTTCCTGGCCTGGATCACCATCGGCGGGATCACGTGGCAGCCGGCGCTGCTGATCGCCATCGCCGTGCTCATCATCACCTGTCCCTGCGCGCTGGCGCTGGCCGTGCCGGCGGTGCAGGTGGTGGCGAGCGAGCGGCTGATGGGGCGCGGCATCCTGCTGAAGTCCGCCACCGCGCTGGAGCGGCTGGCCGAGGTGGACACGGTCGTGTTCGACAAGACCGGGACGCTGACGCTGGGCCGTCCCGAGCTGCTGCCGGACCCGGGCCGCAGCGCGGACGACCTGGCGCTGGCCGCCGGCCTGGCCCGCGCCAGCCGCCACCCGCTGTCCCGGGCACTGGCCCGCGCCGCCGGCCCCGGCTACGTCGCCGAGGGCGTGCGCGAGGTGCCGGGCGCCGGGCTGGAGCTGGACACCGGGGAGGGCACGCTGCGCCTGGGCAGCCGGCGCTTCTGCGGCGTCGACCTGGCGCCGGAGCTGGAAGGGGCGGGGCCGGAGCTGTGGCTCGCCCGTCCCGGCCGGGAACCCGTCCGCTTCGCCTTCGCCGACCGCGCCCGCGCCGACGCAGCGGAGGTCGTGCGGGAGCTGCTGGCGAAGGGCTACCGGGTGGAGCTGCTGTCGGGCGACCGCGCGCCCACCGTGGCGGCGCTGGCGGCCGACCTCGGCATCGCCGTCTGGCGGGCCGGCGTCGACCCGCGCGGCAAGTGCGCCCGGCTGGCCGAGCTGCGCGCCGGCGGCGCCAAGGTGCTGATGGTGGGCGACGGGCTGAACGACGCGGCGGCGCTGTCCGCGGCCGACGTCTCGGTCTCCCCCTCCAGCGCGGTGGACGTGGCGCAGACGGCGGCCGACGCGGTGTTCCAGGGCGACGCGCTCGCCCCCGTCACCGAGCTGCTGCACGTCGCCCGGCGCGCCCGCACGCTGGTGCGCCAGAACCTGGCCTTCACCCTGCTCTACAACCTGTGCGCCGTGCCCATCGCCATGCTGGGCCACGCCACCCCGCTCGTCGCCGCCGTCGCCATGTCCTCCTCCTCGCTGGTGGTCATGGGCAACGCGATGCGCCTGTCCGGCCGCAAGGCCGCCGGAGGCAAAGCATGAACAGCCTGCTCTTCCTCATCCCCGTCGCCCTGTTCCTGGGCCTGCTCGGCCTCGGCGCCTTCCTCTGGTCGGTCCGCTCCGGCCAGATGGAGGATCTGGACGGGGCGGGGACCCGCATCCTCTTCGACGACGACCGGCCCCTGCCGGCCAAGCAATCCTGAAGGAGAAGCCGCCCATGAAGTCCCCCCTCATCGCCCTGCTGGGCATCGTCACCGCCCTGATCGGCCTGTTCCTCGCCGCCGGAACGCACGACGCGGGCATGTACCTCGACGGCATGCTGTTCTTCGCGTTCGGCGTGGCGCTGAACTTCTGGCTGATCGCGCGGACGGACTTTTCCTCTGCGCGCAAGGACGAGGCGACTCAGGTCGCCGCCGAGTAGGGCTTGGCGAGGGGCGGCGGAAGCACCATCCTCCGCCCCATGATCCTCCCCGACATCCTGGCCCCCGGCCTGCACCTGGTGCTCTGCGGCACGGCACCCAGCCGCGCCTCCAAGGAGGCCGGGGCCTACTACGCCAAGCCCGGCAACGCCTTCTGGCCGACGCTGCACGCGGTCGGGCTGACGCCCCGCCGGGTGGCGCCGGCCGACTATGCCTGCGTGACGGAGTACGGGCTGGGCCTTACCGACCTCAACAAGACCGAGTTCGGCGTCGACTCCGAACTCAGCCGCGACGCCTACGACGTCGAGGGCTTCAAGGCCAAGATGCGGGCCTTCCGCCCGGTCGCCATCGCGCTGGACAGCAAGAACGCCGCCAAGGCCTTCCTCGGCACCGCCGCCGTCGCCTACGGGCGGCAGGCGGAGGATTTCGAGGGCATGGCGCTGTTCGTCCTGCCGTCCCCCTCCGGCCTCGCCCGGCGCTTCTTCACCCTCGATCCCTGGCGGGAGGCCGCCGCCTTCGTTCGCGCGCGCCGCGGGTGGTGAGGGGCGGCCGGCGCGATTAGGGGTGAGTCCCCGCGCATTGTGGGTATCGGGCCGGATGTTCCCGTTCCGTTCTTGGCATAATGCGAACTCGCAGCCATATTAAGCCTCCGAGGGGTGGATCAGCTTCTGGCCGGACCGCCCCCAGCAGGAGGTGTTCATGGTCAAGACGACGAGGAGCGCCGCGGCGGCCGCCGGCGCGGCCAAGCAGGCTTCTTCCGATCCCACCGAGGCGAAGTGCGGCCCCGTCGAGGCGCCCGCTGCCAAGCCCGCGTCTACGGGCGAGAACCTGGCGCTCTGGAACCGGCTGAAGCGCACCGATCCCAAGGCCACCAAGCCCTTCCAGCGTTCCGGCGGCTTCCGCGGGACCCAGATCGACCCGACCTGGCGCCTGCAGCAGATGACCGAGAGCTTCGGCCCGGTCGGCCGCGGCTGGGGCTACGAGCAGCTGGAATGGACCGTGGTGGAGCGCATGGTCTTCATCTGCGTGCGCGTCTGGTACCGCGACCCGGTGACGGGGGAGCAGCTCTGGACCGGCCCGCAGTGGGGCGGCACCGAGATCACGCGCCGCCGCCGCGACGGCTCGGAGGAGCCGAACGACGAGGCGTTCAAGATGTCGATCACGGACGCGGTCGGCAAGTGCCTGGTCCAGGTCGGCCTCGCCGCCGACGTGCACATGGGCCAGTTCGACGACAGCAAGTACCGCGAGGAGTCCGAGGCCTACTTCTCCGCCAAGGCCAACCCCGACACCCAGCCGGCCGCCGTCGAGGCGTTCGAGAAGGAGATCAGGGAGAAGCTGGCGAAGGTGGAGGATCTGGACGCGCTGGACCTGCTGTGGCGCGGCGGGGTCAGCAGCCGGGTGCGCGAGATCGGCATCGTCGACCGCGCCGCCCAGAACCGCATCACCAGCTACTTCTCGCAGAAGAAGGCCGAGATCGTGGCCCAGGACCGCGCGGCGGCCTGACCGCCCCGGCAACTGCGAATTCGCATCAGGGAAGGGGAGGCGACGCCATGGCGGAGACGGGAGGGCCCCCCAGCGGCCTGCTGACCCGGGCCGCCTGGGAACGGGAGCTGGAGGCGGCGCACAGCCGCCTGCCGGCCTGGTACTGGCGCCCGGCCGAGCGCGAGCGCCGCTTCGCCGAGTGGGTGGAGTCGGCGGCGCTCGGCCTGGCGGCCCAGCTGGGGCGCCTGGGCGGGCACGACGCGCGGCCGGACCTGCTGGCGCACGCGGCGGTGCTGTCGGCGGCGCTGATGGAGGACGCGGCCTGGGCGCGCGGCGCGCGCGACGAGGCCGCCCGCCGGGCTGCCGCCTGACGGGATATGACGGGGGACGGGTGTGATGAGAGAGATCGCGGACGAGATGAGCATCGGGGCCCTGCGCGCCCGCCTGCGCCAAGCGCACCGGCGGATGGGCGGGGAGGGCCGCATCGCCCTGACCCTGAACCAGGAGCCGGGCGAGGGCGCCTATGTCACGCACTGGGTGAAGCCGGACGGCTCCGCCTTCGAGGATTGCCGCGCGGTGGGCGCCGGCTCGCTGAGGGAGTGCCTGTCGGCGCTCGACGGCTACGCCGCCGCCTACCGGCGCCGGCCGACCGTCGAGGAGATCGGCCGGACGCTGGGGCTGGAGCGGGAGGAGGAGGCGGGCGGCTTCCGGATGGCGGCGGAGTGATCGCTCACGCCGCCCGCCGGTCGCCGCCGCCGGCGAAGTCCGCGCCGTAGTCCCGCCCGAAGTCCCGCTCGGCGCGGAGGCGGTCGTAGAGCGGCCGGTACTTGCCGACATAGGCGTTCCGGCAGGCGCGGTGGAAGCGCTGGGCCTGGTCGGCCCAGCTGTCCCCGGGACGGACCCAGCTGACATAGCTGACGCCGGTCCGGGGATCGGTACGGAGATAGCGGCCGGTGCCGCGCTCGCCGCGGACCCACTGTCCCGGCTGCAGCCGCAGCGCCCCGCGCGACAGCATCAGGCGGACCTGGGGGGTCAGCTCGATGGAGGGGAGGTAGTGCATGGCGCGTTCCCTTTATGTTCTCTCCAATGCCCAGGGCCGGGCCCGGCGCGGACGCCGGACAGGGATCGGGCAGGGGATCGGTTGATATCCCTCTATATGGGGACGCGGACCCCGGATTTCCAGGCTAACCCCCTCTGAAAACGAAGAAAAACACCGTTTCGAAGGACCCTCAGGAAGCCATGGCGAAGCCCAGGACACAGACCCCGGAAACCGTCCGCACCCGCGTGGAGCGGGCGCTGGCGATGGGGGCCTTGAAGCAGTGGCTGCTGCTGGAGACGGCGGCCGAGGTGGCGGAGGCCAAGGCCCTGCTGGCCGCCGCCAAGGCGCGCCACGTGGAGCCGCTGACCGCGGACGAACTCGCCCGCCGGCAGGCCGCGGCGCTGGCCGCGATCACCGCGCGGGCGCTGGCATCCCACCGCCCGCGCCCCGCCGTCCTGGTGGAGGCGGAAGCGCCCGAGCCGGCCCGCCGCCGGCGCAAGGCCGCCTGAGGACCACGCCCATGCCGCCTCCCGCCCAGCCCATGCTCGACCTCGGCGTGCTCGGCCCCCCGCTGCCGCCGGAGGGGGAGCACTACCATCTCTCCGGCACGGTGGAGCGGGTCACCTACCACAACGCCGAGAGCGGCTTCAGCGTGCTGAAGGTGAAGGCGAAGGGTTTCCCCCGCCCGGTCGCCGTCGTCGCCCGCGTCGCCGGGGTGGAACCGGGCGAGCGCATCGAGGCCGACGGGATCTGGGTCAACGACAGCCGCTACGGCGTGCAGTTCCAGGCGGAGAGCCTGGACACCGCCCTGCCGACCTCGCTGGAGGGGATCGAGCGCTACCTCGGCTCCGGCTTCATCGAGGGGGTGGGGCCGGTCCATGCCGCGCGCCTGGTGAAGAGCTTCGGCGAGCGCGTGTTCGAGGTGCTGGAGAACGAGCCCTGGCGCCTGCGCGCCGTGCCCGGCATCGGCCCCTTCCGCGCCCAGAAGCTGCTGGCCGCCTGGAACGACCAGCGGGCGCTGCGCGAGCTCGCCCTGTTCCTGCACCGCCACGGCATTCCGCCGGAGAAGGCGCGCCGCATCCACGACGTCTTCGGCGCCGGCGCCGAGGGGCTGGTGCGCGCCGACCCCTACCGGCTGACGCGCGAGGTGCGCGGTTTCGGCTTCGACGGGGCGGACGGGCTGGCGAAGGGGCTCGGCATGCCGGCCGACGCGCCCGCGCGGCTGCGCGCCGGCATCCTGCACGTGCTGGAGCGCGCCGCCGCCGAAGGCAGCTGCGGCCTGCCGGAGGACGAGGCGCTGGACATGGCGGAATCCCTGATGGGCCTGCCGCGCCCCCTGCTGGCCGAGGCGGTCGCGGCGGAGGTCGCCGCCGGCACCGTCGTACGCGAGATGGCGGAGGGGGTGGACTGCCTTTTCCCCGGCTGGCTGCACCGGGGAGAGGCGCTGGCGGCCCGCCGCCTGCTGGAGATCGCCTCGGCACCCCTGCCCTGGGCGCCGGCCCCGGCGGCGAAGGCCGCGGAGGCCTATGCGCTGCGCACCGGGCGCCGGCTGGAGGCGTCGCAGGTGGCGGCGCTGGGGCGGCTGCTGGCGTCGAAGGCGGCGGTGCTGACCGGCGGGCCCGGCGTCGGCAAGACCACGCTGATGGACGCGCTGGTGCGCACGCTGGCCAAGCGCGGGGTGCGGGTGGCGCTGGCCGCCCCCACCGGCCGCGCCGCCCGCCGCCTGTCGGAGGTGACCGGCATGACGGCGGTCACCCTGCACCGGCTGCTGGAGATCGACGTGGCCGCCGGCCGCTTCCGCCGCGGGCCGGACCGCCCGCTCGACTGCGACTTCCTGGTCGTGGACGAGGCGTCCATGCTGGACGTGCGCATGACCCAGGCGCTGCTGGTGGCGCTGCCCCGGCGTGCGGCGCTGCTGCTGGTGGGCGACGCCGACCAGCTGCCCGCCATCGGCGCCGGCGACGTGCTGCGCGACGTCATCGCGTCCGGTGCCGTGCCGGTGGTGCGGCTGACCGAGGTGTTCCGCCAGGCCGCCGGCAGCCGCATCGTCCAGGCCGCCCACCGCATCAACCGGGGCGAGCTGCCGGAACCGGCGCCGGCCGGCGCGGAAACCGACTTCTACCTGGTGGAGGCGCGCGACCCGACGCTGTGCCGCGACCGGGTGATCCACCTGGTGGCAGAGCGCATCCCCGCTCGTTTCGGCTTCGATCCGAAGCGCGACGTGCAGGTGCTCTGCCCCATGCACCGGGGCCGGCTGGGGGCGCAGGCGCTGGCGCTCGACCTGCAGAAGGCGCTGAACCCGCCGACCGGCCCCCGCCTGACCCGGGGGCCCGTCGCCTTCGGCATGGGCGACCGGGTCATGCAGGTGGAGAACGACCACGACCGCGACGTCTACAACGGCGAGATCGGCCGCGTCGTCGGCGTCGACGTGCCGGCGGGCTCCATCGCCGTGGACTTCGACGGGCGGGAGCTGGCCTATTCCGGCACGGAGCTGGACCGGCTGACGCTCGCCTACGCCATCACCGTGCACAAGGCCCAGGGATCCGAGTTCCCCGTCGTGGTCCTGCCGCTGACCGCGGAGCACGGGCCCATGCTGCGGCGGAACCTGCTCTACACCGGCATCACCCGCGGCCGCCGCCTGGTGGTGCTGGTCGGCGACCGCCAGGCGCTCGCCCGCGCCGTCGCCGACAGCGGCCTGCGCCCGCGCTGGTCCACCCTGGGCACGCGCCTGCGCGAGCTGGCGAGGGGCCCGGGCGTGCGGCAGGCGGCGGAGTAGGGGCCGTCCGACACGTAGGTCGCATTGAGCCGCAGGCGCAATGCGACATGGGCGGTGCCGTCGCATTCCGCTTGCGCTGCATGCGACCTACGCCTTGGCATCCCACGCCCCTCAGGCTGAGCCTGTCGAAGGCCGCACAGGCTCCCGGCCGCACCCGTTAGCCCCCTCATCACCCAATCATCGGCAATCCATCGCCTCAAGGACATGGTCCGCGCGCGGGCGCCGGCGCATGAAGGGGGCCTGTCCCACCGATCGGAGCCACCCGATGTTCCGCAGCTTCTGTTCAGCCCTGCTCATGACCCTCGCCACCGCCATGCCCGCCCATGCCGCCGACCCCGCAGACGTGCTGCTGAAGGCCGACCGCGACTTCGCCGCCAAGGCGCAGGAGATCGGCGTCGGCAAGGCCTTCGCGCTGTACGCCGCCGAGACCGTCTACATGATCAACTCACCGGAGCCGAAGGGCCCGGGTGCGGCGCTGGAGAAGGGCTTCCCGCCCGACCTGCAGATGGACTGGGCGCCGGAATACGCGCAGATCGCGGCGTCGGGCGACCTCGGCTGGACCTGGGGCCGGGCGACCCGGCGCTTCAAGGACAAGGAGGGGAAGCTGGTGGAGAAGAACTCCCAGTACATGACCGTCTGGCACAAGCAGGCCGACGGCTCCTGGAAGTTCGTCGCCGACATGGGCGCCGACGTCGGCCCCGGCAAGCCGCTGCCGCCGGCCAAGCCCTGAGCATCACGGCCGGAGCGGCCGGACCAGCTGCACGGCGACGCCGGCGATGGCGGCCTGGTCCAGGCGGAGCGGGGTGGAGCAGCCGCTGTCGGTGCTGACCGGCACCAGCAGCGGCGGGTAGTAGCGGTAGCCGCACACCCCGTCGCCGTCCAGCACCACCACCAGGTCGCCCATCTCGACCGGCAGCCGGTCCGGCGGCTCGACCACGACATAGTCGTCGGGCAGCATGCCGCCGGCGTTCATGTGCAGCGTGGTGACCTTCAGCGCGCAGGCGCGCTCGGTCACCCCATGGTCGAAGGGCAGGGACGGCGCCCCGTCGCGCAGCAGCCGGGCGAGATGGGAGACCGCCTCGCCGTCTGGCATCTCCATGACCCGGCGGAACTGGGCGCTGCTCAGCACCGGCACCCGCTTGGCCGCGCCGTTCGCGCCGGTGCCGTCCGGCCCGCCGCCGTTCGGCCGACCGCTGCCCGGACCTGCGGGGGAGAGGAAGCGCGGCTCCGACCCGGCGGCCCGGGCCAGCCGGCCGATCGTCTCGGCGCTGGGCAGGCTGGCGGTATCGGGGTCTTTCAGGAAACGGGTAAGGTTGGTCGGCGTCACCCCGGCCTCACGCGCCCAAGCGGCGGCGCTCCAGCCGCGCTGGTGCAGCACGCCGCTCATCCAGCGGAAAAGGGCTTCACGGATGCCGTCCAAGTCGGGTCTCCCACGGCCCGCGGGACGGTCCCGCGCGCCATGGTACCCAACGATACGCCCATCATGCGACTTCGCAAGTACACCGGCGGTTGGGAGCGCGGCATACCAGGGCGGTACTGCGAACTCGCATCAGGGCGGAAAGCCCCGGAAACCGGCCTATTCCGCGGCTTCCGGGGGCATCCACAGCTCCGCCCGGCGCAGGTGCCTGGACGGGGGATGGCCGAAGCGCAACGACAGCCTTCCGTCGCGCGAGCGGCTGAGGAACAGCCCTTCCGCCCCCGACTCGGAGACCTCCAGCGCGATGTAGGCGACGCGCACGTCGTCCGGCATCAGCGACTTCAGCTCCGCCTCCGCCTGCCGGTAGGCGGTCCAGTTCCCGCGGCAGGTCAGCAGGGTCCCGGCATGGGCGGCGAAGGCGTTGTGCAGCGACATGTCGACGATGCGCTGCTCCTCCAGGTCGGGGGCGGCGACGGGCAGGGGATCGCCCGGCTCCGTGTCGGTCTCGACATGCCACCAGAAGGCCTTCAGCGTCTCCAGCAGCAGCGCCTGGTCGGCGGCACTGCCGGGCACGTCCACCCAGGAATAGCCGCCGGGACGCAGGATGGAGAGCACGGCCTGCTTCAGCCCGGTGACCAGCAGCTGGTGCTGGATCTGCCAGTAGTACTGCTCCGCCAGTTCCGAATCGTCCTTTGGGCTGCCGCAGAACTTCGCCTCCAGGATCGTGTCCGGCGGGGCGAACGGGTCCAGCGGCGCCTCGCGCCAGGTCAGGAAGTCGGGATGCGCGACCAGCCAGCCATATTCGGGATGGACCGCGGTGTCGCGGGCGGGGAAGCTGCCGATGCCGGTGCGGCGCTGCCAGAAGCGGGGGTGCAAATGCTCGGTCGCGATGCCGATCTGCACCGCCGCGACGAAGTCCAGGTCGGCGGGCGCGGTGCGGCCGGTCTTCTCCAGCCACACGTCGCGCCAGTCGCCGGCCATGATGCGCACCGCGTCGGAGGAGCCGATGCGGCGGGAACGGTACTCGCGCTGCGTCTGGTCGATGGCCATGTCTGTCCCATGGGGCGGCGAAGGGGCCGCCCGTCGCCGCCATATGGGCGGGAAACCGTGGCTTTCCGAGGCGGGCAGGCCGCCGCTACCCCGATTGCGCGGGCCGCACTTGCATGCGCGGGCCCGGCGCGCTAGGCCCTGGCCCCCGACGAACCGAACCGGCAGGCACCGATGATCGCGACCCGGCAATCCCGCCCCGACGACCGGGAGGCGTTGTTCCGCATCTGGAACGACGCCGTCCGGGCGACGCACGACTTCCTGGGCGAGGACGACATCGCGTTCTTCGCCCGGCTGGTCCGGGAGGAGTACCTGCCCGCGGCAGACCTGACCGTGGCGGTGGACGGGCAGGACCGGCCGGTCGGCTTCCTCGGCATGACCGGGGCGAAGATCGACGCGCTGTTCGTCGATCCGGCCTGGCACGGCCGGGGCGTCGGGCGCGCCCTGGTGGAGGTTGCGCGCGCGGCCGCCCCGGACCTCTCCGTCGACGTGAACGAGCAGAACCGCGGCGCGGTCGGCTTCTACGCCCGGCTGGGCTTCCGGGTGGCCGGGCGCTCGCCGCTCGACGGCACGGGGCGTCCGTTCCCGCTGCTGCACCTGGTGCTGGAGGCGACCCAGAAATAACCCCATCGGAGGGAAGGGCCCATGCTAACATGGGCTTGCGGCCTATCCGGACGGGGAGCATGCCATGGGAAGCCAGGACGATATCGACGCCATGTTCGGCGGCGGGGGCGGTGGCGGGGGTGGCGGCGGCCGGGCCCCGGAACTCTCCGCCATCTACGACACCGAGGTCGAGGTCAGCGTCGTGCTGGGCACCTCCACCATCCGCGTGCGCGACCTGCTGAAGCTGGGCCGCGGCGCCATCGTGGAGCTGGACCGCAAGATCGACGACCTCTCCGACATCATCGTCTCCGGCCGCAAGGTCGGCAGCGGGGAGGTCACCATCGTCGAGGACAAGATCGCCGTCACCTTCCGCGAGTTCGCGCGCATCAACGGGTGACCCGGGGCGGGGTCGACCGGTTCAGGTGGCAGCGGTGGCGGGGTGCGTCCTTCGACAAGCTCAGGATGAGGCTTCGAC